>NZ_DJTL01000025.1:0-444433 GCF_002439205.1 Exiguobacterium sp. UBA6309 | reverse complement strand
GCTGTCAGAGACAAACAAGACCTGATTTCCTGCTTGAATGAAGCAGGAAAACTGGCTTGTGTCTCGCCTGAGGAAAGGGCGTGAAAAGACGCGTCATTCTTTTTTTGAGTCAGCCCCTTTTTTTAGGAAGGAAGTGTTAGGTTGGAACAACAGTTGAATCAACGCATCGTTTATTTAGATGTGTTACGGGGTTTTGCATTATGCGGAATCCTATTCGTCAATATGCCAAGTTTTCTTGGGGATCGATCACATGCGATGATGGGGGAAGCGGACCAATGGATTCGTCTGTTTTTTGATCTCTTCATCCAGACGAAATTCTATACGCTGTTTAGTGTCTTGTTCGGAGCAGGATTCTATTTGTTCATCCAGCGTTTGCGACAAAAAGGATTATCGAAGATGATTTTTGCGCGTCGTCTGGGGATTCTTTTTCTCATTGGACTAGTGCATTTATGCTTGTGGCAGGGCGATATTTTACATACGTATGCGTTGACTGGTTTCATCTTGTTATTATTTACGAAAGCAAAGCCGATTACGAAAATGTTAGTTGCAGTCGTCGGTCAAGTGTATACTTTCCTGATTTACATATCGATTTACCAATATGCTAACGAATTCGGAGATGAATCGAGTATCGAAGAGAATGATTTCTTGCAATCGTTGGTCGCTTCCCGGGATATTGTCGGCTTCATTCACGATGAGATAACCGTTCAACTACCGCAATCCTTTCTGAACACCGGTATCATATGGCCGCAAATCCTGTCGCTGTTCTTAATCGGGGCGTTGTTGATGGAACGTTTCAGCACACGACCGCCGACGAATCGTTTTCTCTGGTGGACGTTCGGAATCAGCCTGTTGCTGACGGTGCCATCATTCGTAGGAATCATTCATTCACATATGGACGTACCAGACGGTTCATCTAATCTCTTTTATGTCTGGTTATCAGGTCGGACGCTTGCTATCACCTATGCTTGTGCTGTCGCATTACTCGTCCGTGCTGGACGGATGCGGTGGTTTGCTGGACTGGGGCGGATGGCATTGACGAACTATTTAATGCACACACTCGTCTTTACATGTTTCATCTTCCTGAGCGGTCAGTTTGAAACGACGCCTTTATGGCAAGGTCTGTTACTTGTATTCCTGCTTTTGATTACGCAAGGTATCGCATCAAACAGATATCTAAAACATCATGCACAAGGTCCTATGGAGAAATTGTGGCGAAAGGGAACATACGGGAAGAAAAATTATTGAAGTTCACGAGAACTTAACAATTTTTATGTAAAATGAAAGATGGAGGTGAAACATGCATCGTTTAATCGAAATCTTTCTAGTGTCGTTTAAGCTCGGATGGACGTCGTTCGGTGGTCCGGTCGCCCATCTCGGGTATTTTTATGAAGAATATGTCAAACGGAAAAAATGGATCGACGAGAAAGCCTATGCTGACTTAGTCGCGCTCTGTCAATTCTTACCCGGTCCAGCCTCGAGTCAGGTTGGAATGGGCATCGGACTGATCCGTGGTGGGGTAGCAGGAGCAATTATTTCCTTCATCGGCTTCACGTTGCCGTCGAGTATCGCCTTGATTCTGTTCGCGCTTCTTGCGACACGGTTCGACGTTGCAGAAGCTGGATTCATTCACGGATTAAAACTGGTTGCGGTCGCGATTGTCGCTGACGCCGTTCTGGGTATGGGAATGAAGCTTGCGACAGGTGCCAAACGCCTGACCTTGATGTTACTGGCGCTCGCAGCCGTGCTCTTGATCGCCCATCCATTGGTGCAAGTCGGAGTCTTACTACTCGCAGGTCTTATTGCTTTCTTCTGGTTCAAAGAAGAGACAGAGACAGGTGGTTCGTTGTCAATTCGCGTACCACGAATGTTTAGCGTCATCGCACTCGTCTTGTTTTTCGTCTTACTCGCTATCACACCGCTTCTCGCTCAAGCGACAACTGGAAACATTCAGCTGACGAGTATCATGTACAGTGCCGGAGCTCTCGTCTTTGGTGGCGGGCACGTCGTCTTGCCGTTTCTTGAGCAATTGCTCGTACCTGGACTCATGAATACGGATACGTTCCTTGCCGGATATGCAGCGGCACAAGCAGTACCGGGACCTCTCTTCACATTCGCGACGTATCTCGGTACGATCGTCTCTGGTATTTCTGGAGGCATCCTTGCGACGCTTGCGATTTTCTTTCCCGGTTTCTTACTCGTCATCGGTGTTTTGCCGTACTGGGATCGCATCCGAAAAAATCAGTCGGTTGGTCGGATGTTGATCGGGGTCAACGCTGCCGTCGTCGGTATCTTACTCGCGGCATTGTACGATCCGATTTTTACATCGAGTATTAAAAGTGGACTCGACTTCTTGATGGCTTTCGGATTATTTTGTCTGTTACGTTTTTACAAGCAGTCACCGCTTCGCATCGTTCTGATCGGTGCAGTGCTTGGGTTTCTTTTCTTCTAAATAACAAAGCATAATAACAAAGCAGCAGCGGACATTTGTCCACTGCTGCTTTGTTATTAGACGTCACATGCGCGTCAAGAAGACGAGTTCAATCTCATCGCGGAATACGCGTCGAACTTCCGTGAAGCCGAAGCGAGCATAAAGAGCGAGCGCGGGAAGATTACGCGCTCCGGTCATGACATGTTTTGCGTGACTGTGTTCGAATAGATGTTGCAACAAGGATTGTGCAATCCCTTGCCGGAAGTATGCCGGATCAACGACGAGACGGGTGATTGTCAGAGCATCAACCGTGACGGCACCAGTGATGTTATCGTCGATAACATAAACAAAACCAGTCGGTGCCTCTATGTTGATGTCATCAATCGTTTCTCGCAATGGCGGGAAATCAGCAGTTTCGAGTAATCGTGCTTCAATCTTGTAAGCGCGGCGCTGAACGTCTAATAGTGACGTATGATCAGTTGGTTGAAGTGACCGAATCATCTGCAGCCTCCGTCATAGTGCCGTCCGTTGTCTCATCAGTCGGTAGATTGAGCTGTTCCTTCAACGTCGTTTTTGCATCCGCAAGTGAAGTCGGATCAAGTTGGTAGTAGTAGACGCCGTTGATTTTCGTATCCGTTCCTTTTAAATCAATCCGGTTGACCGAACCGATTTTTTTGATGAATGGTTGCAATTGGAATGCTTCCGTCAACGACATGTTCGTTTTGAAGTTATCACCGGTCGCATCCATCAGACTGTTCAATTTCGTGATGGAACCGAATGAGGTGGATTGATCGACGATCGCTTCGACGATTTGTTGTTGGCGTTTTGTTCGACCGATATCACCTTCAGGATCTTGATAACGCATTCGGGCATAAGCGAGTGCTTCCTCTCCGTTCAACGTTTGTTTCCCCGGCTCCAATTTGACGCCATTGCGCTTATCGGATGAGTCGAGCGTATCGATCGGTAATTTGACGTCGACATCGATGCCACCTAAGGCGTCAACGATCGCGACGACACCGTTGAAGTTGATCGAGGCATAATAGTCGATTGGGATATCGAGTAACGTCTCGACGGTTTCAATCGTTGAATCGATGCCACCAAAGGCATAAGAGTGATTGATTTTATCTTCGTAACCGACAGAAGGGATCTCGACGAGTGAATCACGGGGGATGCTGACCATATCAACGGTCTGATCGTCCTTGTTGAATGTCGCGACAATCATCGTGTCAGCACGTGAGGAAGTGTCACCAGGTCGTTCATCCGTTCCGACGAGCAGAACGGAAAAGTGATCTTTCGTCAAATCAATGGCAGCTTCTCGTTTCTCGGACTTGTCACCACGAGCTAAATCGAGTTTTGAGTCGTTTGCGGTCTGAAATGTCTTGTACGCGACATACGCGAAGGTCGCCCCTCCGCCAATAAGCACGATAAGAAAACTGATCACGAACACTTTGAACCAAGAACGTTTTTTCTTTATCTTTTTTTTATTGCTTCGGGTTCGCTCTTCCACGTTCATTAACTCCTAACTTTTTCTGAATTTTTGAAAAACTTTAAAATTCTTTATAATCAGTATAGCAGTTCAGGAAATAATGTCACGTTCGAGGTAGCGTGTAGAGCCGCTTGACAACTCAGCTTGACCATTCGTCATATTCGTCATCCAGTCGAGAAAATCCGGAACATCGGCTGTCTTGACGAGGACGTCGATCTGGACTTGATCGAGGTAATGGATCTGATCAATTGGATGGACGCTTGCCCGCAGTTCGTTCTCGAGTTTACCAAGCCATGTATAATCGACATTGACAGAAACGACGGTATGCTCGATCCGTTCGACCACACCGACTGCGTTCAATGCTTCAGAGACACTCGAACCATATGCGCGAATCAATCCACCACCACCGAGCTTGATGCCGCCGAAATACCGTGTCACGACGACGACCGTATCGCGCAAGTCACGCTTTTTCAATACTTCGAGCATCGGAACACCAGCTGTTCCGCTCGGTTCACCGTCATCATTCGCTTTTTGGATCTCATTGCGTTCACCGATGACGTAGGCGGAACAATTATGGTTCGCATCGTGGTGTTTTTTTTTCAGCTCGGAAATGAACGCCTGGGCTTGTTCTTCCGTCGTTGCACGCGCTAAATAGGTGATGAATCGTGACTTTTGGATAATGATTTCGTGGAAACCGTTTTCTTTTACTGTATAATAATTAGATAATGTCATAATCAAAAATGTCCTCCTCGTTAACTAGTTCTCTCTAGCATAACGACGTTCCAAGAGAGAGACAACCGTAGACGACTGGCAAGGAATGGAGGGAGTACCATGACGAATGAGATGAGGGAGCGGCTATCCTTGAATGATATCGTACAGAACATCATCGGCGTCGTAGAAGAGAGTCGGGAAGAAATCGTCCGGATCACGGAAAATTCTCGCGAGCAATATGCCGAAATTCAGCAAGAACTACGCGACCTGAAGATTCGGGTGCACGACTATATAAAAGAAGCAGAACGACTTGAACGGCATATCAAGGATGCGAAGGCGCGACTCGTCGTCGTCAGTAAGAACTTCGACAGCTACTCGGAACAGGATGTCCGGTCGGCCTATGAGACTGCAAACGCGTTGCAGCTCGAATCGTTCATCAATCAACGAGACGAGATGAATTGCCGAAAACGACGTGATGAGCTCGAGCGCCGACTGATTCAGCTCGATGAGACGATAGAACGAGCAGATCAATTGATTGGACGTGTCTCGGTCGTCTTGAACTTCTTGACGGACGATATGCAGATGATGAATGAAAAATATGAAAAGGCGATGCAAAAGCAGGAGATGGGTCTAAAAGTCTTCCAGTCCGCCGAAAATGAACGCCGCCGGCTGTCGCGCGATATGCATGATGGTCCGGCACAGACGCTTGCCCATGTCTTGATCCGAGCAGATTTGATTGAAAAGATTCACCAGCACAATGGGGCAGAGGCAGCTTTTGAAGAAATTCACCGTTTACGGACGTTGATTCGGGATGGGCTTGCTGATATCCGTCGTATCATATACGATTTACGTCCGATGACGCTTGACGATCTCGGATTCGTTCCGACGCTCGAACGTTATCTTCGTCATATTCAAGAAATTTCGAATATTCCGGTTCACTTCAACTATCTTGGAGGCGGTGAACGAATCGATTCGACGTATGAAGTTGCTGTCTTCCGAATCGTGCAAGAAGCCGTCCAAAATGCAGTTAAGCATTCCAAAGCGAGTGACATTCGTATTATCATAGAACAATATCAACATTCCGTACGAATCCATGTAAAGGATAATGGCGTTGGATTTGATTTTGATTCCATCGTCGCGTCGTGTGACGAGTCATTCGGACTCGTCGGTATGCGTGAGCGGATCGAATTGATCGATGGTGAATTCGAAATCGAGACGCAACCCGGAAAAGGTACGGTCATCAAGGTAAAGATTCCGATCGAGGAATCTGAAGCGAGAGGGGAAACACTGTGAACAACGAGCAAGTGAAAGTAGTCATCGTCGACGATCATCAGTTATTCCGCGAAGGCGTTAAACGAATTCTTGATTTCGAAGAAGAGTTCGTCGTCGTAGCGGAGGGGGAAAGCGGAGCGGAAGTCATCTCGCTCGTCGAAACCCACCAACCGGATATCGTCTTAATGGATATCAACATGCCGCAAGTCAATGGTGTCGAAGCAACAAAACGTCTGATGGAAGTCTATCCGGACGTCCGTGTCATCATCTTATCGATTCATGATGATGAGACGTATGTCATGCACGCACTCGGTGCGGGCGCGGTCGGTTATCTCTTAAAAGAAATGGCAACCGATGAGCTCGTCAATGCGATTCGTTCCGTATACCGCGAAGGTGGCTACGTCCATCCGAAGGTCACACCGAACTTGTTACAGGAATATCGTCGTTTGATGAAGATGAAACAAACGATGGCATCACAGCCTGTTGAAAAACGAGTCGCGGAAGCACCGCTCCACGTTCTAACACGTCGCGAATGCGAAGTCTTACAGTTACTGGCGGACGGCTTCTCAAACCGCGCGATCAGCGATACGTTATACATCAGTGAAAAGACGGTCAAGAACCACGTCTCATCGATCCTTCGGAAGATGAATGTACCGGACCGTACTGGTGCCGTCGTCGAATCAATCCGCCGTGGATGGGTCGTCGTCTAATATCTCGAAAGACAGGAGCCGGGGCTCCCGTCTTTCTTTTTTTATCCAAGGAAAAATGCTACACTTAAAAACGATTGTGGCGTGTCACATTCGGCAGCGTCACGACGGAACTATAAAAGCGAGGAAATTCACGGATGAGCCAGATTGTGATCTTAACGGATAGCACAGCCTATCTGCCAACTACCTATTGTGAAGAACATCAAGTGCACGTCGCACCACTTAGTGTCATCTTCGACGGTGACGCCTATCGAGAAGGGTTTGACATCTCAGTAGCTGAATTTTATGAACGCATCCAGACGGGCAGCCTCCCAACGACATCACAACCGAACATCGGTGATTTCGTTGCGTCGTTCGAGCAATTGCCGGAAGGAACGGATATCATCGGTATCACACTATCGAGTGGGATCAGTGGAACGTATCAAGCGTTACATACGATCAACATGATGGTGGAGCATGTCAACGTCCATCCAATCGATTCACGTATTTCCTGTATGCCGCAAGCGTTTCTCGTCCAAGAAGCCGTTCGTTTGCGAGATGCAGGAGCGACGGCAGAGACGATCGTTGATCGTCTGGAGACATTAAAAAAACAGATTCGAGCCTACTTCGTCGTCGACGATCTAGCCCATCTCCAGCGCGGTGGACGTCTGAGTGTCGCACAGGCATTCGTCGGCTCGTTTCTGAAGATAAAACCGGTCCTTCACTTCATCGACGGGAAAATCGTTCCGTTCGAAAAAATCCGGACGTTCAAGCGAGCGGTCAATCGGATCGAGGAAATGATGAAGGATGACATCAAAGGAGACGGAGCAGGATATGTCATCGGTGTCATCCATGCTGAGGATTCTATGAAAGCAGAAGCAGAAATTGCCGAACTAACGGCACTTTTCCCGCAGGCGCGCATCGAGATGAGCTTCTTCGGACCCGTCATCGGGACCCACCTCGGACCTGGTGCAATTGGTATCACATGGTATCATGCAGCGGAATGAACAATATATCCGAGAAAACAGATGAGCAACAGGAATTCTCTTACATTGAGAATACCTGTTGCTTTTGTTTTGTCAAAATCCTCGATTTTCATGAATGATTCTACTTACGACAACTTTTAGAGACATAACATACACTATTTTCTTAATTTGACTGAGGAAAAAAGCGATGGAGCAGGAACGAATGCGGACAAGGAGATACCAGGCATATGCGAGAAAGGAACGTCACAGAAAGGAGAGGTCATGATGATGGATCTTCGAGGACGACTCGTACCTGCTGAATGGATAGATACACCAAACGAAACATATCGATACATTCCAGCCGTGACATGGCGTTGTCAACGGTGTGGCGCACTACCAGTACGAGGTGCCTGTACATGTGGAACAGCCTGTTATTATTGCCGAAAATGTCTCGCTTATGGCAAATTGCGAAGCTGCGGGAGGCTTGTGACGGATTTGGAGGCGCTTGATCCAGTGATCCCGTCGCAACACGGACCATTGTTGTTGACGCCGGCGCAACTGCGCATCGCACAAGCAATCCAGCAGACCGTCTTGCGTCCGAAACGACTTCTTGTCCATGCCGTGTGTGGTGCCGGAAAAACGCCGATGCTCTTTCCAGGAATCGCCGACGCCCTTACAAACGGACGACGTGTTCTTGTCGCAGCACCTCGGGCGGATGTCGTCCGGGAATTGACAGGGCATTTAAAGCGAGCATTCGCAAATACGTCCATTGTCTCTTTATACGGTGGTTCATCGGAGCGTCTCGAGTTAGGTGACATCACGGTCAGTACGACACACCAATTGATTCATTACCGGCATTGTTTCGATGTCGTCTTCTTGGATGAGGTCGATGCCTTCCCTTACCGGATGGACCGGACGTTGCACCGGTACGTCAAACGAGCAATGACGAAAGACGCTGCCTTGATTTTATTAAGCGCCACCCCTTCGTTTTGGCATCGACGCTTTCCGATAGTCCGACTGATGCGGCGCTATCACGGGTATCCGTTACCGGTACCAAAGCTCGTCGTACCTTATACCGAACAGATCGTATTCGATTGGTTGGCGCGTCATGCTGCTGTACCACGGCTCGTGTTCGTCTCGCGTATTGCGGAGCTTGAGCGATGGCAGAACCGATTCGCAGATGCAGGCTATACCGTCGAGACGGTCCATGCCGCGGATTCAGAACGAGTCGAGAAGGTCCGACGCTTTCGACAATCGACAGGAATCTTACTGACAACGACGATTCTAGAGCGGGGTGTGACGATCGAAAACGTCCAGGTTGCGATTCTTGATGCCGATCACGGATTCAGTACGGCAGCCTTGATTCAAATCAGCGGACGTGTCGGACGATCGTCGGCGTATCCGGATGGTGACATTTTATTTTGCGCGAATGACCGAAGTGATGCGATGTATGAAGCGATCCATCACATTAAAAAAGCGAATGCCGTGCAACCATGAATCGATGTTTATTCTGTCAAGAGGTCTATCTACCTAGTTGGGAACTCGGAAATCTCTGGACTAGGCAAGTGACCTGTCCGACCTGTAAAATAAAGTTTGTAAAAAGAGGGGAATGCGTCGATTGTGGAAAGCCGGGTTCGCCATGCTGTTCAGATTGTACGGTGTGGCGGCAACAAGGGCTGCCCCTCCAGACGACACCTCTTTATCTGTACAATGATGCAGCCAAGGAATTCATGCGTCGGTTCAAGTTTCTCGGAGATACTGCGTTGCTTGAGATGTTTACCGATGACTTGAAGAAGGTAAAAATCAAACAAGCTGTTCTTGTTCCGATACCGTTAAGCACCGAGCGTCTCGCAGACCGTCGTTTCAATCAAGCGGAGTTGATCGCACGCCAGATGCGTGGGAAAATCGCGCCGTATTTGAATCGTTTGGAGGGTCCTGCCCAAAGTAAGGCAGGACGACAGGCTCGGCTTGCGCGAAGTAATCCGTTTTGCGTGACAAATGACGTCAAAGGGAAGAACATTGTGCTCGTCGATGACGTCTACACGACAGGTGTGACTCTTCGGCAGGCAATGTTTCGACTGAAGGAGGCAGGCGCAAAAGAAATTTCTGCTGTAACTTTATTTCGAAGTGTTTAAGAAAGCGACAATCCTGCCGATACTCTGTATGAGGTGAAAGAAATGGATGTCATCAATTGTAAATCTTGCGGAAAGTTAGTCGTGCGTCAATCTTCAGAACTGTGTATTGATTGCATACGAAAGGATCATACGGATTTTGAGAAGGTGCGCGAATTTCTGCGAGAACGACGAAAAATCCGGACTTCACCTAAAGATGTCGAGATCGGAACGGGTGTCAGTCGAGATACCGTCTTCCGTTACATCAAGGAAGGGCGCTTATTGATCTCCGAGATTTCCCAAATGGAAATCATGTGTGAGAATTGCGGGAAGCCCTCCCGTGAAGGCACGATTTGTGCCGCATGTCGTGATCGTTTACGACGTGACCTCGCCCAGGCGATGCTTGACTCTTCTGACTCTTCGAAACCAAGGACGTATCGGACTTGAACTAAGAATCTTGTAGTCTAGAAAGCAGGTGTTCACATGCGAATTGATTCTACGAAATGGGTGAACATGCCCAAAACGTACGAAAGAACTCAATCAGTAGAAGGAACAAAAAACCAACGCACGAACCGTCCGGACGAAGTCAGTATCTCAACAGAAGCGCGCGCGCGTTTTAATGAGACACAGACGTCACGGACTGAAAAGATTGAATCCCTCAAGCAGGCGATCCAGGATGGAACCTATAAACCGGACGCGAAAAAAATCGCGGAACGTTTCTTGAACCTGTAAGCGGAACATCGTAGAAAATGGAGGCGACTCGGGGCACGGATGCGCGGGTCGTTTTTTATATGAATGGAACCTTTTTAATTCGGAAGGAGAAACCGAATGCAACTCATCAATCAACTCAACGAGGCGCACGCTCAATTGCTCGCGCTCGCAGAAGAAAAGAAGCACGTCTTGATTGCAAACGACATGCGTCGCTTGTCTGAAATCGTCAAGGAAGAACCGGTACATATCAAGCGGATTGAAGCATTAGAGCAAGAACGACTTGCACTCATGGGTAGCGTGACGATGACCGAATGGATCGAGACGCACCCGGAAGATATCGACTCACTCCGGACATTATTGCAGACGATCGGTCAGTTGCGGCAGCTCAACACACTAAACGCGGAGTTGCTAGAGCAATCGTTGCACTATTTGGATTGGCATCTTCAACTCTTGATTCCAGAAGCAGACGACTTCACATATGGGCAGTCCGCACTGAACCAGACACACTTTAACCGAAACGCGTAAGGAGGAATACGGATGGGATCGACTTTCATGGGGCTTGAGACAGGACGTCGGGCATTAACGACGAACCAGTGGGCCCTGCAATCGACTGGAAATAACATTGCGAACGCCGGTACGGAAGGATTCTCTCGTCAGCGTCTCGTCATGGGAACGACAGAACAGCTTTCGATATCGCTTGGATCTGGCCGAAATGGTCAAGTCGGAACGGGTGTCCGCGGAGAAATGATCGAGCGGATTCGTGACATCATGCTCGATAAGCAATACCGGGATGAAGTGACGAAGGTTTCCTATTACGGCACGAAGGAAGCGGCGTTCGGACGGATGGAAGATATCATCAATGAACCGTCGGATACGGGTCTTGCGAAGGCATTCGACGGATTCTGGGAATCACTTCAGACCTTGTCGACGAACCCGCAGGACTCAGGTGCGCGCAGTGTCGTCCGGCAAAAAGCAGAGACACTCGCACAGACCTTCAACTACATGTCGAAGGCAATCAATCAAGTCAAATCAGACTTAAAAAGTGAAATCGATGTCTCGACGAAAAAAGTCAACGATCTCTTGCAAAAAATCCATAACATCAATACGGAAATCCATGTCGTCGAACCGCTCGGTACCTTGCCGAACGCGCTCTATGATGAACGTGATCGCTACTTTGATGAACTTGCTCAATATGTCGATTTCGAAAAAGTGACGGTAGACGCTCAGGCGATTGAAACAGGGAAGATGGGGAATGCGTTACGCAATGCAGAAGGACGTATTGACGTCAACATCAAGTTTCCGAATGGGGACAAGCTGCTTGCGGTCGACTCCGACTTACCGAAAGCAGGGACACTAACCTTCACGACGAACGATCAAGGACTATACACAGGCTTCAAATCGGAGACACAAACTTACACGTTCGATCAGCTAGGCGGTTTCTCAACAGGTCGTTTGACAGGATTGATCGAGATGTACGGGCAAGACCGAAACGGTCAAGCTGTCGGTGAATACGTCAAGATGGAGAGTCAACTTGATGAGATGGCGAAGACCTTCGCCGATGCGTTCAACGCCGCGCACGCGACGAACTTGAAAAAAGACGGGACAGCGGGATCGAATGCGTTCTTTGCTTCGACAAGTGGCGACATCACGGCAGCAACGATTTCTGTCGGTACGGACATCAAAGCGAGTCTCGATAACATTGCGACGTCGACGGATGGAAACATCGGTGACAGTCAAGGAGCGCTGAAACTAGCGAAAATGAAGACGGCAAGCATTACGTTTACGAAGTCGGACACGACGACGACGATCGGCTCGTTCTATCAAAACGTCATCGGCAACATGGCAGTTTCGACCGAACAAGTCGCGCGCCTCGGGAAGAGTGCCGCTGTCTTGATGGAGAGTGCGGATCAACGCCGTATGTCGATGTCTGCCGTCTCGATCGATGAAGAGATGACGATGATGATTCAGTATCAACACGCTTATAATGCGGCAGCACGAAATATTACGACCGTCGATGAGATGCTCGATAAAATCATCAACGGTATGGGACTCGTAGGACGGTGATGAATAGATGAGAGTAACACAAACGATGTTGACGAAAACGAATATCGGGCACTTATCCTCTAGCTATCAGCGCTTGAGCACGCTTCAAGAGCAATTGATCAGCGGGAAGAAAATTCAGCGTCCATCCGATGATCCGGTCGTCGCGATGCAGGGCGTGCGTTACCGGACGGAAGTACGAGAAGTCGAACAGTTCAAGAAAAATGCCAGTGAAGCAACGGGCTGGATGGACTTGACGGATTCGGCCCTTAACGAAGTCACGTCGGCGATGAGCCGGATTCGTGAGTTGACGACACAGGCGGCGACGGATACGTATGATGCGACACAGCGTAAAGCGATCCAGAGCGAGGTCGGTCAATTGATCGAACACATCGGGACGCTCGCGAATACGAAATACAATGAAAAAGGGATCTTCAACGGGACGAAGACGGATACGGAATTCGTCTCGATGGACGGATTGCGTGATTACTTAGCAAGTGCTTCAGGTCCTGTTGACGGTGTCTTCACGGATGGAGATCCAACAGGTAAGGAGACGGAGTCGATTCAATATGAAGTCTCTTCCGGTATCGAAGTCCAAGTCAACATCTCGCCGCTTAGCGTCTTTGGACCGGGAACGTTCCAAACGTTGAAAAAAGTCTACGATGCCCTAGGGACGAATGCTGACAATAATGGAGCTGCTTTATCCGGTATGTTGAAGGATATCGATGAGATGGTGAACGGCACGGTCGAGACGCGTGCGGATCTCGGGGCACGGGTTAACCGGATGGATTTGAACACGTCACGGCTCGAGGATCAGGAAATCATCGCAAAGACGGTCATGTCGGATAACGAAGACATCGAGGCGGAAAAAGTCATCATGGAACTGAAGTCGTACGAAACATTACACCGAGCGGCTCTCAGCGCCGGAGCACGAATCATTCAACCGACGTTACTCGATTTCCTACGATAAGGGGTGAAGGCAGATGAATCTTCCACATCTTGAAATGCGTCAGACGGCAGCGCGAATCGGAATGAACATCACACGTCCGCAAATCGAGCAGAAGCAGACACCTGCCTCCCTTTCGATCGAACAGCCCCGCGGGGAATTGTCGATTGAAACCGTCGCGGCACGTCTTGAGATCGATTCGACACAAGCCTGGATCGAGATGGGGCGTGTTCCTGCGCTCGAGTCCGTTCGGCAGTACGCTGCTTACGGTCGACAAAAGGGACAGGAAGCGGTCGCGCAGAGAGCTTCGGAAGGGGATCAACTGATGCGGATCGAGCAGGGCGGGGGAACGGTCGCGCGGATTGCAAGAGCTAACGACACACCGCCTGCCGAAGTGACGACACTCGGATTCATCCCGCGGAGTCTCGATCGGGTCAAGACGACCTTTACACCGGCGGAAGTCCGATTGAGCTACACCGCGAATCGTCCGAAGATCGATGTCGAAACGCATCAACCGGAGCTGACCGTAAAAGACGGACAGGTCGAGATTTTCTTACAAGAACAAAATCAATTGAATATGTGGCCGGTTGGTGGCATATTCGACGGGGAAGGATAACGACATGCAAATCGAAACCGATTTTTTTGGAACTATCACGATTGAAGAGACGGAAATCATTACTTTCGCGTCCGAATTACCGGGTTTTCCGGACGCGAAGCGCTTCATCCTGCTCCCGTTCGGAGAGGGCGTACCGTTTTGGTCGTTTCAATCGATTGATCAGCCGGAGTGTGCGTTCGTCGTGACGAACCCGTTCTGGATTGATCCGGAATACGTCTTCGAGTTACCGGACGCAGCAAAAGAGCAGCTCGGGATTGAGGATACGGCGCAAGTCGCTGTCTATACGACGGTCACGTTGCGAGATCCGTTCACGACGTCGACGACGAACTTACGGGCACCCTTCGTCATGGAGACGAAACAACGACTCGCGAAACAAATCATCTTAGACGATACATATACGAATCGTCATCTGATCGGCAGCTTGACGGAAGTAGGTGGTCGCTGATGCTCGTACTCAAACGAAAGACGGGAGAAGCGATTCAAATCGGTGACGACATTGAACTGACGATTCTTGCGATTGAAGGCGATCAAATCAAGCTCGGTATCAAGGCACCGCGACAGGTCGACATCCACCGGAAGGAAGTCTACTTGTCGATCCAAGAAGAGAACACGGAAGCCTCCCGTAGCACAGGGTTGATCGGACAACTCTTGAAACAACAGGAAAAATGATTCCATTTGAATGTCATTGGAACGTATTTTTCTTGTGAACGATACGCTTCAAACGAGGATGAAAAGACTCCCTTTGCCTGAATCTAGCGCAAAGGGAGTCTTTCTTATCATGAAACGAATGCTGAAACGCGTTGAATCGTGTATAGTAATGGAGAGAAAAGAAACCTTTTGAGCCAAAGAGGGAGTTGTCAGGAATGAATGAGACGAAGCAGCTGAAAAAAGACGCGAACCGAGTATTGAAAGCGACGAGTCGCACCTTCTACATCCCGATTAGTCGACTATCGCAAGACTTACAGGAAGCGGTCGGTGCTGCTTATCTATGCATGCGCGCCATCGATGAGATTGAAGACCATGAGGACTTGGCGACGGACGTCAAGACGATGTTGCTCCGGGAGACGGCATTGTTGATGCGGGGCACATTTTCCGCTACCGCCTATCTTGAGTTGATTGCGCCGTATACGGCACACCTACCAGAAGTGACCCTTCGTCTACCGGAGTGGATCGCCTATTGTCCGGCTGCGATTCGTCCGAAAGTGCTCGATTCGACGGCTGAGATGGCAGAAGGCATGGCGGTCTGGGCTGAGCGTGACTGGACGGTCGAGACGGAAGCGGATCTTGATGAGTACACATACTATGTCGCGGGACTTGTCGGTGTCATGTTATCCGACATCTGGTACTGGAAGGCTGGTATCGTCACCGATAAACAGCAAGCGATCGGATTCGGTCGTGGTTTGCAAGCCGTCAACATCCTTCGTAACCAACAGGAAGATGCGGAGCGTGGTGTCGGCTACTTCCCACCTGGTTGGACGACGGATACGATGTTCGCCTATGCGCGTGAGAATCTCGCGGAAGCCGATGCGTACCTTGCGTCCATCCCGAAGGAGACGACGATTTATGAATTCTGTCACATTCCACTTGCACTCGCACATGGAACGCTGGATGCCCTTGCAAAAGGGAAAGAAAAACTAAGTCGTCCAGAAGTCTTGAAGATCGTCGGCGCTGCCGTACTAAAACGATAAGCATAAACGAACAGCCGCCCGGTTCCGTCAAAGAAGTGGGCGGCTGTTTTTAACGTAATAGATAAAATGCGAGTCCAATCAAGGCAGAACCCGTCCAAATCAAAGCGATCGTCCGTCCATAGGGCAAACGATAGCCGGCGCGACGGGAGACGAATAGTCCGATCGTCATTACCGTCAACGCGACGAACCAGGTCAAGAATATAGATAGCTGTTGCATGTGTCTCTCCTTCCATCAATGCAAGTCAGACAGATAGGTCAACACTTTATCTTCATACGCCTTCCGGTCATGCGCGTATGACTGGACGTGTCCGCCGTTTTCCGTCACGTAGAGTTCCGAGCGCGGTGCAGCTTTTTGGATTTTCATGCTTTCCGTGACGGGAATCGCATCATCATCCTTACCGTGAATCAACAGAATCGGGTACTCGATGCGCCGGACCGTTTCGACCGGTTTGACTCGTTCTGGATTAAGACCTGTCAACGGTGGCGTGATCTCAAGGATGATCGGTGTGAACGGGAAGTTCGGTAACCCGCTCCAGACGGGCAGGTTCGTTGCGAGATAATTCTCTAAGTCGCTGAACGGGCTGTCGGCGATGACACCGACGACATCCGCTTTCGGTGCCGTTACGAGTGATGTCGCTGCGCCCATCGAGATACCATAGAGGACGACCGGTTTTGAAGAACGTGACTTCGCGTAACGAACAGCTGTCAGTAGATCATCTTGTTCCTTGGCACCGACCGTAACGCGTTTCCCGTCCGATTCACCCGATCCTCGGAAATCGAACGTCAAGACGTTGTATCCGGCATCGTGAAACTTCTTAAATAGCGGGAAGACAGGAACATCATCTTGTTCCCGGTTCTTGCCATAGCCGTGAGCGAAAACGATCGTCAACTTCGCATCTTCGCTTGGCATCCACCAGCCAGACAAACGTGTCCGGTCTTTATAAGAACGGAAGGTGACATCTTCATAGTCAAGTCCTTCTGCTTTTTTGGGTGTCGTCGTCAAGGCTTCGCGTTCCGGTTGCGTCAACGATGATCCGACATAACCGGAAATCCCGATGACAACGATGACAGCGAGCGTCACGATGACGATCACGCCGCCGATGATTTTCTTACGATGTTTTTTCCACACCCGCGTTCCTTCCCTTCGTTCGGTTAATGGATATCTTTTTTCTTGAAGCGACCGCCATGGACATCATGGATGTTGCCGATCGCGATAAAGGCTTGTTCATCGAAGTCACGAACGATGTCCTTCAGTTTAGATTCTTCGAGCCGGCTGATGACACAAAAAATGACTTTTTTGCCGTCACCGGTAAAGGCACCTTCCCCGTTTAAGTACGTCATGCTTCGACCAAGTCGGTCCATGATCGCAAGACCGATCTCTTCATAATTCTCCGAAATGATCCAGACACTCTTCGATTGATCGAGTCCGTCGATGACGACGTCAATCGTCTTGAAGGCGACGAAATAGGTGATCAACGAGTACATCGCTCGGTCCCAACCGAAAACAAATCCAGCAGCACCGAGAATGAAGACGTTGAAGAACATGACGATCTCACCGACTGAAAACGGTGTCGAGCGGCTGAAAGAGACAGCAAGAATCTCAGTTCCGTCGAGTGATCCACTCGAACGGATGACGATCCCGACGCCGATTCCGAGAATCAAGCCACCGAATACGGTCGCGAGCAGATCAACACTCGTCAATGGACCGATGTGTTCGAGGAGTTTCGTTGCGATCGCCATGACGAAGATCGCATATAACGTTGACAGGGCAAACGTCTTTCCAATCTGCTTATAGCCGAAAAAGATGAACGGGATGTTCAAGAAGAACAGCCACAAAGCGAGCGTCGTATCCGTCACCTTTGAGCCGATGATCGAGATTCCGACGATCCCGCCATCGATGATGTTATTGGGAACAAGGAATCCTTTCAGTCCAAGCGCGAAGATGATGGCGCCGATCGTCAGCATCAGTAATCGTCGAAAAAGCTGAACTTTCGTAGAGCGGCGATGATGTTTCGTAGGTAGTGGTGACTGCATGCCATTCCTCCCTTCCATAGTAAAACGCTTTAGGATTACTATAACAAAAAAGCACGAAGACGTGTGTGAACGTCTTCGTGGAGAGGTCAAGGGCGATAACGTAACGACTGGAAGAAACGCATGATCTGTTCTGCTTCGATCGGATTCGTATATTCACCGATGTATTGATGATCTTGTTGTCCGGTGATCGTCACTGTGCAGGAGACGAGTTGAACGTCTTCACTCAAGCGAATCTCAAACGTTGCGTCCGACAACGGTAACAACGTCTTTGACGAAAAATAGAGTGCCCGCGTACTCGTTTGATGCGCTTCAATGTCTGAGAAGGGCAGTTCGAACGACTGGGCATGATGTGTCAGCATGCGAACTTTCCCAGAGACGGAAAAACGAGGAACGGTATCGCTCGACAAGGAACAGGCTTCGATTGGATACAAAATCTCCCGCAGGAGGAACGATACCATGACATCCGCTGGAACCGGGCGACTGAATAGATATCCTTGGATACTCGGACAATTGAGCGTCCGGAACGTATCGAGCTGACGGAGCTTCTCGATGCCTTCGGCGACGACGGTCAGATTGAACTCACCTGCCATGTAGAGAATGCTTTTGACGATCGCTTGGGCTTTGGCGTCATCCGTGATGTGGGTCGCGAACTGCCGATCAATCTTGATGACGTCGATCGGATAGCGCTGCAGGTAGACCATTGAGGAATAGCCTTTCCCGAAGTCGTCGAGTGCGATCCGAACACCGATCCGGCTGACGTATTCGAGTGTCCGACTCGTCATCGGATCATCCATGATTAAAGCCGCTTCCGTGATCTCAAGTTCGAGTAACTCAGGCGCGAGATCGTACGTCGACAGCATCCGCTCGATATGGTGTTCGAAGCCGGGGATCAAGAATCGTTTCGGTGAGACGTTGACGGAAATTGGAACAAGCTCTGCTCCGGTCGCCTTCCAGTCTTGCATCGAACGGCACGCCGTCTCGACGACCCAGTCTCCGATTGCGACATGTAAGGCACTCTCTTCGGCAAGCGGAATGAAGTCGTTCGGTGGAATCCGTCCCCATTCCGGGTGTTGCCAGCGAATCAGTGCTTCTAAACCGACAATCTTTCCTGTCCAGCTGTCGACTTTTGGCTGATATTCGAGGAACAGTTGATCACGTTCGATCGCGTAATGTAAGTCCTGCTCGAGCCGGTAGCGCCGGTAATAATCGATATCGAGATTCGATGCGTAGTGGTGTATCGTACTGTGATTTTCACGACGCGATCGTCGTAAGGCGGTATAGGAATGCTTTAACAATTCGACGGCGTCCGTACTGTCTTCTGGATAGCGACTGACCCCAACGGAAATACGTGCGAACAAGGCGTATGGTTCGATTGAGATCGGTGTTTCCGATAGATCGAGTAGTGCCTCGGCGCATGCCGTCACGTCCTGTTTATCGCTTGTCGGTACGAGCAAGGCAAACTCATCACCACCAAGATGTCCGAGAAACGTTCCATCTGACTTTGTTTGTTGTAATAAGGCAGCCGTTCCTTGTAGCCACTGATCACCGGAGCCGTGTCCGAAGGCACTATTGATCTCAGCAATCCGGTTGAAGGAGACGGTGAGGACGAAGAAGGGGTGGTCCTTCTGTTGCCACACATCGATCGTCTCAATCAGTGCTTGCCGGTTCGGCAGATGCGTCACAGCGTCACGTAAAGCGAGCTGCCGCAATCGTTCCTCGTACGCTTTTTGAAGCGTGATATCATGCATGATGCTGTTCGTATAGGCAATCGTACCGTCCAGTTGGAAGACAGGGATTTGTTGGTCCTCAATCCATTTGACGCGACCATCCGGGAAGTGAAGGCGGTACTGGATCGTGCCAGCCTGACCGTCGACCAACCGTCTAATGAACTGTTTCATCGTCGCGTGATCGCGGACGTCCAACCGCTCGAACAACCACTCACGACTAAGAATTAAATCCTGCGGTAATTCTTCAAAGATGTGCAGGAACCCTTGTGAGTGAAAGAGGATTCGTCCCGAGAACAAGTCGATTTGTGAGATCGCGGCATTGACGGCTTCGTAGATTTCACGTGCCTGCGCCCGTTCCGTAACGAGTTGACGTCGTGCCTCGTCGACTTCCGATAAATCATAGAGGACGACCGACAGATGGTTTGGATGATATGGACGATGGAAGGCTTTCAAGCGTAACAGCTGATAGGTATCGTCAGCGGTCAGCAGGGAGACTTCCATTTCAAAACGTTCCTTTTCACCCGCAATCAAACGTTCCATCTCGAACCGGAGCGGATCGAAGTCACGTGGATGAATCCGACTGAATAACTGTTCTTGATCAAGCGTCGTCGCGTCGACTTCTGAAAGACCTAAAAAATGCAATAAAGCGGGAGAAAACTCGATCGTTTGCGAGTTGACGTCGAAGTGGAAAACGACGAGTTCTGGTATCTGTTCCGTCAGTTCGAGTTGAGAGCGAATGGACGAGACATCTTCTTCGAGTTGTTTCTCACGTGTGATATCGCGCGCAACACCATAGACACCGATGACTTGTTCGTCTTGTTCGATCGGCATGTTCGTAATTTTTAACGTAACCCGGTGTTGATCGGCATGGAGTCCTTGTGCCGTATAATGAACGGTCTCACCATGTAGCGCACGATTGAAAAAGGATGTCACCGCTTCGACTTGATCAGGTGGATTGAAGACGGCAAAGTGCTCATAGAGCGTCTCAGCGGAATAGCCGAGCATGTCCCGTAACTGTTCGTTGAAATAGATGATCGTGCCAGAGACATCAAATAAAAAAATTGCATCTGTCTGTTGTTGAAAGAAGGCTTCCGCCGTTTCCGGACGGGATACTTCAAGTCCACCGATATAGAGTGGGGCTGTGTCGGATTGACGAATCCGATTCATCGCTTCATGAAAAGCCATCCACGTCACCTCCTTACGATACTAACGTTCTCTCTACTAGTATCGGGTGTAGGAAATGGAATTTGCAACATTCGTTCAAGGAATAGACTTATTTTTCAAAAAAGTGAACCAGTATATGAAATTCATGATTAAAAGACAATTGTCCTAACGTGAACAAAAAAAGCCGAAGCTCTGATGAAAGAGCCTCGGTCTAATCTTTAAATCGCTAAATCGACGGATGTAGCACTCGCATTCGGATCCGCATCCGGTCCTTGATCCGGTGCGCCCGGCATGTCACCATCCGGACCAGGTCCGTATCCTCGACCATCGTGTTCTGGTCCTTTTTTCAAATCAGCGTAGCTTGAAACCGCATCCGCTCGTGACTGGATGTGTTCCTTGATCTGTTTCGCTTGTTTTTCTGTCAGCTTGCCATCTTTGACTTGTTGATCGACGGCAGCGTTTTGCGCTGTTAGGACAGCTTTCTCGAAATCCGCGTAAGCAATCTTGTTCGCTTCCGCGAATTCAGGCAATGCTTGATCCGCTGCTTTGAATTTCGCTTCATCGAGTCCAAGTGCTTTTAGAATCGCTGATGTCGCGTCGCCGAAGACACCACCTGGTCCATGGTCACCGCGCTTATCGTGTTCACCGCGATCCGGAAGATCATCATAGCTCTTCGCGTCCTTGTATTCCTCTGTCAGACGAGACTTGATTTCTGTTGCTTGTTTTTTCGTCATCTTCCCGTCTTTGACGAGTTGATTGAGTTCACTCGTCTGAGCTGCAAGCAACGCTTTTTTGTAGTCAGCGAACTTAATCGATTGTGCCTTCGCATAAGCAGCGAGCGATTGATTCGCGGCATCGAATTTTGACTGACTCAGTCCGAGTGCCTTCAAGACGTCAGCGATCAACGATTCGTTGAAGAAGCCGGGTCCGCCGTGACGACCGATCGGCATCTTGTCTTTGAGTTCAGCGTAACTCTTGACGCCACTGAACCGTTCCGTTTGACGCTTCAGCATGTCGTCTGCTTGCGTTTGTGTTAAGTCGCCTGATTTAACGAGACTTGCCAGTTGTTCCTTTGCTGCTGTGAGTTCTGCTTTTTTGTAATCAGCGAACGAGATGCCTTTTGCTTTTGCGATATCGGCGATTGATTGCCCTTTCTCCCTGGCAGCATCTGCCGCGGCTTGTGTCAGATTCAATTTTTTCAAGAGTAACGTCATGTCGTGTTTTTTCATACCTTCGAAGTGGTGTCCGTGTTTCGCTTGTTTTGTCGTGCTTGAGTCATCGTTCGTCGCAGCGTATGCTGATGCGCCTCCGACGGTTAATGCGCTAATTGTCAATGCAGTGATCCATTGTTTTTTGAATGTCATGGGATGATCACTCCTTTCACCTTTTATGGTAGAGGGTCACGAAAGAGAAGTTGTGAGGAAGTTGCAAAGAAACTGCGAAGAAAGGAAAATCTGGATAAAAAGGCGCTACACTAGGAGTGGAGGGATGACCATGAATGTACTATTGATTGAAGATGAACAAAAATTAGCGCAGGTGACGGCACGCTTCCTGCGTCACCATGCTTATGAGGTAACGATTGCTGGTTCGTTAGCGGAGGCGAAACAATGTCTGACGGCAGCGTTCGATGCTGTCTTAATCGACGTCCGCTTGCCGGACGGTGACGGTTGGTCGCTCGTGCCGAGTATCAAATCACAAGTCCAGCCGCCGGTCGTCTTCATGATGACATCGCGCGGCGAGGCGGATGACCGTGTCTTCGGACTCGAACTCGGTGCCGATGATTATCTCGTCAAACCGGTCGTCCTGAAGGAGTTGACGATCCGGCTCGAACGGGCATTGAAAGTCCGTCCGGTCGCTCGCCATGCGTTCGGTGACTTGACGATCGACGAGAAGGGACGCCAAGTCAAAACAGGTGAGCGGGCAGTCAGTCTCGCGAAGATGGAATTCGAACTGTTGCTCTATTTCATTGAACATCTCGGGGAAGCACTGAGCCGGGATCAGATTCTTGATGACGTCTGGGGGTACGCATTCGGAGGCGATACCCGGACCGTCGACACGCACGTCAAACAATTGCGCGATAAGCTACCCGTCATTAAACAACAATTGAAGACGGTCCACCGGGTCGGCTACCGATTGGAGGCGATCGAATGAAACGACGCCCTTTGATGCGGAAGTTCTTATACGCCGTCATCGGTCCCTTGCTGGTGATGGGCGTCCTCAGTTTCGTCTTGACGGCGTTCCTCGTCAATCGGTTCGCGGAAGGCGAACGGTACGATCAACTCGCGCGGGAAGCGAACATCATCAAACAGGCGATTGAAGCCGACACGCCAATTCCGCGTGACATTCAAGGTTTTTTGACGACCGATGGATTAACGCAACGGATCGGTGCGCGTGGACCAGCGGGACGGTTACCACTTTTAGATGGGCTGAAGAAAGAAGACGTCATCGAAGTGCAAGGCGAACGGTTGCTGACATATCAGCTGACCGTTGACGGAACGCGGATTACGACGGTCCGGCAAGCGCCATTAGCAAGTAGCGCCCTCGACGGTGTTTACATCGCGATCGGACTCGCGTTACTCGTGACGTTGCTGCTCGCATCACTGCTTGCTTACTACATGGGACGACACTTGACACGACCGATCGTGACGCTCCGGTCCGTCGCCCAAAAGATTGGTGCGGGCGAGACAGACGTCGTCCTGCCGGCACGACCGAAGGATGAAGTCGGGGAGTTGATTGAAGCCGTCGATGAGATGCAGACACAACTCAAACAAAAGGATCATCTGCAAAAGACGTTCATCGCCGGTATCACCCATGACTTGCGGACGCCGCTCGCAATCATTCGAAACGAGACCGAGGCGCTCGCGGCAGGTGTCATTCCCGTCGACGAACTGCCCGACGTGACGACGAGCATCATCGAGGAGACGGATCGACTCGGTCATCTGATTGACGAGACGTTACTTTATTCGAAGCTTGCCGGTGGACGGATGCCGCTTGAAAAGACGGATGTGGCACTCGATGAACTCGTGCTTGCGACAGTTGAACGACTCCGTGGAACGTTCATACAGGCAGGACTGACGCTGGCGATGGAGCTGCAACCGATGAGGCAGTCTCTTGATCCACGGATGTTCGAGCGCGTTTTGATCAATTTCCTGATGAACGCCCGTTTTGCTTCACCCGTCGGTGGAACGGTCACCGTTCGTTTAACGCATGACGAATTGACGGTCGAGGATGAAGGAGCGGGTGTCCGAACAGAAGACCGGGCGACGATCTGGGACGTCTACGTCAAACAAGAAGGCAGTGCCGGGCATGGACTCGGTCTTGCGATCAGTCGGATGATTCTCGATAGTCATCAATTCGACTATGGTGTGCGCGACCGAAGTGGTGGCGGAGCGGTGTTCTACGTTCGGTTTTGATGGGATAGAATGTAGAGGATTCTGACGAACGATTCCGTCATCCTTGCTTTCCACAGGCGGGAGTAAGCCGCGGCATCTTGCACTCCGTGCCATCTGCCGGGTCTGACTAATCCCTGACGAAAGTGCTGTTGGCACTTTCTTTTCCTGTAGGAGTCGCGGATGAGCTACTTCGTTCTGGAATAGGCACACGAAAAAGGAGAACAGTTTTCGTATCACACAAAAACTGTTCTCCTATTAATGTTGGTAGAAGTTAAAGATCATTCGCCTTCGTTCGCATGAACAAGACTTGGTTTGACGAGGGTGTAGAATTCATCGCTCATTCCGACACGGCTACCCATCTGGCAAGCGAGTTCGAGTGTTTCCTTATAGAAGTTCGCGACGAGATCATGGTTCTTGATGTGCTCATCTTGCATCGCCTTTTTGACCCCGAGGACGACTTTATCGATTTGCTCATCGGCATCATTTCGGACTGGGACGACGTTTTCCGGAAGATCGACTTCCTTATCGTGTCCATTGAAGCGGAACGATGCCCCGAATCCGAGGTGCTCGAGGAAGAAGTGTGGTAACAGTTTACTAGCGAAGAACTGATGCCATTCCGTCTCTTTCATTGCTTCCATGTCACGCTTGAACGACGTCGTTGCGAGTGCATAACGATCGTGTGTATCCTTCATGAACTTCTCGAGGATCGGAACCTGCATTGCAAACGCATTCTTGAGCAAGTTATCGAGCTGTTCTTGCGTTAATTGTTCTTGTTCAGTCATCGCTTTAACCCCATTTCATTTCGTTATCCTTATCGTAAGAAATTTAGACAATTCCGTCAAATCTTTTTCGAGAATAGAGTTTACCTATTTCACAAAAGGGAATCCATTACTATCAATCATTTTAGGGGGAGTTAGCATGAAACGAATCGCAATGACAGGAGTCTTACTCGGAGCATGTCTGACTCCGGTAACGGGCTTTGCCGCAAGCAACGTGACGTATAGTAAAGGGGTCGTTGAAAATAAGACGTTCGGCTATACCGTCAAGACGACGGACGCGTTAAAAAAGGCAATCCAGCAAGACAAGGTTGATCTCATTAAAAACAAGACGGTCAAATCAAAATACGGTGTCATCACGCGGAGTGGCACGTTCGCGTTGTATTATAAAGTCAAAGGAGCGAATCAGTTACTCGTTAACTTAAACTACGAGCCGAAGAAGCTCTCGAAAAAAAAGTTCGACCGTGAAATCGGATATGGTACATATCTCGGGACGAAAGGTAGTAAAACGTACTACTACGTCTTACCGACGGAAGCCGTCAAAGGCGCTGTCGGCAAGAAAGCGATCGAGAACTTGATTGTTAAGGACGTCCCGCAGATGATGAAGACATTCAAACTGCAATGAGCACTAGCTTTTGCTAGTGCTTCTTTTGTTCGTTCGTTATAGTTGAAAATGAGGTGAATGAATATGGAATGGAACGTCACAGACGTCAAACAAACAACAGATGTATTACAACTCGAAAAATGTGTCAACGATCACGATGGCATTGAATTAAAAGTCGCAGCCGATTGGGTCGGCGAGAACGATTTCGCAATCTATGATGGCGAGCAACTCGTCGGGTACTTACAAGCGTTCGCGTACTTACCGACGGAGTGGGAATTGAACGTCTTCGTTGATCCCGATTACCGGAAACAAGGCATCTTCACGGCACTCGTTGAAGCGGCGCGCGCACGTGCTACGGAAGCAGGCGTCGAAGCATTTACGTTCGTCATTGATGACGCAAGTGAGTCAGGTCAAGCCGTCCTCGAAGGATTAGGGGCAGAGTACCGGATGACCGAGTACAACATGATCTTGAAGAAGGCGCAGCTGTTCTTAAAAGCAGATCCGGATTTCGAATTACGCGAAGCGACAGCGGATGACCGCCCGTTCATCGTCGAGACGCTCGGCAAATCGTTCGGTAACACGGACGAAGAAGCGGAGTCGATCTATCAAGCGATTGAATCCGACGACCGGATCACGTTCATCGGCGTCGCTAATGGCAAACCGGTCGGCGTCATTCGTGCCTATCTCGCTTCCGATACACAAGCAAGCATCCATGCGTTCGCGGTTCGTCCGGAAGCTCAAGGTAATGGTTACGGGAAGAAGATGCTGAAGTTGATGGTCCAAGCGTTGTTCCGGACAGGTCGGACGCAACTGGAACTCGACGTCGAGACGGATAACGACCGGGCACTTGATCTTTACAAAGAGGCAGGATTCGTCGTCCATCGTGGCTATCAGTTCCACGTGTTGGCAGTTTAAAATAATGAGCGATTGACGAATATTCCAGTGCATGCTGGATGCTCAAGTTGCTCCACTCCTACAGGAAAAAGCGCAGTTGCGCTGTCAGAGACAAACAAGACCCGGCTCTTCGCTTGAAGCGAAAGAGTCGCGGCTTGTGTCTCGCCTGAGGAAAGGGAGCAAGACTTGAGTATAGTCGTCGATCGTTTTTTGTTATTTTACAAACTAAACAAAAACGTTGGAACCTTTTCTGCAATCCGTCGTATACTAGACATATGGAAAAAAAGAGGAGGCGACGTCATGGAGAGTCGACAGGATTCATTGCGGACGTTGAAGTGGGTATCAGGTGGAATGGAAGCGGTGCTCGGGATTCCGCTCTTAGGTGGTTCAATCGTCATTTTCTCAGGTTATAATGCCCTGTGGTTGATGCTCGCGTTTCACATCGTCGTCGTCGTATTGACGGCACGTGCCGGAAATGTCTCAAAAGGGAACATCGTCGGGATCGTCGCATCAACGGTCGGTGTCATTCCGGTCGTTGGGATGTTCTTACACATGGCAGCAGCGATCACGATTTTGATCGATGCAGCACTCAGTAACCGCATCGTTACACGAACACATGTCAAGCACGTCGAACCGATTCAACCACGACCGGTCCGTCGGGAGCAAGAAAAACAAGAAGACCATCCGTTCTGAGTTTTTTTCGTTGACAGCGAAAAACAAGCCGTGTAAAGTAAACAACAAGTTAAGCCATATCAATTACATCGACGACGCGGAGTAAGTATCGTCAACACTGCCGACCAAGCGAGTCAGGAATGGTGAGAGCCTGACACGGTAAGCTGAACGAGAATGGACCGCTGAGAGCCTGTTGAACCTTCGAGTAGACAGGACGGTTGCCCCCGTTACCGGGCTAGCTGGTTGTTGGACCAGCGACAAGTGGAGACGATTTTTCGTCTCAATCAGAGGTGGCACCGCGCGGATACAGGCGTCCTCTATGCATTAGCTGTTAGCTATGCGTAGAGGGCGCCTTTTGTTGTACGTCAAGGTATGCCGAATCATCCAACGCTCATCATATTTCTCAGGAGGCACTACACATGAAAAAGACATTGATCGCAGCGGCGAGTACGGCAGTTTTACTCGCAGGATGTGCAACGATAGAACCAGCAGAGGATAAAAAAGCAGATAAGAAGGTCTTGCATACGATGGAGAGCTACGATCTCCTGTCGGTTGACCCGGCAGATGCCATCACGTCAAACATCTTCAATCAAATCTACGAAGGACTCTATCGTTTTGATGAGAAGAACGAACTTGTTCCGGCGGCAGCAAAATCGCATAGCGTATCAGAGGACGGAAAAGTCTACACGTTCAAGCTTGACCCGAATGCGAAATGGTCAGACGGAAAGCCCGTCACAGCGGAGAACTTCCGTTATGCGTTCGAGCGTGTCGTCAAAACGAACTCACCGTTCGCTTACTTGCTTGAACCTGTCGAAAAAACGACAGCAGTCGACGACGAGACACTCCAGATCGAATTAAAACGTCCGACGCCGTACTTCCTCAGCATGACGACGTTCGGCACATATATGCCGGTCCGGGAAGATATCGTCAAAGCAGAAGGCGACCAGTTCGGGACGGATCCAAAGACGAACGTCTACAACGGACCATTTACTTTCAAGAAATATCAAGCCGAGCAAGGCTATACGCTCGCGAAGAACGCCGAATACGCAGACCGGAAAAACGTCAAGATTGACGAAGTCGACGTCAAAATCATCAAAGATCCGATGCTTGCGATCAACCTGTTCGAGTCAGGGGAACTCGATGTCGCACCACTCAACTCAGAGAACGTCGTGACGTACAAGGATCAAAAAGAGTACAACACGTTCAGTGATTCGCGGATGTTCTTCATCCGGATGAACGAAAAGACGGATGCCTTAAAAGATAAACAGACACGCCAAGCAATCGACGCAGCATACGATAAGAAAGCGTTGACGGAGACGTTACTTGGAAACGGATCACTCCCTGCTGACTACATCGTGCCACAAGAACTTGATCCGAAATACGACAGTGCGCGTCAAATCGAATCGTCATATGATGTTACAGCGGCAAACAAAGTGCTGGCGAAGCAAAAGCTTGAGCTGACGATGTTAATCGAAGATGACGACGTCTCGAAAAAAATCGGTGAGTATATCCAAGGGGCGTTGAAGAAACAGAACGTCAACGTCAAACTGTTGTCGCTACCGAAGAAAGAGCGTCTCGCGCGTGAAGGACGAGGGGATTACGATCTGTCACTCGCGAGCTGGGCTCCGGACTATCAGGATGCGACGACATATCTGAACTTGTTCACGACCGATAACCCGTTCAACATGATGGATTATTCGAACAAACAGTATGACCGTCTCTTAAAACAGGCTGAAAGTGAACTCGATCAAGATAAGCGTCTTGCCTTACTCAGTAAAGCGGAAAGTGTATTGCTCGACGATCAAGCGATCTCGCCTGTCTACCAACGGAAGAATGCCTTCCTGCAAAACACAGAAGTCACACATCTTGCCCGCCACAATGTCGGAACGGATATTTCGTATAAGTATGTCGAGATTGAGCGGAAATAATAGTATGGCAACGAGTGATGGATGAAGCGGTCCATCACTCTTTTTGATGCATTTTTGTCATATCGCTGGAAATCACTTTTGAAAATCAGGTCAACTGACTTAAAACGGTTACAAAAGAAACCGATAGAGAGGACGGTGAAAGAAGATACAGGAAAGGAAGTTTCGGTTATGCGTAAATTACGAAGCAACTTGAAGGTACGGTTATTCTTTTGGGTCTTAGCTATCTCGGTCATCACGAGCGGTATTTCAGCCCAGCTTGTGCTTTATCTCCATCGTGGACTTGATGTCGCAGATACGAATGCGATTTGGTTCGGAGCAGGGATTGGTTTATTGTTATCGTTGATTGGAACATCGTTGATTCAGTTGATCTTGCGTCAACCAATCAAAGCAATTGAAAAGGCGACAGAAACAGCACGCGAAGTCGCAAATGGCAACTTCAACGTCGATTTCGAGGAAGCGAAGCGCGGCGATGAAGTCGACCAACTGATGCACGAACTAGAAGTCATGGTCTTACATATCCGCAAACAGGCGACACAGATGGGAAGTTCAAGCGATAAGCTGACAGCATCCGCACAAGAAATCGCAGCAGCAGTTCAAGAAGGCAATGCGTCGGGTGAAAGCATCCGTTCAGCGATGGCAGAGTTGTCCGCGAAGATGAACGAGAATGTCGATCAAGCGTACTTGTCGATGGATGCGCTCGGTGCTGTCAAACGGACGATGGATGAAGTCGCGAAAGAGATGAACGAAGCCTTGAAATCAGCGACGGTCATGCAGACGGAAGCCCAGAACGGGAAGACACTAGCGACAGATTCTGTCGAAGCGATGCATATGATTTCGAAGAAGATGGAACAATCAGCGACGCTGAATGGTCGTCTGACGGATATGACAGGTGAGATCTCACGGATCACAGATGTCATCAGTGACATTTCAGCACAGACGAACTTACTCAGTTTGAATGCATCGATTGAAGCGGCACGAGCTGGCGAAGCAGGACGTGGCTTTGCCGTCGTCGCAGCAGAAGTTAAAAAACTCGCGGAACAGACGGCGACATCCGCAAAAGAAATCACGGATTTGATTTCTGGCGTCAAACGTCTTGTTAATGATACGGCGAACGCAATGACCGATGTTCAAAGTGAAGTCGCGACAGGTGTCGGACTCGTAGAACAAGCAGGATCGTCTTTCGAAGAGATTCATCATTCGACAGAAAATGTTTACTCACGCGTTAAATCGGTTGATCAACTCGTAGTCAAATCGGATCAAGAAATCGATCAAGTTGGCTTAACGACAGCGAATATCCTCGCAATGGTCGAGGAAGCATCGAAGCACGCGGAGCAAGTTTTACAAGCGTCTAGTCATCAAGCAGCATCTCTTGGTGAAGTGAACGGGGCGATGGAAGAGCTTGTAGCAGTAGCAGAACAATTACAAGAAGAGACGGGCGCAACGCGTCTCTAAATTACGGAGAAATCGTACATCCGACATGGATGTACGATTTTTTTGCATTTTTTTGAAGAAAGTTGTTAAACATTTCGAGCCGACGACGATATATAAGGTGGAAGCAGTCATCGACTTCATCCACCGTGTCACTCTTGGGCCGGCCAGGGGGCACATCTCGGAGAAGACGGATCTTCGAAGAGACAAAAAACTTATCCTATGGAGGGAAATTACAATGATTATCAATCACAACGTAACTGCGCTTAACACGCACAACAAACTTTCGAGTGCTACTGCAGCTCAAAGTAAATCAATGGAGAAACTCGCTTCAGGTCTTCGCATCAATAAAGCTGGGGATGATGCAGCTGGTCTTGCAATCTCTGAAAAAATGCGTGCACAAGTTCGAGGTCTTGATCAAGCTGGACGTAACGCACAAGACGGCATCTCACTCATTCAAACAGCTGAAGGTGCTTTGAACGAGACACACGATATTCTTCAACGGATGCGTGAACTTGCTAACCAAGCGGCAAACGATACAAACACAACATCTGACCGTGGAGAGATTCAAAAAGAAATTAACTCTTTGACTTCTGAAATTAACCGTATCGGTAACACGACTGAGTTCAATACTCAGAAATTACTTGATGGTGGTAAAAATGGTGCGGCTGTTGCAGCTGTTACTGGTGTAGCTGGTGAATATGGAGTAACAGTAGGAACGTCGGATATCACTATCGATGGTGAAACATTCACTTATGATGTTGCTGGCAATGGTACAGGTGGCAAATTTAAAGATGCAGCATCTCTTGCGACAGCAATTGAAGCTAATGCAAATATTAAAGACAAATACGCTGCTACTGATAATTCAGGAGCACTGAAATTAGTACAGTCTACAGGTTCTGAATCTTCAACAGCTCCGGTTGTTACTGGCGGAACATTATCGACTACAAAAGCTGGTGTTACTGAAGTTGCAGCAGTTGCAGCAGATCCAACTAAGAGCTTGAAGTTCCAAATTGGCGCAAACGAAAACCAAAGTTTAACTTTAGATATTGCTGATATGCGTGCATCTGCTCTAGGAATTTCTACTACTGGAACAACAGATTCAAAATTAGCGGTTACTGACGGAACGAACAACACTACGACTGAACAAGCATTAGATGTCTCAACACATGCTAACGCAGCAAGTGCAGTTACAAAAATTCAATCAGCAATTGATACAGTTTCTGCTGAGCGTTCAAAACTTGGTGCAAACCAAAACCGTCTTGAGCACACAATTAACAACCTCAAAACATCTTCTGAAAACCTAACAGCGGCTGAATCACGCGTTCGTGACGTTGATATGGCAAAAGAAATGATGAACCAGACTAAAAACTCGATTCTTGCACAAGCTGCACAGGCTATGCTTGCACAAGCGAATCAGCAACCTCAAGGAGTTTTACAATTACTTCGTTAATATTAGTTAAATGATTTTAATGAATGGATAGATTAGATAATAATCTATCCATTTATTAATTTCAGTACATAATTCTTAAAAACTATTTTGTATTGAAATTAATAAATGGAGGGAGAACCTTTCAAATGAATTTAAAAACTAAAAATGAAATATTGACTCCTCAATACATGAAAAAATTCAAATGTATCGGATCATTATGTGAAGATTCATGCTGTTCAGGATGGAAAGTTACAATAGATGAGAAAACCTATCGTAAATATCGAAAATCACAACATATCGAATTAAAACCAAAGTTTAAAAAATATATAAAACGTGAAAGATCTCACTCAACAGAATCTAACTTTGCAAAAATAAAAATGAATGAAAATAATGCATGCTCTTTTTTAGATGAAAAAAGTTTGTGTAGTATACAAACTACCTTAGGAGAAGAATACCTTTCAAATACTTGTAGTACTTATCCAAGAATCGTTAATTCAGTTAATGGAGTTATTGAAAAGGCTGCAACAATCTCTTGTCCAGAAGCGGCAAGATTAATACTACTTAACCCTATCCCCATGCAATTCGATCATTTTTTAGATGAAGATTTATCAGCGAATATAAATAAAGCGGTGCAAACTAAAACTAATAAAGATACTTTACAGTACTATTTTTGGAATATAAGAATTTTTTCTATAGGGCTTATTCAAAATCGAAATTATAATATTGAGTCAAGGTTAATTTTATTAGGTTTATTTTTTCAAAAGCTTCAGAACAAAATCGATATGGGATTATGTAATGAAGTACCAAATTTAATTACTAATTTTTCTAATATGATAAATCAAGGTAATTTTGATGAAGCTTTGGAAAAAATACCTGAGAAACCAAAAGTTAATTTAATGTTATTTAAAGAAATAATCAAGAACAAATTTAGTAAAGGAATTTCTAACAAACGATACTTCGAATGTCTAAACGAAATGATACAAGGACTAAAAGAATCTAGTAATAATGACAGTATTGATAATATTGAACATTATAAAAAAATCTTAAGAGAACATTACAAACCGTTTATAAAAAATAATGAATACATGTTAGAAAATTATCTTGTAAATTATATTTTTAAAAATTTGTATCCTTTAGAGTATAATGAGCCATTTGATGATTATATGATGTTAGTTATTCACTATTCTTTAATTAAAAATCATTTGATAGGAATGTCTGCTTATCATAAAGGTCTTACTCCTGATCTAGTTGTAAAGTTAATTCAATCGTTTGCGAAGTCGATAGAGCATGATCCAATTTATCTATATCGGGTATTGAAATTTGTTAAGGATAATGAATGTAATAATATGGCATATATGTCTGTGTTTATAAAAAGCTAGCTCTATTCAATGACTCTTTACTAAAAGAGTCATTTTTGATAAATAATCATTCTAATATAGGTCTAAAGCTAATAAAAAATTAGTATAGACCGATAAATAAATAGATACTAAAACAAGGAGTGACCGACTATGAATTCCATCAATACGGAAATTCGCCTTCATCTGCCTTCGAACGTCCTGCCGTACGAAGCGACACGGAATGTGTTTGTGGAAGCGAATCAGGAAGCGTTAGCAGAAGAAGGGGTCGTTGTCCTACCGACACCGCAACATATTACGAAACTTGAGACGGCGATGGAGCAGGCGAACGTAAAGCTCGAACTCCAACGAACAGGCTTGAAGTTCGTTAAACACGAACAACTGAACGAATATTACATTCAAGTCGTCGATACGAATAATAACGTCGTCCAGGAAATTCCGAGTAAAAAGGAACTCGATTTCTTTGCGGCATTCATGGAATTTAATCAATTGATCGATAAACGGATTTAACGGAAAGGACTGATTGGATGGCAGGCATTCGAATAAGTGGTCTAGCGAGTGGGATTGATACAGAAACGATGGTTAAACAGTTGATGCAGGCGGAACGGGCGCCGGTCGACCGGTTATCACAAAAGAAACAGACGCTGACGTGGCAACGCGATGCATACCGAGAAATGAACCGAGCGTTGCTCGATTTCCGGACAGCAGCAAGCGATATGCTGTTATCGAAGAACTATCAATCAAAAACCGTCACCAGTTCCAATCCGACGGCGTTGACGGTAACGGCAAGTCCGGGTGCACCAGCCGGAAGTTTGACGATTGACAGCATTGACCAGCTCGCTAGCGCCGCTTCAGTAACGATAGTCGCAACAAGCGGAAAGAAAAGTGATGCAACCCTTGAAGAGAGTGGATTGTTCACGAAAGATGCGAATGGCAAAATCAATGTTCAAATCAATACATTTGATGCAGCAGGTGTAGCGGTGACGGAGACATTGCAGCTTGATGCAACACAAAAGATATCGGACTTAACAGCGGCAATCAACGGTAAAACCAGTCTTGGTATGAACGCGGTCTTCAACGATTTAACAGGAAAACTGGTCTTAACGAAAACGAGTACTGGTAACTTAAATCCCGCAGGAGCTGATATCTCAATCATTGATGCTTCAAATAACACTGCAAAGGTCAGTTCGCAGGACTCAACATTCGGTCGGGAAGGACAGAACGCCAAGTATACGATTGGTGGACAACAACTCGAACAGACGACAAATACATTCACGCAAAACGGGCTGACGATTACATTAAACAACGTCTCGACGACAGCAACGACGATTAATACGACGCTCGATACACAGAAAAACTTCGACTCGATCAAGAACTTCGTTGATAAATACAACGAGGTCATCGATAAGATGAACAAAAAGGTTCGCGAAGAAAAATACCGTGACTACCAACCATTGACGGATGCCCAGCGCAAGGAACTGAGCGAAGATGAAGTCAAGAAGTGGGAAGAAAAGGCGATGAGTGGTGTCCTCAAGAACGATAGCTACTTACAGGACGGACTGAATCAGTTCCGGAGTGCAATCTCATCAAAAATCGATACCGGTTATTCGTACATGTCAGGAACGGATACAATCCAGCTTCAATACATGTCGCAAATCGGGATTACTTCAACGAGTGACTTCCGAGATGGTGGGAAGCTGAAAATCGATGAGACGAAACTGAAGAAAATGCTCGAAGAACAACCGGAAGGCGTCTATAAATTATTTACAGCTGATGCACCGGAACCGACGAAGGACGCGCAAGGCAACACGATTCCAAATCCGAATGGACTTGACGGTTTTGTCCGTCAGATTCAAGGATTTGCGACGACACTCCGCGATAAGATTTCCGGTGTTGCCGGTCGGGACGGAGCGGTTGCGACGACGTATCGACTCGGAAAGTCGCTGGCTGATCTCGATAAGAGCATGCTGTCATGGGAAGACAAGTTGAAACGAAAAGAAGACAGTTACTATCGCCGATTCGCGGCGATGGAACAAGCAATGAATCAAGCAAACAGTCAATCGGCGACGCTTGCCGGTTATCTCGGGCAAGGACAATAAAAAGGAGGAAACGCGATGAACCCTTATGCGACGTATCAGACGAACTCGGTAACGACGGCGTTACCTCAAGATTTAACACTGATGTTATACGAAGGACTGATCAAATTCTCGATGCTCGCGAAACGAGCGATCGAACAGAAGATGATCGAGCAAAAAAATACGAACATCCAAAAGGCACAGGCGATCATCAGTGAGTTGCAATTGACGCTCAATCAATCGATTGCGCTATCGAAAGACTTGAATAGCCTTTATGACTACATGCAAACACGCCTGATTGATGCCAACGTCAAAAATGACCTCGTTGCAATCGACGAAGTGATCGGCTTTGCGGAAGAATTTCGTGAGACGTGGAAAGAAGCGATGAAGCTCGCACGGCAACGATGAGTCCGCTCGATCCGCTTCGCCTAAAGACGAAACGATTGATTGAATTACTTGATCAAACGCCGAATGAAGAGACGTATGACGAATGGATTGAGAAGATTCAAGGGCTGCTGAACGAACGGGAAGCATTCATCGCGGCACACTCGAATCTGCTAGCCGGTGCTAATCAAGCCATCATCCAGGAACTCGTCGCCGATAGTCGGAAAATCGACTTGAAATTATCAGCAGAAACGGCTAAATTAGGGGTACAAATCAGTCAGTTGCGTCAGACGCAAACGAGTCGTAAATCGTACGTTGACCCGTACGAAGAAGTCGATCATAGTTTTTCACCGTATTTTGATTCTCGTCAGTAACTTTCTTGTGTGAGGGAGGGATCTTTCGTGACCAAGCGGGAAGAAAAAAAACGTCCTGTACCACGTCCGTATTTCCAATCGGATGGCTCGTACGATCAGTTCATTGAACCGGACGTTGAATCGGAATCATGGGAAGAGTTCGAACGCGCTGTCTCCGATGCACCGGATGCCTATGAAGAAGAAAAATATCGTCGTGAGTCATAAGCGTACGACAAAAATACCGGTCAGACCTTGGAGCAATTTCTCGTCTGATCGGTATTTTTGTTGTTTTTATAAAAAACATCACTCTTGTTCCTGGACCCATTCCCAGTGGGTTCGTGCGTCTTTTTTGATTTTATCGCTCGCTGTCTTACTTTGGAACAAACGACTGTACCAGAGGCGAGCCGTATCTTTCTCTTTCGTCACAGCATATAGGTCAGCGATCCGCAATAACAGGACGTCTTCCGGAAGCCCGCTCTCTTTAACGGACGTGTAGTTGTCGTAAAGCGAGACATACTTCTCGATCGCTCGGCTCGCCCAAAGTTGTTCTTCCGTTTGTTGACCGGTCAAGCGGTGCAACCAGGACAGACGAACACCGAGCATTGCTTGGATCGCCGCTTTTTGCTCCGTCACTTGAGCCGTATAGAGACAGAGTTTATAGAGCTGGATCGCCTGCCCGATCGTCCGTTCTGTGCCAGCAAATGGCAAGACAGGGAGCGTCGGCAGGATATGATCTTGTAAGGTCGCTCGAACGTCCGGCGATAACTTTCCGAACGACTCGTGGAAGAAAAAACGACAATGGCTGCACTGGACCGGTTCATACAGGTAGACATTGTCGCCTTGATGACGGAAGAAACCATCAAAGTCGGTCGATGCGACACGGATATGTCGCGACAGGACACGTTTCGTCTCTGTCGTTTTCAAGCAGTAGGGGCAGGTGCATTTTTTAAGATATAAGTCTGGCATGTAGGGGAACTCCTCTAATTCTAGATTACACGAAGACGTTGACGAGCATTCCCTTGATCTCGCCAACTTGGTCGAGGATATCGAGCCGGCGCGATTCGCCAGAGATGACCGTATCCGTCAACTGAAGGAGCTTCGCATCGACTTGCTCGACGACTTTATAGATCTTCGTCCGACCACGGCGGTTGAAGCCGCGCTTCTCTTCGAGTTGTTGTGATTGGTCGAGGGCATCTTTTAGGAAGTCCTTGATCTTTTCTTTATAGCTTTCGAGGTGCTCGATCGTCTGACTTTCAGCGAGCAGTTGCCCGTGTTCTTCGACGAGAGCGAGCTTTTGTTGCAGGCGCTCGTAGCCTTTATGGTCGCGTTTCTCCTGCATCAAGGCAGAGAACGTCGTCGACGCTTCGACTTCACGCGGACCGCCTTTTAAGGACTGGAGTCGTTGCGTTTCTTGGATGCGGCGGATATCCATCGGGTCTGCCTCCTTAGTTGAGTAATTGTAAGACGCCTTGCGGTAGGGCGTTCGCTTGAGCGATCATCGCCATCCCCGATTGGTTGAGGATGTTGTACTTCGCATATTCCATCATCTCGCGCGCCATATCGGTGTCACGAATCCGCGACTCTGAAGCCGTCAAGTTCTCGACGCTGACGCTGAGGACGGATGATGTCGCTTCGAATCGGTTCTGGATCGCCCCGAGCTGTGCCCGTTGCTGGGAAATCGTATCGATTGCTTTCGTATACTGGCTGATCGCATCATTCGCATCCGTTGCCGTCATGACGCTAAGGGCATACTCGGGTGCGCTACCGCTCGGGAAATCAAGCGGACGAATCGACGGATTGGTTTGTGTCGTTGAACTGACGCCGATCGCAAGGGCTTGCATGTCGTTAATCGTGATCGAAATCCCTTCGTTTGCCCCAGCATTCGTTTGGATGAACAGCGCACTGTCGGCATCGTTGAACTTACCGCTCAACAACTCTTTGCCATTGAACTGGGTCGTCTTTGCAATCCGTGAGACCTCGTTTGTCAGCTGATTGATTTCTTCCTGGATTGCTGACCGGTCTTCGGTTGCGAGTGTTCCGTTCCCAGCTTGGACGGCGAGTTCACGCATCCGTTGCAAGAGGTTATGTGTCTCACTCAAACCACCTTCAGCCGTTTGAATCATCGAGACTCCGTCAAGAACGTTCTGTTCCGCTTTATCGAGCGCCTTCAAGCGATTGCGCATCTTCTCCGAGATCGCGAGACCAGCTGCATCATCCGCACCCCGGTTGATTTTTTGACCGCTCGATAGTTTATCCATCGTCGTCTTGACGTTCGTCTGGTTGATGCTGAGGTTGCGGTAAGCCTTCAAGGCTTGGACGTTATTCGTGATTCTCATTCGTATTCCATCCCTTCGTATCGTTGATGATATGCGGCGCGCACGAGTGGTCGATCGACGGTCTGTGCCGCTTGCCAGGTGACGCGTAAGTCTTCTACCAGTTCGAGTAGCTCGTCGAGAACGGCTGGTGTCATATAGACCTGTAACGTTTGCTCAGCAAGATAGTGGTAGAGCGCGTCCAGTTGTGCCGTGATGATGCCACCGTCGTCGTGTAACCCCGCCTGCAATTTGTCGAGTAACTGATAGGCTTTTTGTAAGCGTTCGTTGACCTCGTCAAAACGGTTCGTATCACGTGCGAGAATGGCGCGATCGTATTGAAGGACGAGTCCCGTCAACATCACTTCCGTCAGCTGTTGCGGGGTCATCGCGTAGAGTTCTTGTTCTGTCATATCTGCCGTCCTTTCGCGTTGTCGAGTTCTTCGATCAGTAAGAGCAGTTCTGCCATCACGTCGTACAGTTGCGGAGGGATTGCTGTCCCGAGATCAAGATCAAGCAAGTGACCGAGCAAGGACGTATCGTGTTCGATCGCGACGCCGTTTGCTCGTGCTTCTTGCAGGATTCGATCGGCAGCTTGACCGCTAGCCCGAGCGACAACGACCGGTGCTTGACCGGATGCTTCATCGTAGCGGAGGACGGCAGCGGTCTTGCGTCCGGTTAAATCGATTTTCTGATACATAACGGTCTCTCCTTTTTAGATACGGTAGTCGTAGCCACGTGGTGTCTCGTCTTGCTTGACGGTCTCTGTGACTTGCTCGCGCGTGAATGGACGGAACTGGATTCGGACGTCTTGGTAACCGGTTGCTTGCAAGGCGTCCGTCGTCCGGTCAAGGAACGGTGTTGCCAGTTGTTCAAGAACTGGGAAATCATTTTCAATCGTGATCTGCATCTTTCGGTTGACGGTCTCAACGCGGACACCGATTTCACCGAGGCGCGGCGTATTGAGCTGGACATACAACGTATTGTTTTCCCAGTCGATCACTTCGTCCGGACGTTTATTTTGCAAGTGAACGTGGAGTCCTGCCGTCGCTTCGACGAGTTGGACCGGTAACGCCAGGAGAATCTGGTTCAATTGTTGCTGGCTATCCGGTTTATTGACTTGCTGTTGCGCTGCAAGGAATGTCTGCAATTTGGCAGCTTCCGGATTTGCTGCCGGCGTACTCAGTTTCAGTTCCGCCGTCTGGAGCTGAAGCGTCTTTTGGACGGTCTCCTGCAAGAGGCGTGGACTGTTCTGTTGCGGCTCATATGGAACGGCTTTTTGTGCCGTTTGTGACGAAGGAAACGGCGCTTGTGGCGGCAGTCCCTGCATCTCCGGTAAGTAAGTCGGACGGACATTTGCTGGCGCATAGCGGAAGGCTTCAAACGCAACCCGGACTTCTTGTAAGACGGCTTTTGCCTCTGTTCCACGCCCGAGTAACGCCAGTTCCGCACCCCGTTCGAGTTTCGATAAAAAGTGGACTAGCTGTTTTTCATCCTTCATCGAGGTATGTAACAAAGCATCCGTTTGCTGGAAGACTTGTTTTAAGCGTTGCGCCGTACTCTCGATGACGGCGACCATCTGGGCCGGACGTGTCTCGACGAGCGGTTCGATTTGCCGGAGTTGGGAGACGATCGTTCGCTGTTGGCTCTTGAAATCATTCGTAATCTCAGCAAGCCGTGGCGTCACTTCGCGGACAAGCGTCAAGGCAGAGCGGACCGGTGCCTTTTGCCCTGTTGATTCCGGTTGACTTGCCTGTGCCGTCAGACCGATCAGTTGCTCGCGGACACTTGTCTTCGGCTCAAGCGGCGCTTGCGGGAAGTAGGGCGCCAGTTGTTTGCGGACCGTCTCGATCTCGCCTTGTTCGAGCGTTGCGACGAGTGCCGGGCGTTTCTCTGCTGGTATGTGTTCAATGTATTGCCGGATATGCAGGGGTGACGCTGTCTCGACCTCGTGTTGTGTCGGTAGCGTCGCACGGGCGACATCAAGGGCGACGGCTTTTTCGAACGTCGGTTGCTCCGTTAAGGCGTCGCGCTCCGGCAGGACATCTGGATAGTCTTCCGTCGTCGCAAGGAGACTTGCGATCAAGACGTCGGCGTCAACGGGCAGTGCTGTATCCGGTCGCGATACGAGTTCGAGTGCTAAGTCCTTGTACGTTCCTTGCAGTGCCGTCACAAGCTGGGCGACGATTTCCGGCGTCTGTGGCAATTGACCGCTTGCGAGTAACTTCGCGACGGCTTGCTTCAGTTCTGCAGGCACACCTTCAAGCAAAGCGGGATCGACATTTGATGGAACAGACAGGACAGGTGGCGTTTCCGCATCTGGTATCGCTGGTGTTAGTTGTTCAATCAGGTAACCTTCTGCTGTCTGTCCTTTGACCTTGAACTGGAAATCACCTGTCGGAACGTCGCCTGTGAAGGTCATCTCGATCTTATCCCGACCGACCTGGACGAGAGCCGTATGCGGACCAGTCTGCTCAAGGACCGTTCCTTTATAGGTCTTTGTCTCCAAAAGCGGCGTCTGACCAGGGGATTGCGCCGGACGTGCCGGATTCAATTGGATGTTCATCGAGAAGCCTCCTTGTTTTTTAAAACTGTCATCTCATTATATATCGGCAGAAACCAAAAAGGATTGAGCGAATTCATCGCCCAACCCTGATTTTTTTACGGTTACTCTTTAAGATTTGATTGCATTAAAGCGTTCCTCTAATGTCATCGCGTTCAATTGTTGATAACGAGCCATCAGCTCGCCAGTTGCTTTCATTTGGTTGCGGACGATGTAAGGAGAGGCGTTTACGGGAAGGATCATGCCATTACGAGTCTTGAGCTTCGTCTGTCCGTCTTCCTCGATGACTTCAGACATGTGGCTCCAAGCATACCACTCGCAATCATCACGTTTCGGTGATTTTGTTGGGAAAAACACGAGGCCGAGTGTCGGTTCAATGACGACTGGTACTTTTCCTTTTACAGATGCGACACGTTTTGCGGTCACGATGCGTTCCTCAATGGAACTGTTGTATTGCCTGCAGGAAAGCTGCAGTAGTTGATACGGTCGAAGCGGGGTCATGATGGTCGAGCCATCCTCGAGTACGATGATGGATTGCTTCATCATGTCGTAGCACGGGAGAATCGCCACCGTCCGTTTCGTGATTCGATACTTTTCGTCATTATGGAATGGTCGCATTCGACTACATCCTCCTTAAGATAGGACAATGGATAAAATAGGTAATTACTAACGATATAATACAATAATACAACTGTAATGACAATGTAATTTTTTTAAATATAGAGCAATAAGTAGGGAATATTATTCATTTTTTAGAATGAATTCAAAGTAATCAGAATTTTTAATTGTCAATAATTCCTTCTTTTGATAGACTAAGCCGTAGAGAGCTTGCTCTCGAACTCTGGTTTGCGAAGGGAACGTGAATTTGAATGGAACAAGGTAAAGTAAAATGGTTTAATGCTGAAAAAGGTTATGGATTCATCGAAACGTCTGACGCGAAAGACGTATTCGTACACTTCTCAGCGATTCAAGTCGATGGTTATAAATCACTTGAAGAAGGCGAAGAAGTGGAATTTGAAATCGTTGAAGGCGATCGTGGTCCACAAGCTGCGAACGTTTCAAAGATCTAATCCAATAGCAGCCGCCACCGTTTTTAGGCTATTCGCCTAAAAGCGGTTTTTTGTTTTGAGTTCGATCAAAACGGGTATATACGTTAACATCAACATGCTTCAATATTATCGTACGCTAAGAACAGTAGTGAACGTTCATGAGAATGTCATTGTTCTCATGGTCTTTCTTCACTTATCGTGCTATAATAAAAACGAACCAAAGAATTTCGAATATTCAGAAGGAAACGACTGGAGCATCTCGAATTCATAGGTTCAACCGGTTACTTAAGGAGGAGTTTACATGATCTACAACATTCGCGGTGAAAACTTGGACGTCACAGATGCTCTCAAGGATTACGTCGAGAAAAAGCTTGAAAAGTTAACTCGTTATTTTACAACTCCTACGGAAGCGCAAACGGCTTATGTCAATCTCAAAGTCAATAATGAGAAACAAAAAGTCGAAGTGACGATTCCAATGCCAAACCTCTTGCTCCGTGCTGAGGATGTCAATGGCGATATGTATGCAGCAATCGACCTCGTCGTCGATAAGCTCGAACGTCAGATCCGGAAACACAAAACGAAATTGAACCGGAGAGGGCGCGCTAAAGAAGGCGGCATCGGAGAGTACTTCAAAACGCTCGAAGGACCGGAAGCGGAAGCGCCAGTCTATGAAGAGGACGAGGCAGAACTCGAACTCGTTCGGACGAAGCGTTTCACACTCAAACCAATGGACACGGAAGAAGCGATTCTTCAGATGGACATGCTCGGACACGCATTCTTCGTCTTCTCAGACGCAGAAACGGGCAACACGAACATCGTCTACCGTCGTAAGGATGGTCGTTACGGTTTGATTGAACCAGAATAATGAATGCAACAGGGACTCGCTCTTACGGGCGAGTTCCTTTTTGATATGATGGAAAACTATTTCTAAACAAGGTACGTTTGCTCTACGACAAAAGAGCGAGACCGCTGCTTGGTCCGCTTGTTGAAATTTGACGTCGTATTCGGTACACTGAATAAAGGAAAAATCTCGGAATTCTGTTCGTTCAAAGAATCGTTCGAAGTAAGGGGACTGTAAGGCATGGCTAATTTTCTAAAAGAATTATTTGCACCAACGAAACGTGTCCTGAAGAAAGCCGAAAAAGCAGCAGACGCTGTGGAAGCGCTCGAGACACAAATCGGTGCGTTATCGGATCAAGAACTGGAAGGGAAAGTCGTTGAATTCCGTGAGCGTCTCGCTAACGGAGAAGACTTAGATGATATTTTACCAGAAGCCTTCGCGGTCTGTCGCGAAGTGTCAACACGCGTTCTCGGCATGCGCCACTACCGCGTTCAGTTGATTGGTGGATATGTCCTGCACAATGGGGATATCGCCGAAATGAAGACCGGGGAAGGTAAGACGCTCGTCGCAACACTCCCTGTCTATTTGAATGCCCTCGCTGGCAACGGCGTCCACGTCGTTACCGTCAACGAATATCTCGCAAAACGTGACCGTGACATCATGGAGCCGCTTTATGCGGCACTTGGTCTCTCGGTCGGCTTGAATCTCTCAAGCATGTCGCGTCAAGAAAAACAAGCAGCATACAGCTGTGACATCACGTACGGAACGAACAACGAGTTCGGTTTCGATTACTTGCGTGACAACATGGTCCTCTATAAAGAAGACCGCGTTCAACGTCCACTCAGTTATGCCGTCGTCGATGAAGTCGACTCGATTCTCGTCGATGAAGCGCGGACTCCGCTCATCATCTCAGGATCGGCCGAAAAATCGACAGCGCTCTATTCGCAAGCCGATGCGTTCGCGAAAATCATGAAGGCAGATGAAGACTACACGGTCGACATCAAGACGAAGAGTGTTCTGTTGACGGAGCAAGGAATCGACCGTGCTGAAAAATACTTCGGTATTGATAACTTGTTTGGTCTCGAACACGTCGCGCTCAACCATCACTTAAGCCTCGCACTGCGGGCGAACGCTGTCATGCATCGCGACGTCGACTATATGGTTCGTGAAGACGAAGTCATGATCATCGACCAATTCACAGGTCGTGTCATGGAAGGTCGTCGTTATTCGGAAGGTCTGCACCAAGCAATCGAAGCGAAGGAAGGCGTCGAGATTCAACGCGAATCCATGACCCTTGCGACGATCACGTACCAAAACTTCTTCCGGATGTATACGAAGCTTGCCGGAATGACCGGTACAGCGAAGACGGAGGAAGAAGAGTTCCGTAACATCTACAACATGCACGTCGTACCGGTTCCGACGAACAAGCCGGTCGTCCGAAACGATATGCCGGACTTGATCTTCAAAACGATGAACGGGAAGTTTGCTGCTGTCGCAGACGAAATCGAACGTGCCCACCGTGAAGGACAACCAGTCCTCGTCGGTACGGTTGCCGTCGAGACGTCGGAGTTGCTGAGTAACATCCTCAAAAAACGTGGCATCCGTCACGAAGTCTTGAACGCGAAGAACCACGCACGTGAAGCGGAAATCATCGAGAACGCGGGTCAAGCGAACTCGGTCACGATCGCAACGAACATGGCCGGTCGTGGTACCGACATCAAGCTCGGTCAAGGTGTCTTAGAAAAAGGTGGTCTCTATATCCTCGGGACAGAACGTCACGAATCACGCCGTATCGATAACCAGCTCCGTGGTCGTGCCGGTCGTCAAGGGGATCCAGGTGCATCACAATTCTATCTCTCACTTGAAGATGAATTGATGCGTCGCTTTGGTTCTGATTCGCTGCAGTCGATGATGGACCGTCTCGGAATGGATGATTCGCAACCGATCGAGAGTCGGATGGTGTCTCGTGCCGTTGAATCAGCTCAAAAACGCGTCGAAGGCAATAACTTTGATGCGCGGAAACAAGTCCTCGGCTACGATAACGTCATGGCGGATCAACGGAAAGTCATGTACGCGGACCGGGCAGCGATTCTCGATGCCGGTTCCGTGTCAGATATCGTCCGTCCGATGATCGAGCAGACAATCGAAGCAGGCGTCCATCAGTACACGCCGGTCGAGTTCGTACCGGAAGAATGGAGCATCGGTGCGCTTGCGGAATGGGCAAACCAGACGCTCGCAATTGAAGAGAAGGTCACGGAAAGCGACCTCTTTGGAAAAGAACGCGAAGAGATCATCGAGTTGCTCAAAGAGCGGACATTCGCACACTACGAGCATAAACGGTCAGAAGTACCAGCCGAAGCATTTGATGAGTTCGAAAAAGTCATCGTTCTTCGTGCCGTTGACCAACACTGGATGAACCACATCGATCAAATGGATCAACTCCGTGAAGGGATTCACCTCCGGGCATACGGTCAAAACGACCCGCTCCGTGAATACCAATCAGAAGGTTCGATGATGTTTGATGCGATGAACGCTGCGATCGCTGAAGAAGTGACGCAATTCGTCCTTCGTGCAGATCTCGACCCGAACCTCAAACGCGAAAAAGTCGTTCAAGACGAAGTCGCGGTTTCTGGTAAGGAAGATAAAGCGGTCAAGAAAAAACCGGTCCGGAAAAATCCAAACGACCAAATCGGACGCAATGATCCGTGCTGGTGTGGATCCGGTAAGAAATATAAGAACTGTCACGGCCGTCAGGCATAAGTGATGAATCGACTGAAAGAGAGGCAGGAGATTCCTGCCTCTTTTCACGGAAAGAGAAGGTGGAACACATGGAATTAGCAGAAATTCGCAACACCGCCGAGTGGATGGAAAAGAAACTCGACGAATATAAGGCATCACTCGACCTCGAGTCGAAGATTGCCCGGATCGAAGAACTTGAAAACGAGATGACGTACCCAGACTTCTGGAACAACCAGGAATCGGCACAAAAAGTCATCGATGAGTCGAACGGCTTAAAAGCGATGGTCGACAAATACAAAGAACTCGAAGCAGGTCACGAAAACGTTGCTTTGACGTACGAATTGATCAAGGAAGAGCCGGATGCGGATCTTCAAGAAGAGCTCGAGTCAGAACTCGGCGACCTTAAGAAGAAGTTCGAAGACTTCGAACTACAAATCCTCTTGAACGGCGAATATGACGCGAACAACGCGATCCTCGAGCTACACCCAGGTGCAGGTGGTACCGAGTCGCAAGACTGGGCATCGATGCTGTTGCGGATGTACCAACGTTTCTGCGACAAGCAAGGCTGGAAAGTCGAAACGATGGACTACCAACCGGGTGATGAAGCAGGTGTCAAATCGGTCACACTCCGTATTCAAGGGCACAATGCTTATGGATACTTAAAAGCCGAAAAAGGGATCCATCGTTTAGTCCGGATCTCACCGTTTGACTCGTCAGGTCGCCGTCATACATCGTTCGTCTCGTGTGACGTCATGCCGGAATTCAACGATGACATCGATATCGAAGTCCGTACAGAAGACTTACGGATCGATACGTACCGTGCTTCTGGTGCCGGTGGTCAGCACATCAATACGACGGACTCCGCTGTCCGGATCACCCACGTTCCGACAGGCGTCGTCGTCTCTTGTCAACAAGAACGGTCGCAGATCAAAAACCGTGAAGCGGCGATGAAGATGTTGAAAGCGAAACTTTACCAACGCGAAATCGAAGAGCAACAAAAGAAACTCGACGAAATCCGTGGTGAAAAATCGGATATCGCGTGGGGTAGCCAAATCCGTTCGTACGTCTTCCACCCATACAGCATGGTCAAGGATCACCGGACGAACTATGAAGTCGGGAACACGCAAGGGGCAATGGATGGTGACATCATGGGCTTCATCGATGCGTACCTCCGTCTCATGAATATGTAAGAGACAACCAACCAGTCGGACGATGTTCGACTGGTTTTTTGATCGTCAAAGGGGGAAAGGTGATGCAGGAGCAAAGTCGGATCAACAAACAGGCATGGGAGTACCGGGCGTATGAATTTTGGGAGAAACGTGACGGAACACCGGCGGAATATGCAGCGATCATCAAACAAGATCCAGCCGCATGTTTGAAGAAACATCGTCGTCATTTCGAAGACGTCGCCGGGAAGACAATCGCGAACATCTGTGGTTCGAACGGACGCAAGGCGGTGCCGTTAGCGTTACTCGGGGCAGACGTCACGGTGTTTGATATCTCGGAGGAGAATGCGCGGTACGCGCTAGAACTGGCGCATGCTTCTGGAACATCGATTGAGTATGTCGTTGGGGATCTCTATACGATCGACCTTGAACGATATTGCGATACGTTTGATCTTCTCTACTTAGAAGGCGGGATTTTGCATTACTTTGCGGACCTCGAGCGTTTCTTACGAATTCTCTTTACGATCTTAAAACCAGGTGGACAGCTGATCCTCAGTGACTTTCATCCGGTCGGTCGCTGGATCAACGCGGATTTGACGTATCGACCGCGTTACTTCGATCAAGCCTTGCAAGCGGGTGACTTGGCGTATAAAACGCACTTTACGAATGAGGAACAAGTCGATTTTCCAGACGTTTCTGTTCGCTATTTTACATTGAGTGAGATCTTAAACGGGATTCTTCAAACACGTTTCATATTAGACCGATTCGACGAGCATCGTGGCTGGAACGGTGAAAACATCCCGACCGAGTTCACGCTTCTCGCAACCAAACCACTTGAAGGGAGCAATAACTAATGATCATCCGTAAAGAAGGCTTCAAGGACGCAACGGGAATCCGGCTCGTCCATGAAGCGGCATTCGAACAACCAAACGAAGCGAATCTCGTTGTTGCGTTACGCGAGGAAGAAGCCGCGCAACCAGTCTTCGGTCGCGTCGCCGTGACTGATAAAGGAGAAATCGTTGGTCATGTCCTGTTGAGCCGGATCCATATCGATGACATCCCGTCGCTTGCCTTAGCGCCGGTCGGTGTCCTGCCCGCTTGGCAGCGAAAGGGTATCGGCTCTGAATTGATCCGTCAAGTGATCGAGGATGCGCGGGACGCCGGGGAATCCCACATCGTCGTCCTCGGTCACGACAGCTATTATCCACAGTTCGGCTTTGAACGGGCGATTGACTACGGTATCAAGCCGCCGTTCCCCGTTCCGCCGGAGGTCTTTCTCGTTCTTGCACTCGAACGGAATGGATTACGTGGCGTTAGCGGTATCGTTCGCTACAGTCCACCCTTTAGTACGGTATAAAGGGAACACTGTGAGTTGTTCCCCCTGTCTAGTCGTTGTCTGACTTTTCCGCTAAAATGAAACACGAGAATCAATTGATAAGGGGAAATGAAATGTCATGACATCGACACGTCAGGAAGTCGTGCGCGATTATGCGTATTTGTTAATCGGGTCCTTGTTCGTCGCAAGTGCCTTTAGTTTATTTTTAGCACCGAACCAACTCGCCTCAGGGGGCGTCAGTGGCTTATCGATCGTCTTGAACGATTTGTTCGGAATTTCGCCAGGATTGTTCCAACTCGTCGCGAACGTCGTCTTGCTTGCGATCGGTTGGATGATCCTCGGGATGGGCTTTGGTGTCAAATCACTCGTCGGGTCGATCTTCTTACCGGTCGTCATTCTCGTATATGAGCGGTTCGATGTTCCGGCTGCGACAATGAATCCGATGCTTGCTGCAATCTTCGGTGGTGCCGGGGTCGGGATTGGACTCGGTCTGATCTTCCGGGGGCGAGCGTCGACCGGAGGAATGGATTTGATTGCGCAAATCCTGCATCGTTTCACGAAATTGCCACTTCATCTGTGTATCGCCTTGCTTGACGGAACAATCGTCATCAGTGCGGCGACGATCTTCTCGCTTGAGATTGGGCTGTATGCACTCGTCGCTTTGTTCATTACGATCAAGATGATCGACGTCGTCCAGCTTGGGATCACGAACGACAAACTCGCTTATATCATCTCTGATCAACGGGAAGCGTTAGTGAAGGAAATCTTCGAGACGCTCGATCGCGGGGCGACGGAAATCGAGGCGGCAGGTGCGTTCACACGGACACGGAAACCGATGCTAATGGTCGTCGTTCGTCAAGGGGAAATCACGACGCTCAAAGAAATCGTCAAACACATCGATCCATCGGCATTCCTCGTCGTCAGTGAAGCCCATGAGGTGCTCGGACTCGGGTTTACAGACGATAAACGCTACCGTAATGTGCCATAATCGTTCTTGAAACGTGAAGTTTTTGTGAAATCACGCTTAACTCCTCCGGATAACGGTTATACTCTAACTAGGTCAGTAGCGTTTATGTAGATACTTACAAGAGGGGGATATCCGGATGAAGCTGAAAAACTTGTTACTCGCGTTAGGCTTAGGAACGACACTTGCGCTCGCGGCATGTGGTGGTAGTGACGATTCGAGTTCTGATGATTCATCGTCAGGCACGAAGGAAGAGTCAACGATGAACGATGATTCGTCGAAGACACAATCAGGTGTAGATGCTGAGAAAATCTTCGCAACAAACTGTGCGACGTGTCATGGTAAAAACCTTGAAGGAAACGTCGGACCGAATTTGACGAAGGTTGGCTCGAAATATTCTTCAGAAGAGATTCAAAAAATCATCAAGAACGGGAAAGGGCAAATGCCTGCAGGTATCCTGAAAGATGATAAAGAAATCATGGCTGTTTCCGACTGGCTCGCTGCTAAAAAATGATTATGGGATATGATGGGGTACGAGATGACACACACGACATGTGTTCGTCATTCGTGCCTCTTTTTTATGGTATAATCGTCTGAAATGACATTTGATTGTAATGTGCGTTCAATTTTGTCCCTGTTATAATGGTGGTCGGTAGGTTTTTGGACCTATTCATTCAGCATCAGTAAATAAGTAAGGATGTGAAGTACGTGATCAAGATGCAACGAATCAGTAAGATTTATCCGAACGGCGTCACGGCACTCCGTGAGGTCGATTTGACGATCAATCAAGGCGAATTCGTCTATATCGTCGGTCCGTCGGGTGCGGGTAAATCAACATTCATGAAAATGATGTACCGCGAAGAGAAACCAACGAGCGGTTCATTTTTGTTTAAAGGAATCGAAGTCGGTAAGTTGAAGAACCGTCAAATCCCCGAACTTCGTCGCCAAATCGGCGTCATCTTCCAAGATTTTAAATTACTCCCGTCACTGACGGTTTATGAAAATGTCGCCTTTGCGCTAGAAGTCGTAGGGGAAGACAAAGCACAAATCCGGAAGAAAGTACTCGAAGTACTCGATCTCGTTAAGCTCAAGCATAAAGAGCGCAACTATCCGGACGAATTATCTGGGGGCGAACAACAACGGATCTCGATCGCGAGAGCCATCGTCAACCGTCCGTCACTCGTCATCGCCGATGAGCCGACTGGAAACCTGGACCCGGATACAGCCTGGGAGATCATGGAAGTATTCGAAGAAATCTATCGCCGTGGGACAACGGTCGTAATGGCGACACACAACCGGGACATCGTGAACAAGATGCGTCATCGTGTCTTAGCGATTGATGGAGGAAAAATCGTCCGAGACGAAGAGAAAGGAATGTACGGCTATGAAGTTTAATGGATTCCGTCATTTACGGGAAGGGGCAAAAGGTCTCGTCCGGAACGGCTGGATGACATTCGCTTCTGTCAGTGCCGTTACCGTCACGTTACTTCTCGTAGGAATATTCGCGATGCTCATGTTCAACGTCAACAAGATTTCCGATAACGTCGAAAAAGACGTCGAAATCCAAGTGTTCGTCGAACGAGAAGCTGACCAGTCGAAGATCGATGCAGTCGGTGAAGCACTCAAGCAGATGCCGGGTGTCGACTCCGTTCGTTACAGTTCGAAAGAAGAAGAACTGGACCGCTTCAAGGAGCAACTTGGCGAAGGTTCCCAAGCCTACCAGTCGGTTGAAAAGGATAATCCGCTTCATGACCGGTACATCGTCAAAGCTACCTCACCAAAAGAGACAGAAACACTTGCAAATTCCGTCAAAAAAATGGAAAATGTAGATAGTGTCGAATACGGTAAGGACTATGTTAAAAAGATGTTTAGCTTCCTTGAAGGAGTTCGGATCGGTGGAATCATCCTGATCGTCGGATTGACGTTCATGGCGATGTTCCTCATTTCGAACACGATTAAAGTCACGATCTTCTCCCGTCGCCGGGAAATCGAGATCATGCGCCTCGTCGGAGCGAAAAACGGATTCATCCGTGCACCGTTCTTCGTCGAAGGATTATTGATGGGCATATTAGGTGCCATCATCCCGATCGTCGTCGTCTACTTCGGTTACGAAGTCTCCTACAATGCGATCCAACCCCAACTTTCTACCGTGAATGCGGGAATATTCTCGTTGATTCCACCAGGTGAATTGTCGGCACAAGTCGTCTTAATCCTGCTCGGACTCGGTGCATTCATCGGTGTATGGGGATCAACGACATCACTCGGTCGTTTCTTGAAGATTTAAATCAGTTACTCAAAAATAAAATAGAGGAGAGATGCTTCTCATGAAAGTCCGATTCTATTCTGCCGTCCTGAGCTTAGCTTTGATTGGAACTAGTGTGTCCGTTGATGCCACGTCTAAAGAAGATTTGCTGAAGGAACAACAGGAGGTCGAAAGCCGTCTGAAAGAGACGGAACGATTACAGAATCAGACATCAGAGAAGTTGATCTTGACGAAACAGGAGCGTAAGGAAGCCCGTGCGCAACTGAATGAAGTCAACAGCCGTTTGGATGATTTAGCGCTTAAGATAGCCGATCAACAAGCGGCTGTTGCTGCATCTAAAGAACAATTGCGTCTGACGGAAGCAGCGATTTCCGAGACGCTCAAGGAACTGCATCAGCAAGAAGAGTTGCTTGGAAGCCGATTGCGTGCCGTCCAGCAAAAAGGAGACGTCAAATACATCGAGGTCTTGCTCGACGCAAAAGACTTTGGTGATTTGATTTCGCGCTTCAGTACGGTCAGTGAGATCATCAAACAAGATGATCATGTCTTACAAGCTTACAAGGGGAACGTCAAACAACTGAGCGAACAACGGTCGGAACAAGCACTATTGCTTGAAAGCATGAAACGGGAACAACGCAAGCTCCTTGTGCTCCAGACGCGGATCATCGCGGAGTCCGAACTGAAGCGTAAGCTCGTCGTCCAGTTGAACACGAAGGTCAAGGAACTGCAACAAGAGCAGTTCTCTAAAGCCGAGGAGGCAGAAATTCTCGCGGATCAGCGCCGTCTGATTCAAAATGAATTGATTGCCCTGCAAGAAGCCGAACGGAAAGCTAAAGAAGAAGCGAAACGGAAAGCGGAAGAAGCGGCGCGGGCAGCAGAAGCAAAACGTCAAGCGGAAGCGGCAGAAGCGGCACGTGCGGCAGAGGCGAAAAAGAAAAGATCCGATGCTCCAAGTGAGGAACCGATCATTCCTGAAGTCGAGTCACCGACTGCGACACCGGAGCAACCGGCAGATGCCGTGACGAGTCGTCCGTTCCATTTACCGGTTCAAGGATATGTCTCGTCGCCGTTCGGTCCCCGGAACAATCCGTTGACAGGAAAGCCGGAGATTCATAAAGGGATTGATCTCGTAAATGCAAAAGGAACACCGATCCATGCGGCGGCAGGTGGTATCGTTCTACGAGCCGGTAGTGCAACAGGTTACGGGAACGTCGTCATGGTGACGCATTTGATCGATGGACAGGTCTACACGACCGTCTATGCACATCTCGATTCGATCAGCGTCTCCGCCGGTCAAACAGTCATGCCGGGTAAGACGGTCGGTACATTAGGTACAACGGGCTGGTCGACAGGTCCGCATTTGCATTTCGAATTGCATAAGGGAGAGTGGGCAGTCGGACAACCGAATGCAGTTGACCCAGCACCGTACATCTTTTGACATCCCACAGAATACTGAAAAGATAGGGTAACCTATCTTTTTTTGCTATACTGAAAAAAATAATGCGTTTTTAATGGAAGTGGGGAATCAAGCGTGAAAAAATCTACAACAGCAGTGATTGCGGTCAGTACCTTCGGGCTTGGTTTAGGGGCAGGTGCCGTCGGTATGTTAGCGGCTGGCGGAACAGATTCCGTTGCAACGCAGTCATCATCTTCGAATGCGACTGGTGATTGGAAAAAAATCGACCAGGTCCGGCAGATGATCGAACAAAATTATCTAAAAGACGTGACAGATAAAGAGTTACTCGATGGTGCGTTATCTGGCATGACAGAAGTGCTTAACGATCCATATTCCGTTTATATGGATGAGTCGGAAACGACCTCGTTCAACACGAATCTGTCGTCTTCGTTCGAAGGGATCGGTGCGACGCTTGAACAAAAAGGTGAGTCGATCGTCATCGTCTCGCCGATCAAAGGATCACCTGCTGAAAAAGCTGGTATCAAACCAGGCGACGTCATCCTAGAAATCGATGGTAAGTCGACAAAAGGTCAAAAGACGGATCAAGCCGTTAAAAAAATCCGTGGTGAAAAAGGAACGAATGTCGTCCTGACGATTCAGCGTAGCGGACAAGACGCGATGGAGATCACGATTAAACGCGATACGATTCCAATCGAGACGGTCTATACGTCAACGGAGAATGTCAACGGCAAGAAGATTGGTGTCTTACAAGTAACACAGTTCTCGGAACCGACAGCAGAAGAGTTCGAGAAGGGGTTGACGAAACTCGAGAGTCAGAACATTGATGGACTCGTCATCGATGTACGCGGAAATCCGGGTGGTCTTTTGACGGCTGTCTCGAAAATGATCGCTCCGTTCATTCCGAAAGACGTGCCGATTTATCAGGTCGAGAACAATAAAGGCGAGCGCCAGCAGGAATTCGGGAAGGCAGACGAGAAGAAACCATATAACATCGTCGTCTTAGAAGACGGCGGATCGGCCTCAGCGTCCGAGATCCTTGCAGCCGGACTGAAGGAAGGAGCTGGCGCCGAAGTCGTCGGTACGAAGTCGTTCGGGAAAGGGATCGTCCAAAGTGCGTATGATTTGAAGGACGGTAGCGACCTGAAGTTAACGACGAACAAATGGCTGACACCAGACGGGAACTGGATCCACAAAAAAGGGGTCAAGCCGACGGTCGAAGTCAAACAACCGGCGTACTTCAACGTCACGAAGATTCTGACTGATCAAAAGTCACTCGCTGTCGGCGATTACGGAAAATCAGTCGAGAATGCCCACCTTGTCCTCGAAGCGATCGGTTATAAGCCAAAAGGACAGGACGGCTATTTCGGTGACACGATGAAACAAGCTGTCGAGGCTTTGCAAAAGGACGCGAAACTTGACGTCACTGGAAAAATCGATCAGCAGACAGCGGGTGAGATGGAGACGCGTCTCCTGAAGAAACTCCAGGACGATAAGAATGACGTCCAGCGGAAAAAAGCACTCGAGGTCGCTGCACAATAATAAGGAATGGAAAGAGGTCTGAATGCGCGTGGAATTACTCGATGAAATTGGTTGGACCGCGATTAGTCTCATCGCCAGTCCGACCTTGTGGTTAGCACTCCTTGTCAGTTGGGTCATCGGCATCCGGCGTGTCAAACGGGAACGCGGATTGTTTCGCTCCCGGACACACGGCAAACGAAGCGATGTCCTCGAAACACTTTTACCAGGTCTACTCGTCGGTCTCGTCTTGTCCATCGTCAGCAGATGGCTCGGATTGACGCTGACGCCGCAATACGCTCTATTGTTACTCGGACTTTCGAGCGTCCTGCTGTTGATTGGTATCGTACGTTTGAACGTACCGCTCTGGCCGATCGTCTTGCTTGGACTGACCGGCTGGTTCGTGATGGATTCACGTCTTGACTCGATCCGAGCGGTCGAGCCGAAGATGGTTTTATTGCTTGCGGCGTTGACGCTCGTCGCGGAATGTCTCCTCGTCTGGTGGCGCGGGCAGCGGCGTCTGTCACCGTCACTCGTCGTCTCGAAGCGCGGTCGCTTCATCGGTGGGCTGTCGGCAAATAAGCTTTGGCTATTGCCTTTGCTCGTCTTTGTTCCGGGTGACGTGCTTGAAGCCTGGTGGCCACGTTACAGCTTCCCAGAGCTTGTTCCGATCGTGCTTTGGTTACCGATCGGTTTCAGCTTCCTCTTTACGGGTAAGTTGCCGAAAGAATTGATGCGTCCGCTCGTTCAAGGACGTTTGATCACGAGCCTCGTCGCGATTCTATTGACGGTTCTTGCGTACGTGACTGGTCAAGCTGAATGGCTCTACGGAATCGTCTTGTTGCTCGTCCTGCACATTTTGTTGCACCAGCGGGTCAAACGCTTGAACCGGGCACAGACACCGTTGTTCCTCAATGGAACGCGTGGTGCCGTCATTCTTGGAACGCTACCTGATAAACCGGCTGCTGAGATGGGCTTGATTCCAGGTGAAGCGATCTATAAGGTCAATGGTGAGAAGGTCGATTCGGAAGCATCGTTCTACGAAGCCATCCAAAAACACAAACCGTATCTGCGTCTTGAAGTCATGAACCATAACGGTGACATCCGGTTTGCGCAACGTGCCTTTTATGAACAAGATCATCATGAACTTGGTATCCTGTTCGTCAACGAGCCGGTCCATGGTCGCACTAAAGTGCGGTCCTTACATTAACGAGTACATCCCTGTCACGGAACAGCCGTGACGGGGATTTTTTTGTTGGCAGAAAAATCGAGGATCAACACTCGAAGCAAAAAGAAACTTTTGCATTTTCGAAAAAAAGGGTAACTTCCTAAAAGGAGCACTTCATAATCGAATGTTTGTTCGTAAAGTGGTACAATAAAAATAGATTTTTTAACGTGATGAGGGGGAAGCAAACGATGGATTTTGAACTCGTTTCACCATTTGAACCAGGCGGTGATCAACCGACGGCAATCGAAAAATTGGTGACTGGGCTAAAACAAGGCGAACGACATCAGACGTTGCTTGGGGCGACCGGTACCGGGAAGACGTTCACGGTCTCGAACGTCATCAAGGAAATCAAGAAACCGACGCTCGTCCTTGCCCACAACAAAACACTAGCGGGACAACTCTACTCGGAGTTCAAGGAATTCTTCCCGAACAATGCGGTCGAATACTTCGTTAGTTTTTATGATTATTACCAACCGGAAGCGTACGTCCCATCGACGGATACGTTCATTGAGAAGGACTCTTCGATCAACGACGAGATTGATAAACTACGTCACTCGGCAACGTCCGCCTTGTTCGAACGGGAGGACGTCTTGATCGTCGCGTCCGTTTCGTGTATCTATGGTCTCGGTAACCCGGAAGAGTACAACAACCACGTTTTGTCACTGCGTGTCGGCAATGAGATGGGGCGAAACGAGATGCTCCGTCGTCTAATCGACATTCAGTATGAGCGTAACGACATCGACTTCCAGCGTGGACGGTTCCGCGTCCGCGGAGACGTCGTCGAAATCTTCCCGGCGTCACGCGACGAACAGTGTGTCCGGGTCGAGTTCTTCGGTGACGAGATTGAACGGATCCGTGACATGGATCCGCTGACAGGTGAGATCGTCGCGGACCGCGAGCACATCTCGATCTTCCCGGCGTCCCACTTCGTGACGGGGGATACCCGTCTACAGAAAGCGATCGCGAACATCGAGAAGGAACTTGAAGTGCAGCTTGCGAAGTTACGCGAAGACAATCAGTTGCTTGAAGCGCAACGGCTCGAACAACGGACGAACTACGATCTTGAGATGATGCGTGAGATGGGCTATTGTTCCGGAATCGAGAACTACTCGCGTCACTTGAACTTGATGCCGGAAGGGGCAACACCGTATACGTTGCTTGATTACTTCCCGAAGGACTTCTTACTCGTTGCCGATGAGTCACACGTCACACTGCCGCAAATTCGCGGGATGTATAACGGAGATCAGGCGCGGAAACAAGTCCTCGTCGATCACGGTTTCCGTCTTCCGTCGGCAAAAGATAACCGTCCGTTACGGTTCGAGGAGTTCGAGGAAAAAATCAGTCAGGCGATCTATATCTCGGCGACACCAGGACCGTATGAACTCGAACATTCGAAAGAGATGGTCGAGCAAATCATCCGTCCGACCGGTCTCGTCGATCCGACGATCGAGATTCATCCGATCACGGGACAAATCGATTACTTGATGGATAACATCCGTGACCGGGTCGCGAAGAACGAACGTGTTCTCGTGACGACACTGACGAAGAAGATGGCAGAAGACTTGACCGATTACTTGAAAGAGAATGGTGTCAAGGTCAACTATATGCACTCGGAGATCAAGACACTCGAACGGATTGAAATCATCCGTGACTTACGACTCGGAAAATATGATGTCCTCGTCGGGATCAACTTATTACGAGAAGGACTCGATATTCCGGAAGTCTCACTCGTGACGATTCTTGATGCCGATAAGGAAGGCTTCCTCCGGTCGGACCGTTCGCTGATTCAAACGATTGGTCGGGCGGCGCGGAACGCGGAAGGACACGTCATCTTGTTTGCCGATAAAGTCACCGATTCGATGCAACGGGCGATCGATGAGACGGAACGCCGTCGCGCGATCCAGATGGCGTTCAACGAAGAACATGGCATTACGCCGCAGACGATCAAAAAAGACGTGCGTGGTGTCATTAGTACGACAATCGAGAACGACGATACCGTCGAAAAACTCGAGAAGTTCAACAAACTCAAAAAACCGGAGCGTGAAACGTTGCTTGAACAGCTTGACCAAGAGATGCGTCAAGCGGCGAAAGACATGCAGTTCGAGCGAGCTGCTGAGCTCCGCGACCTCATATTAGAATTGAAAGCAGGTGCCTAAGTTGGGAGAAAAGAAGAATCAGATTATCATCAAAGGCGCTCGCGTCAATAATCTACAAAACATCGATGTCGAAATCCCCCGCGATCAGCTCGTCGTCTTGACGGGCTTGTCCGGGTCAGGGAAATCGTCGCTTGCCTTCGACACGATTTACGCTGAAGGACAACGGCGTTATGTCGAAAGTCTGTCTGCCTATGCCCGTCAGTTCCTCGGACAGATGGATAAACCGGATGTCGACACGATCGAAGGACTGAGTCCAGCAATTTCAATCGACCAGAAGACGACGAGTAAAAACCCACGTTCGACGGTCGGAACGGTCACAGAAATCTATGATTATTTGCGTCTATTGTATGCACGAATTGGTAAACCGATTTGTCCGAATCACGGAATCGAGATTTCGAGCCAGACGATCAGCCAGATGGTCGACCAAGTGATGGAGTTACCGGAGCGGACGCGTCTGCAAATCCTCGCGCCAATCGTTTCCGGACGAAAAGGAACGCACGTCAAGGTGCTCGACGATTTGAAGAAGGAAGGCTTCGTCCGCGTCCGTGTCAACGGAGAGACGATGGATCTCGCTGAAGAGATCACGCTTGAGAAAAACAAGAAACACTCGATCGAAGTCGTCGTCGACCGTGTCGTCGTGCGACCAGACGTCGAAGCACGTCTTGCGGACTCACTTGAGACTGCACTTCGCCTCGCGGATGGTCGGGTCATCGTCGATACAATGGACGGCAACGAATTGTTGTTCAGTGAACATCACGCTTGTCCGATCTGTGGTTTCTCGATCGGCGAACTCGAACCACGAATGTTCTCGTTCAACTCACCGTTCGGTGCTTGTACGTCATGTGACGGACTCGGAACGAAGCTTGAGGTCGATGTTGATCTCGTCGTACCGCATCCCGATAAGTCTTTGAACGAAGGAGCGATCGTGGCGTGGGAACCGACGAGCTCGCAGTATTATCCACAATTGCTCAAAGCGGTCTGTGACCACTTCAAAATCGATATGGATACACCATTCGAACAGTTACCGGAAGAGCAGCGCGAGATAATTTTAAACGGAAACACGAAGGAAGAGATTCATTTCCGTTATGAGAATGACTTCGGGATGGTCCGAAATACAAACCTCTACTTCGAAGGGGTCCTCAATAACTTACAGCGTCGCTTCAAGGAGACATCGTCTGATTATATCCGGGAACAGATGGAAGGCTACATGGCGAAGAAAGCCTGTCCGACGTGTAAAGGACACCGCTTGAAACGGGAATCACTCGCCGTCAAAGTATCCGATCACCATATCGGTGAAGTGACGAAGATGTCTGTTAAACAAGCAGTCATGTTCTTCGACGAACTACCGGAGAAGTTGAGTGAGAAGGATCAGACGATTTCGCGGATGATCGTTCGTGAGATTCACGAACGGGCGTCGTTCCTTGAGAACGTCGGTCTCGATTACCTGACGATCTCACGCGCAGCGGGGACATTATCCGGTGGGGAAGCGCAACGGATTCGTCTTGCGACACAAATCGGTTCGCGTCTGACGGGCGTCCTCTACGTTCTGGATGAACCATCGATCGGCTTACACCAACGCGATAATGATCGCTTGATCAATACGCTGAAGGCGATGCGTGATCTCGGCAATACGCTGATCGTCGTCGAACACGATGAAGATACGATGATGGCAGCCGACTACTTGATCGATATCGGACCTGGTGCCGGCGATCACGGTGGATTCGTTACGGCAGCCGGAAAACCGGAAGAGTTGATGCAGGATGCGAACTCGTTGACTGGTCAATACTTGTCCGGGAAGAAGTTCATTCCTGTTCCGTCGACACGAAAAGAGCCGGACGGTCGGATGCTCCATATCCACAAAGCATCGGAAAACAACTTGAAGAACGTCGATGTCGATATTCCACTTGGTCTGTTCGTCGCTGTCACCGGTGTCTCGGGATCCGGAAAATCGACGTTGATCAATGAAATTCTCTATAAGACGATCGCGCACGAGATGAACCGGGCGAAAGAAAAGCCGGGTGCTCATAAAGGAATCACCGGTCTGGATCAAATCGATAAGGTCATCGATATCGATCAGTCACCAATCGGTCGGACACCGCGTTCGAACCCTGCAACGTATACGGGTGTCTTCGATGATATTCGGGACGTCTTTGCTTCGACGAACGAAGCGAAACTCCGTGGTTACAAAAAAGGACGTTTCAGTTTCAACATCAAGGGTGGACGCTGTGAAGCGTGTCGTGGCGACGGGATCATCAAGATCGAGATGCACTTCTTACCGGACGTCTATGTCCCGTGTGAAGTCTGTCACGGTAAACGTTATAACCGCGAAACACTGGAAGTGAAATATAAAGGCAAAACGATTGCCGACGTGCTTGAGATGACGGTTGAAGATGCACTCGCCTTCTTCGAGAACATTCCGAAAATCACGCGGAAACTGCAGACGATCGCTGACGTCGGTCTGACGTACATGCGTCTCGGTCAACCCGCGACAGAACTGTCCGGTGGGGAAGCGCAGCGTGTTAAACTGGCGTCCGAGTTGCATAAACGCTCGACTGGGAAGACGATCTATATTCTCGATGAGCCGACGACGGGACTCCACGTCCATGATATCGCGCGTCTGTTGAAAGTCTTACAACGTCTCGTCGACAATGGTGATACGGTGCTCGTCATCGAACACAACTTGGATGTCATCAAGACGGCCGACTACTTGATTGATCTCGGACCTGAAGGGGGCGACGGTGGCGGAACGATCGTTGCTGCCGGGACACCGGAACAGATTGCTGAAGTTGAAGCATCTTATACGGGACGATACCTCGCACCTGTCCTTGAACGCGATGCGGCACGAATTGAATCGTGAAACTTTTGTGGATGAGGATTCGTAGGAAGGAACTAAGGGAACTTAAACGAAAGTATCATGTAACACACGTTTGAGGTTCAAGAATAGGAGGGAACGGTTCATGAAGCAAGATATGCGTCAATTGATATTGGAGCAAGTCAAAGAAGGAAAGTTAACGATTGATGAGGCACTCGATAAACTCGAGCGGCTCGAAGCGATCGACGAACGTGCAACTTCTGCCAGTGAACATAAGTACGTCGATGAACCAGAACAATATGATCGGGTCGACCAGTATTCTGTCGATTCACTGACAACGAAAGTCATGTCAGCGTTCGATAATCTCGTCAGCCGGATCAAGGACAGTGATCTTTCGCTTAATCAGGCGTCCGGTCCGAACGTCACCTACGTCAAACAATTCCCGTTCAGCGGTGAGACGGTTCACGTCGATCTGTTCAATGCGAACTTGGTCGTCGAACCGAGTGATCTTGAAGAATGCGAATTGACGGTGACAGGACGTCCGCTCCGCCGCCAACAGGTGACGGAAGAACAGGCGCTTGAGCAACTTCAAGCCGCTGTGCAACACGCGGTATCGGCGAACACACTCTCGATCCGTTTGAAGGATAAGAGTGTCCGTGCGACAGTCCATCTGAAAGTACCACGCCGTCATTACGAATCATTCGTCTTACAGACGTTGAACGGGGAAATTTCGTTGACGTCACTTGATACGACATCCGCTCAACTGATGACAGCGAACGGTCGAGTCAATGTCCGTGACCTCTTCAGTGAAGATGTCAAAGTATCGACAGCGAACGGCTCGATCGAAATCGAAGAGTCGGAGTTGAAAGTCTTAAAAGCGAAGACAGCCAACGGTCAAATCATCACGACGGGTGTCTTCGAACGTTCAGAATTGAAAACAGCGAACGGAAACGTCCGTTGCGAGCTGAAGACAGCGCAAAATGCGAAAGTCAAAGCCTCGTCACTTGCTGGAAGCATCGCCTTGATGTTGCCGCATGGCGCTGAAGTCTACGGGGAACTTGAGACGAACTTCGGTGGTCTCAACTGCAACTTGGACGACATGGAATTGATTCGGGATCAAAAAGAAATCGTCAACCGGAAACTCCATTTCGTATCAGGACGCGGCCGTTCACCAAAAATCGAAGTCGAAGCGGATACGAAGACAGGTACGATTTCGGTCACACACGGCGTTCACCTCAGTCCACAAGCGTTATAAGTATACTCGGCGCAACTTCTTGAAAAAGAGGTTGCGCTTTTCTTATGACGTCGTATCCGCTGTGCATGCTTTCCTCAGGCGAGACACAAGCCGCGGCTACGTCGTTCTAGGAACGAGTAGCCGGGTCTCGTTTGTCTCTGACAGCGCGGATGTCCGCGCTTTTTCCTGTAGAAGTCGCGCGAGCGGGGCTTCGTCAGCTACATAAAAAAACCACCCATCCTCACTGAAAAGGATGGGTGTAGCCTACATCAATAATCGTAATCCTGATCCATCATCGGCTCGTCGAAGTTCATGTTCTCGATATTATTCATATCGTAACCGAACGAGAGTAAGGCAATGACACCGATGATTGCAAGGACGATCGAAACGAGAATCAGACCGATTCCGAGCCAACTCTTTCCGCGTGCGCGATTCCAATAGAAGATGATCGCGAGAACGTAGGAAATGAACGAACCACTGATGAAGATTCCGATGATCGAGATGATGAAGAATAAGAGGGCAGTTTGATCCTGATTACGCGAATACGCTTTCCACATATCAATCAGTGAGATGATGAGATAGACGAAACCAGCAATTGCTAGAACCGCAAATATGATAATGACTAAAATCAATCCGATACCACCGCCTGACATCACGGCAAAACCTCCTTCAAAATATTAACTCTTTATTCCATTCCCAAGAAATCATGCTTCTAATCCAATTCCATGAACCGAATAAAAATATGGTACAATACTTCAAGTGAAAGGGGCTGACGAAGCGTGCAACCAAAAGTGCGAACAGCTGAAATCGTAAAACAATTCAATCTCCACATCGTCACGGGAGAAGAAGGCTTACATCGCCCGATTCTAACGGCTGATTTGTGCCGACCTGGCCTTGTGCTTGCCGGTTATTATGCCTATTACCCGGCAGAACGTCTTCAAATTCTCGGAAAAACAGAATTGACGTTCTTCAATAATTTAACGTACGAGGAACAACGTGAACGAGCGAACGTCCTTTGTACAGATGAAACACCTGGTATTTTGATCACACGTGGATTTGAAGTGCCGGAAGCGATCATCCAAGCTGCGGACGAGACGAACGTGCCACTTTTGACGACAAAAGGGCATACGACATCGGTCGAGTCACAGATCACGAACTTCCTCGAAGCGGAACTCGCGCCAACGACGGCGATGCATGGTGTCCTTGTCGATATCTATGGTGTCGGCGTCTTCATTAAAGGAGCAAGTGGCGTCGGTAAATCGGAAACAGCACTCGAACTCGTCAAGCGGGGTCATCGTCTGGTCGCAGATGACTCGGTCGAGATTCGTCAAACGGGTGACGGGATTCTCGTCGGAACGGCACCGAAGTTGATTCAACATCTGCTTGAGATTCGTGGAATCGGGATCATCGACGTGATGACGTTGTTCGGTGCAGGTGCTGTTCGCTCGCACAAGAAGATCAGCCTCGTCTGTAACCTCGAGATTTGGGATCAATCGAAAGTCTATGACCGCGTTGGTCTGGATCAAGAGACGCTTCAAATCATCGATACGGAAATCCCGTTCTTGACGATTCCGGTTCGTCCCGGACGAAACCTCGCCGTCATTATTGAGGTGGCAGCGATGAACTATCGCCTGAAAAACATGGGCATTAATACAGCAGAAGAATTCGCGGGACGTCTCGCACAAGCAATTGAAGATGGGAATGGTGGTCTTTGATGGGAACTCTAGCCTCTGTACAACCAACGTTTGATCGCGTCGCAATCAATCTCGGACCGGTACCGATTTACTGGTACGGGATCGTCATCGCACTCGGTGCGGTCGTCGGTCTGTTGATCGCGATCTTCGAATCGAAGCGGATCGGCTTCAATGAAGAGTATGCGGTCGATGTCGTCATCTGGTCAATTCCGATTAGTATCATCTGTGCCCGGATTTACTACGTCGCGTTCGAGTGGGACTACTACAGTCAGCATCTCGATCAGATCATCAACATCCGCCAAGGTGGAATCGCAATCCACGGCGCAATCATCGGCGCGATTTTGACGGTCATCATCTATACACGTAAGAAAAAGATCTCGTTCTGGCAGATCGCTGATATCCTGGCACCGTCGCTCTTGTTCGGTCAAGCCGTCGGACGCTGGGGCAACTTCTTCAACCAAGAAGCACACGGCGGCGAGACGACGTGGTCGTACTTACAAGATACGTTGCACTTACCACACTGGATCGTCAATCAGATGTACATCGACGGGACGTACTACTTACCGACATTCCTCTATGAAAGCATCTGGAACATCATTGGTGTCATTCTATTAATCGTCTGGCGGATGAAGTTCAACCCACGTCGTGGATATGTCTTCCTCGGTTATTTGATTTGGTATTCGATCGGACGCTACTTTATCGAAGGACTCCGGACGGATAGTCTGATGGCTGACGGACTGCGGACGGCGCAAGTCGTCTCGATCTGTTTAGTCATCTTCGGTGTGATCATGCTCGTCATTCGTCGCAATGCCGTTCGTTACTTGGACGGTTCAAAAAAGGAGGCGAAGTAATCGATGATTCGCACACTTTTGTTTGACTTAGATGGAACGTTGATTGATACGAATCCATTGATCTTAAAAAGCTTTGAGCATACGCTCAGTTACTATTACCCCGACCGGACGTTCACGGAAGCGGAACTGCTTCCGTTCATCGGTCCGACGCTTGAAAAGTCATTCTCAGCGATGAATACGGAACAGTGGAAAGAGATGGTTGCTTTTTATCGGAGCTACAACATCGCCATGCATGACGCGCTTGTACTCGAGTATCCAGGTGTGCTTGACGGATTACGTCGTCTGCATGAAGCAGGCTACAAGATGGCGGTCGTCACGTCGAAAAGTCGTCGTGTCGCTCTCCGCGGCATCGAGTTATTCGGATTGACATCACTCTTTGACGCTGTCATCGCAGCGGACGACGTAACGGAAGAAAAACCAGCCGTCGAGCCGTTTGAGAAAGCGATGCAGTTACTTGGATCAACACCAGACGAGACGATCATGGTCGGTGACAACGATACGGACATCCTTGGGGGCAAGAACGCAGGAGTGAAGACAGTCGCAGTCGGTTGGGCGATCAAAGGACGCGCGTACTTAGAAGCTCTCGAGCCGGACATCATCATTGATTCGATGGACCATCTTGCTGCTTGGCTGGAGGAACAAAATGGCACGGCGAACTGATCGGTTTCAGGTCGGAACGACGAATCCACTCTGGCATATGTACCGGACGGTGTCGTTCTTTAAAGTGATGTGGTGCTTTACGATCGTCACGATTGGCCGGTTTGCCCCGTCGTTACGCTTTAAGAACGCGCTCTACCGGACGTGCCTCCGAATGAAGATCGGGGAGAAGACGGCACTTGCCTTGATGGTGATGCCAGACACGATGTTCCCGGAGCGAATCACGATTGGTGACAATACGATCATCGGCTTCAATACGACAATCCTCTGTCATGAATATTTGACGACGGAGTATCGTTTAGGTGACGTCGTCATCGGAAGCAACGTCTTGATCGGTGCGAACGTGACGATCCTACCGGGTGTGACGATCGGAGATGGTGCCGTTGTCGGTGCCGGATCAGTCGTTCACCGAGACATCGCTCCGAACGAACGCGTCTCGAGTCAGCCGCTTCGCCGGCACGAAATGTGACAAAACTGTGAGAAGGAAGAAGGAAAAAAGATGACGCACATCCGCTTTACGTATAAGACAGGAAAGTATTTCGGAAGATTATTCGCCGAACGTCCACAAGGTCTCGTCGTGGAGGTGCTGGCTGTCGAGAAGCATCCGGTTCAAGGAGATCTTCATCAACCGAACCAAGTCGATGTCCCGCTCTTTCATATCCGGACCGCCTTGCATAAGCACGAAAAGATCACGGTTTCGCCCGCAGTCGTTTATGCATATGACGGAGAGATTCCCGATTATGCGACGAGCTTACGGCAGGCATATGACAAGGACGTGGCACGTCTTGAAGGACTGAATCCAGAGACGGATGCTTTTGTACGAAAATGCTTAGAGAATTACAAAGAACTGGAATCGATTTATGCGAAACGCTGGGGATGAACTCCGGCGTTTTTTTCTGTTGCATGCCTTCTAGAGATAGGGTATTCTTGTGTCTGCAACTACGAAACCAGTTTACTATTTATGGGGGCTTGAATCATGATGGAATTAACCAAATACAAAGCAGACCCCTTTGCGATAACAGCGCGCCAAGCGGAACTTTTTTATTTCCGCGGACGGAAGGCGCACCGGGAAGGGCGACTGGATGAAGCCGTCTATCATTTAGATGAGGCGACGACACTTCAGCCAGCGGACATCCGTTATTTGCTCCGTTATGCCCGTGTCTTATTCGAGACAGGAGAAATCAATCATGCGAATGATGTCTTGAAACAAGTACGCGCACTCGACGCATCAAATACGGAAGCACTCTTTTATTTAGCGAATAACTACGCACACGTCTCACTTTATGAAGAAGCGCGACAGCATGCGATGGAATATTTAGAGCAAGCACCAAACGGTAAACACGCGGAGGCATCGGCCGCACTCGTGGAACTGATTGATCTCGAACAAGAGATGGAAGACGATGAAGAGGACGAATTGATTCGTCTGCACGGTCAAGCACAACGCCAGATCGATAAAGGGATGCTGTTCGCGGCACAGGAGACGTTGACTGGACTGATTGCCCAGTACCCGACGTTCTGGCCTGCCTACAACAACCTCGCGATCGTCGAGTTCTATTTAGGAGAGAATGATCAGGCATTCGCTTCCCTCGAACGGGTCCTTGAAGGAAACCCGGGGAATTTGCATGCCCTCTGTAACACGCTCGTCTTACTACACGAGATGGGACAGGACGAAGAGGCGCATCGTCTCTCTCGTCAGCTCGAACACGTCCGTTCCGTGCATCTTGAGACACGTTATAAGGTCGCATCAACACTTGCGATCATCGGACGATACGATATCGCCTATGAAGAGTTGAAGTTGCTCGAGCGTCGCGGGTACCGAGGAGATCCCCTCTTTGGGCACTGGTTATCGATCTCTGCTTATAAGACAGGACATGTCGAAGAGGCAGCCGCTTTCTTAAAGTCAGACGAAGCACAAGCGTTAAAGGAAGAAACGGATACGTATGACATCCGCCACAACCTACAGTTTCGCTCGGCACTCATCCAAGCGTTGAAGACGGAAGATGACGTCTCGCGAATCTTCACGGCACTTCTTCTTGGCAAGCTGAACGATGCCGAAGCACGGCTTGCATTGTCGATGATGCCAGAAGTGACGGACCGAGAAGACGTCCTGTTACTGACGGAACAGATTGTCATCGAGATGGAAGGACGGACCGATGTCGTGGATGAACGCATTCACCGGGCATTGCAGACGATCCGTCTTGCAGAACGATTCGTTTCAGACGAAGAACGGATGAGTCTTGAAGGGGACTTTTATGAGCGCTTCGCACAGCTCGTCTTAAGTGGAGAATCGTTCGATTCAATTGAAGCATCCGCGGCATCACTGCTTTACCTGTTCCATGATTTACGAGACGGAATATTGATCGAGGAATGCGCATCGCTCGTCGATTGTTCGTTCGATCATGTCGCGTCAATGATCCGGACACATGAACGGATGCTCGCACCGCTGCAAGCAAAGTGTTAGACGTTTAGGGGATTCTCACCTATACTCAAACTACAACGATTACGATAAATGGGGTGGAATCATGGCGGAAACAGAACAAAAAATTTATGACGTCATCATCATCGGGGCAGGTCCTGCTGGGATGACAGCCGCACTTTATGCATCACGTGCGAACCTTTCGACATTGATGATCGAACGCGGGATTCCGGGCGGTCAGATGGCGAACACAGAAGATATCGAGAACTACCCAGGATACGATAGCATCCTCGGACCAGATCTCTCACAAAAAATGTTCGACCACTCGAAAGCATTCGGCGCAGAATATGCGTACGGAGATGTTCGAAGCATCGAAGACGGTAAAGCATACAAAACGATTCATGCACACAACAAAGATTACTACGCACGGGCAATCATCATCGCGTCTGGTGCACAATATAAAAAAATCGGTGTACCGGGAGAAGAAGAGCTCGGCGGTCGCGGTGTCTCGTATTGTGCGGTCTGTGATGGGGCGTTCTTCAAAGAAAAAGAACTCTTCGTCATCGGTGGCGGGGATTCTGCGGTAGAAGAAGGTGTCTACTTGACACGTTTCGCGAAAAAAGTCACGATCGTTCACCGCCGTGATGAGCTCCGCGCTCAAAAAATCCTTCAAAAACGTGCGTTCGACAACCCGAAAATCGACTTCATCTGGAACCATACGGTTAAACAGATCAACGAACAAGACGGGAAAGTCGGCGGTATCGAGCTGATTAATACAAAAACAGCTGACGTGACGACGCATCCGATCGATGGGGTCTTCATCTACATCGGAATGAACCCAATCACAGGTTACGTCCAAGATCTCGGTATTTTGAACGACCAAGGTTACGTCGTGACGAACGAAGCGATGGAAACGAACATCAAAGGTATCTTTGCTGCTGGTGACGTTCGTGAAAAAACATTGCGCCAAGTCGTTACAGCAACGAACGATGGTTCGATTGCAGCGCAAAATGCACAGCATTTCATCGAAGCGTTGCTTGAAGAATTACAAGAATCCTCACACGCATAATATCGAACCAGTTTCATTGAAGGAGACTTCAGTGAAGCTGGCTCTTTTTTTATGATATACTGAGAAAGAAGTGAAAAATACACACGGAACTGTTGTCTGGAGGGCGAAAAGATGGAACAGAATCAACCGCAACTTGTCATCATCACGGGTATGAGTGGGGCTGGGAAGACTGTCGCAATGAACAGCTTTGAGGACTTAGGCTATTTTTGTGTCGACAATCTACCCCCGACGTTACTGCCGCATCTCATCGAAGTCATTGGACAAGTGCGTCCTAAAATCGCCGTTGCCATCGATACCCGCGCGCGTGATTTCATCGACAGCTTTTTTGTCGTCTATGAGGATTTAAAGAAAACGGACTTACAAATCCGGATGTTGTACCTTGATGCACGAAACGATGTCCTCGTACGTCGTTACAAAGAATCGCGCCGTTCGCATCCGCTCGCACCGACGGATTCCCCATTGATCGGGATCGAACGGGAGCGGACGTTGCTCGAAGGATTCCGTGATAAGGCACAGATGCTGATTGATACGAGTGACATCAAGCCGCTTGCACTGAAAGAACGTCTCTTAAAGGAGTTCACGGAAGGCACACGGATTCCGTTCACGGTCAACGTCATGTCGTTCGGCTTTAAACATGGCTTACCGCTTGATGCGGATCTTGTCTTTGACCTGCGCTTCTTACCGAACCCGTTCTACATTCCAGAGTTGCGTCCAAAAACTGGACTTGACGAGGAAGTGGCATCGTACGTCATGCAATGGCCGGAAGCAAAGCTGTTCTATAAAAAACTCGTCGACCTGCTCGAATTCCTGATTCCGCAATACGAGCGGGAAGGGAAGTCGCAACTCGTCATCGCCCTCGGTTGTACAGGTGGGAAACATCGCTCAATCACGTTTGCAGAAGCGATCAGTAAAGAATTTGCGACGCAGTATCATATTGAGACGAATCACCGGGATTATGTGTATGCGAAGGGGGAGAAGTGATGAAATGGGAACGTAAAGTCGTCGCTGTCGGTGGTGGAACAGGACTCTCGACGCTTCTTCGTGGACTGAAACATTACCCGCTTGACATCACAGCCATCGTCACCGTTGCTGATGACGGGGGCAGTTCTGGTCGTTTGCGGACGGAATTCAATATGTTGCCGCCGGGCGATATCCGAAACGTCATCGTCTCCTTATCGAAGTCAGAGACATTGATGGACCGGATCATGCAGTACCGGTTTGAGACCGGGGAAGGACTACATGGTCATTCACTCGGAAATCTGATGTTGACGGCAGCAACCCAACTTTGTAACGGTTCGTTCGTCGAAGCGATCGGTGTCATGGGGCAACTGTTGAATGCGGAAGGAAAAGTCTATCCGGCGACGGAACGGACGATCACGCTCTGTGCCGAGTTCGAGGACGGAACGATCGTTAAAGGCGAGTCGTTGATTCCGAAGGTCGGTAAGAAGATTGAACGGATATTCCTTGAAGAACAAGACGTCCGTCCGGTACCGGAAGCGATTCAGGCGATTCTTGATGCCGATGTCATCGTCCTTGGTCCGGGCAGCCTCTATACGAGTGTCATCCCGAACGTTCTGATCGACGAAATCCGGGAAGCAATCCAGCAATCGCTAGCTCCAGTCGTCTACATCTGTAATGTCATGACGCAGCCCGGTGAGACGACGGCGTTCACAGCCAATGAACATTTAGCGGCACTCGAACGCTTCCTCGGACAAGGCGTCGTCGATACGATCATCGTCAATAATGAATCGATTGATGCGAGTTACCTGAAGAAATACCAAAAGGATCACGCTGACATCGTCACCTATAATGAAAAACAATTCGAGTTAGCAGGCGTTGAAGTGCTTGCGGACGACATCGTCGATTACAATCATCACTTCATCCGTCATGACTCAGATGCCGTCGCAAGCCTCGTCATGCGAAAAGTGTTGTCGATTCGACGGATGCGTCAACTCGAAGGAAAGGAGGAGCTGACATGAGCTTTGCCTCAGAAGTCAAAAAAGAATTAACGCAGATTCCGATCACCGATCACGAGATGAAGGCGGAACTCGCGGCGCTTGCCCGGATGAATGGTGCGATCTCGTTCGGTCTCGGACGTGGTCTGACACTCGATATCTCGACCGAGAATGCCTCGATTGCCCGTCGGATCTACTCGCTTTTGAAAAAAGCATACGGGGTTCATCTCGATCTGCTCGTGCGGAAGAAAATGCGTCTGAAAAAGAATAATGTCTACATCGTCCGCGTCAAACAACAGGCGGATAAGATTTTGCAAGACCTCGGGATTTTAGGGGAAGGGTTCACGATGATTCGCTCCATCAGTGACACGATTCTAAACGATGAACGAAAAGCACGCGCATATTTACGAGGGGCGTTCCTCGCCGGGGGTTCGCTCAACAATCCGGCGACATCGTCGTATCACTTGGAGATCTTTAGCTTATATGAAGAACACAATGCGGCGCTCCGCGGTCTATCGAACGTCTTTGATTTGAACGCGAAGGCGATCGAACGGAAAAAGGGACATATCCTCTACATTAAAGAGAGCGAGAAGATTTCCGATTTCCTCAAGCTCGTTGATGCGACACAATCGATGCTGCGGTTCGAGGATGTCCGGATCTTAAAAGATATGCGTAACTCGGTCAACCGTCTCGTCAACTGTGAGACGGCGAACCTCAACAAAACGGTCGGTGCGGCATTACGCCAAGTCGAGAACATCAAGTTCCTTGAGCGGACGGTCGGGCTCGATGTCTTACCGGATAAGCTGAAGGAGATCGCGATCTTGCGTGTGACCCATCAAGACGTCACGTTACAAGAGCTCGGGGAGATGGTCGAAAGCGGCTCCATCTCAAAATCAGGGATCAATCACCGGTTGCGGAAAATTGATCAAATCGCTGAAAAAGTAAGAAACGGAGAGTCGATGACAGGGGCCTTATAAGAGGGTCGCTTGCGGGATGAACCATAGTCTACTATAATATATAGTCGATGCAACTAAATGTTCGAATTAAGGAGTTTTTGAAATGGCTAACGAAAAGAAACGTATTTCGCTGACAGTCGATGCGAAGTTTGATGAAGTGTTAACAAAAAAAGCAAAAGCAATCGGTGTACCGAAAAGCACACTCGTTGCATTCGCAACATCTTTGTTCCTGAAACAATTACAAGCAGAAGAAGAGCTTTCGCCACATGCGAACGCGATCTACTCGCTGATTCGTGAAAACCACGATATCGTTTCAGACATCACAGACTTGATCGACTGATCATCGCCCTCTCGTTCTATAAGGAACGGGAGGTTTTTTGTATGTAACGATAACCGACAAGGCTTCACTTTTCTATGGATACAAAAAAAGTGCCTCCCGAAGGAGACACTCTGGATGACTTATGCACGTTCCATGACGCGGTCGATAAGACCGTAATCAGCAGCAGCTTGTGCTGACATGAAGTTGTCACGCTCTGTATCGCGTTCGATGACTTCAAGTGGTTGTCCTGTGTTTTCAGCCATGATTTTGTTGAGGTGCTCACGCATTTTGATGATACGCTCCGCATGGATTTTGATATCCGATGCTTGACCTTGTGTACCACCGAGTGGTTGGTGGATCATGATTTCAGCGTTTGGTAACGCGAAACGTTTTCCTTTTGCGCCTGCTTGTAGCAAGAACGCACCCATCGATGCTGCCATACCGATACAAATTGTTGAAACTTGTGGTTTGATGAAGTTCATTGTATCGTAAATCGCCATACCGGCAGTGATCGAACCACCTGGGCTGTTGATGTAAAGCGAGATTTCTTTATCTGGATCTTCTGCTGCTAAGAACAGAAGTTGGGCAACGACTGAGTTGGCGACGTTGTCGTCAATCGCGCTCCCGAGAAGAATGATGCGGTCTTTTAGCAAACGTGAGTAGATATCGTAAGCACGTTCCCCGCGGTTTGTTTGTTCGATGACTGTTGGAATTAACATAGTCTTTGCCTCCTTATAGTTGGTATGTAGCTTCCTATTCGACTTATCCTTATCATAATCCTTTGGTCAATATTGGTCAAAAGATACGATGCGACTTTTAGGTATTTTTCCATTACAAGGGCAAATGAAACATATCAATATAGAAAAAAGGCAACGCCATTGCTGGCATTGCCTTGTAGTTGAATAAATGGTACACCCGGAGAGATTCGAACTCCCGACACCTGGTACCGGAAACCAGTGCTCTATCCCCTGAGCTACGGGTGCATCTGATGTACTGAACAATTAATAGTATAGCGACATTTTTTCAGAAAAGCAATAGGGAAGGATGACTTTTCTTTTCTCTAGCGACTCAAAAGGGGTTCAGAGCACGTTTTTCAAAACGTTTCTTCTATAATAAGAAGTGAGGGAGGGAAATCGATGGATCAACGCCAGGAACAAACGCAACAGCTGACGTTATCGGCGTCACAACAGTATCAGTTACATGTACTTGAGCAACCGGCGGCAGAACTCGAGGAGGAATGGCGACGGTTGAAACGACGGTTACATCGTCATTACCCGAATCAGGTTTCGCTAGAGGTCGAGCAGATGGCAGGACATTTGGCATCCTATGAAGACGAGCTTCTTGCACAAATACGTTTAGAATCAGTCAGACAGGAAATAGGATATATGGCGGAACAACTCATCGTGTATTTAGAAGCGGACGGTTTATTGCGGACATCGGACAAGGAGCTCGCTGCATCCTTCTCGACCGATGTCGCAACGATTACAGAAGCACGGACACTCTTACAACAATGTGAACCAGTCGGCATTGCTGCCCGCTCGGAGCGCGAGTGCCAATGGTTACAGGCGATCGAGCTAGACGACGCAGAATTGATCGGACTGACGGATCGGTTACGACATGAACCGGCGAGTCAAGTGTTCGCGCAGTTCAGTAAACAGGATCGAGCACGGTTGCGAAAACGATTGACGCGGCTGAGCCGGACACCGGATCTTCCTAAAGAAGAACGACCGGTCATGGCAGAAGCACGGATTCACCTGTTAGATGGAAAACTTCAGATTGACTGGATGACACTCGACATGGATCAGAAGTGGCTCGGATTAAAAGAGGCAACGCCTTTTTTACGCGCGTACGAACGACGTCGCGTTACGATGCATGCCATCCTCTCGGTCTTGCTTGAGCGACAAGAACGCTGGTTCAAGGGAGAACTGCATCTTGAGCCACTGACGAAAAAACAAGTCGCTGAGGCGACGGGGCATCATCCGTCAACGATTGGTCGAGCGATTGCTGCGAAGTATGTCGAGACGGTTCATGGTCTCGTTGCTTTAGAAGACTTGTTCGTCTCACGGACGACAACCGGAGATTCGAGTTTTTTAATTAAACGGCGGATCGCCGAATACATTCAACATAGCGATCGTCCGTTAAGTGATCAGCAATTGACGGATCGTCTGCAAGCAGACGGTCTGACAGTCGCGCGACGGACGGTTGCAAAATATCGGGCAGCGCTTGGTTTAACGAAAAAAACGATGCAGCAAAGGAAGGCGCAATCAGAATGGGATTAAAACGACACAGACACTTAACACTCTATTCACGTCCGGGATGTACGCTATGTGAAGAGGCCGCCATCTTACTCGACTTCGTACTCGATGAGTTTCCGGAATGGACGTTCGAGGAAGTCAACATCGATCAGGATGAAGCGCTCAGTCTACGGTTCTTATATGAAATTCCGGTCGTCATGCATGACGGCGAAATTTGGAGTTATGGCAAATTCGAGACGGAAATGATAAGAAACCGCTTACTTCAAAAAACTTGAGAAACGAGACTTGCAAGGCGAGAAATGGACTGTTATGATAACGGTGTACCAAGTGGGACACGTTATGACATGCGGGACAGAAAGCGTCCAGCTACTTGAGAGGAGAGGGAAATACATGATTCGGCAGTTAGTCCAGATCCAAAAACGAATCGTGCCTGATCTGATCGAAGAAATGCAGACACGCTACGACATCCTTCATTATGTTCGACTGATGCAACCGATCGGACGACGTACGCTTGCGACAAGCCTTGGCTTGACGGAACGCGTCTTACGGCGGGAAGTCGACTTCTTGAAGCAGCAAGACCTCCTAGAGGTCGCGACGCAAGGGATGTCCTTGACGGATGAAGGACGAAACGTTCTTCGCAGCATGCACAGCATCATGGGAGAACTCGCAGGGATCTCAGACATGGCGAAAGCCTTAAAAGAGAGACTCGGAGTACGGGACGTCGTCATCGTACCGGGTGATTCCGATGAAACCTTCTGGGTACAACGAGACATGGGGCGGGCGACCGTCGCACGACTCAAACGAGAGCTTTCTTCAGACCATCACAATACGATCGCTGTCACAGGCGGTACGACGATGGCTTCCGTCGCGGCGATGATGTCGCCAGACAAGGAACACCGTCCGATGACGTTCGTTCCGGCACGCGGAGGACTGGGAGAAACGCTCGAACTACAAGCGAACACAGTATGCTCACGGATGGCGTCACGCGCTCAAAGTGATTATCATCTGCTTCACATCCCCGACATGGTCAGTACAGAGACGTTCGTCAAGATGATTGAAGAGCCGAGCATAAAAAATGTGCTTCAAATGATTAAAGATGCTTCAATCGTGGTACATGGAATTGGTGAGGCGAAAACGATGGCAAAACGTCGTCGCGCGTCTGAGGATCTCCTGACCCGACTGGAACATGAACAGGCAGTAGCGGAAGCATTCGGATATTACTTCGACCGAGACGGGAACATCGTGCACCGGGTCAAGACGGTTGGTCTCCAATTGGCTGACTTGAAGCAAGTCGAACACGTCATCGTCGTCGCAGGTGGTCATTCGAAGGCAGAAGCGATCAACGCCTATGTCAAACAGTCGCCTGACATCATCCTGATTACGGATGAAGGCGCAGCAGCTTCGATTTTGAAAGGGTAACCCCCTTTTGAATAATAGATAACTCGCTTTACATTAAAAGGAGGAAAATTATCATGGCAGTAAAAGTTGGTATTAACGGATTTGGACGTATCGGACGTTTGGCACTTCGTCAAATTCTTCAATTCGATGGAATCGAAGTAGTCGCGATCAACGACCTTACAGACACTAAAATGCTTGCACACCTTCTCAAATATGATACGACTCAAGGTCGTTTCGACGGCGAAGTTGAAGTACACGACGGTTACTTCCTCGTCAACGGTAAAGAAATCAAAACACTTGCTAACCGCAACCCAGAAGAACTCCCATGGGGCGAGCTCGGTGTTGACATCGTTCTCGAATGTACTGGTTTCTTCACAGACAAAGAAAAAGCTGAGCTTCACTTGAAAGCTGGCGCTAAAAAAGTCGTTATCTCTGCACCTGCAACTGGCGACATGAAAACAGTCGTCTTCAACACGAACCACGAAATCCTTGACGGAACTGAAACAGTTATCTCTGGTGCTTCTTGTACTACAAACTGTCTCGCGCCAATGGCTAAAGTTCTCCAAGATCAGTTCGGAATCGTTGAAGGTCTCATGACTACGATCCACGCTTACACTGGTGACCAAAACACACTCGACGCTCCACACCCTAAAGGTGACTTCCGTCGTGCACGTGCGGCAGCAGCAAACATCGTTCCAAACTCAACTGGTGCTGCAAAAGCAATCGGTCTCGTTCTTCCAGAACTTCAAGGTAAACTTGACGGATCTGCACAACGTGTACCAGTCGCTACAGGTTCACTCACTGAGCTCGTAACTGTACTCGACAAAAAAGTTTCTGTAGAAGAAGTTAACGCAGCAATGAAAGCAGCTGCTAACGAGTCTTACGGTTACACTGAAGACGAAATCGTTTCTTCTGACATCGTTGGTATCTCTTACGGATCACTCTTCGATGCAACTCAAACTAAAGTCATGACAGTCGGCGACAAACAACTCGTTAAAACAGTTGCTTGGTATGACAACGAAATGTCTTACACTAGCCAACTCGTTCGTACACTCAAACACTTCGCAGAAATCGCTAAGTAATTCGAGCAATTAAATAGCAATTGAATAAGAGCGGAAACGATATCAGTCTCCGCTCTTATTGCGGAAAAAAGCGGGAGGGGCATTCGCCCCTCACTATACGTAAGAGACGGAGGACGAATGTATGAATAAGAAATCGATTCGCGACATCGATGTACAAGGAAAACGCGTATTTACACGCGTGGATTTCAACGTACCGTTGGAAGACGGTAAAATCACGGATGACACACGGATCCGTGCTGCACTCCCAACGATCAAACACTTGATCGAAGGCGGAGCAAAAGTCATTCTTGCTAGCCACATGGGTCGTCCAAAAGGCGAAAAGAACCCTGAGTTCTCACTTGCACCTGTCGTAGCACGCCTCAGCGAATTGCTTGGTAAAGACATCAAGCTCGTTGAAGAAGCATACGGTCCAGTTGCAGAAGAAGCAGTCAGCAAACTCGAAAACGGCGATGTCGTCGTCTTAGAGAACGTTCGCTTCTACCCTGGTGAAACGAAAAATGACGAAGAGCTCGCTAAAGGATTCGCGAAACTCGCTGACGTCTTCGTCAACGACGCGTTCGGCGCAGCACACCGTGCACACGCATCGACAGAAGGTATCGCACACCATGTCGACACTGCAGTTGCCGGTCTTCTCATCGAAAAAGAACTTCAAGTTCTCGGTAAAGCTCTTTCTAACCCAGATCGCCCGTTCACGGCAATCATCGGTGGTTCGAAAGTAGCGGACAAAATCGGTGTCATCGATCACTTACTCGACATCGTCGATACGTTGATCATCGGTGGCGGCTTATCGTACACGTTCCTCACAGCTCGTGGTATCGAAGTCGGTACTTCACTTCTTGAGGTCGACAAAATCGACCAAGCGAAGGAATTCATGAAGAAAGCAGAAGAAAAAGGCGTTAAGTTCCTCATGCCAATCGACTGCGTCATCACGAAGGAATTCGGAGAAGAAACATATGTCGGACCACGTGACATCACAGAGATCCCAGCAGATCACATGTCACTTGATATCGGTCCAAAAACGGTTGAACTCTATGCAGAGGCAATCAAGAACTCGAAACTCGTCGTCTGGAACGGACCGATGGGCGTATTCGAACTCGATAAATACGCAAACGGTACAAAAGGTGTCGCGCAAGCTCTTGCGGACAGCGATGCGTACTCAATCATCGGCGGTGGCGACTCAGCTGCTGCGGCAGAGAAATTCGGTCTTGCTGACAAAATGAGCCACATCTCTACAGGTGGTGGAGCAAGTCTCGAATTCATGGAAGGGAAAGCTCTTCCTGGTGTCGAAGCGCTAAACGACAAGTAATCTAAGTTCACAAGGGAGTGTTTCTCAATGCGTAAACCAATTATCGCAGGTAACTGGAAGATGAATCTGACACTCAAGGATGCAGTCGCATTCGTTGAGGAAGTCAAAGGAGCTGTACCTGCTTCGACGACAGTCGACGCAGCTGTCTGTGCGCCAGCAGTATTCTTGGCACACTTGACAGAAGCAGCAGCTGGTACGGATCTTAAAATCGGTGCTCAAAACATGTACGACAAAGAGAGCGGCGCGTTCACTGGTGAAATCAGCCCGCTCATGCTCAAAGAACTCGACGTGACATACGTCATCCTCGGTCACTCTGAGCGTCGTGAGTACTTCGGCGAAACAGATGCGTTCATCAACAGCAAAGCGAAAAAAGCGTTCGAGCACGGTCTCGTTCCAATCGTTTGTGTAGGTGAAACACTGGAAGAGCGTGAAGGCGGCAAGTTCGAAGACGTCATCCGCGAACAGACAGCAAACAGCCTTAAAGGTCTTACTGTCGACCAAGTGAAAAATCTTGTCGTCGCTTACGAGCCTGTCTGGGCAATCGGAACAGGTAAATCAGCGACAGAACAAGATGCACAAGATTCTTGTAAATTCGTCCGCGACGTCGTTGCAGCTGAATTCGGTGCTGAAGCAGCAGAAGCTGTCCGCATCCAATACGGTGGTAGCGTCAAACCGGAAAACATCAAAGAATATATGGCTCAACCAGACATCGACGGCGCGCTCGTCGGCGGTGCAAGTCTTGAGACAGGATCGTTCCTCAAACTGTTGGAGGCGATTTAAATGAAAAAACGTCCAGTCGCACTGATCATCCTTGATGGTTTTGGTATGCGTGACGAGGAGTTCGGAAATGCCGTTACAGCGGCAAACAAACCGAACTTCGACCGTTACTGGGGTCAATACCCGCATACGTTGTTGAATGCGAAAGGTGAATACGTCGGTTTGCCTGAAGGTCAAATGGGGAACTCAGAAGTGGGTCACCTGAACATCGGTGCAGGTCGCGTCGTCTATCAATCGCTATCCCGAATCAACAACGCGATCAAGGATCGCTCGTTCTTCTCGCGTCAAGCGATGAACGATGCGGCAGGTCACGTGAAGAAATACGGTTCAGCGCTTCATATCTTCGGTTTGGTCTCTGACGGTGGAATCCACAGTCACATCAACCACTTATATGCGGTGCTCGAATTCGCGAAACTTCACGAAATCGAAAAAGTCTACCTCCATGCTTTCACGGACGGTCGTGACTGCGACCCACAATCGGGCGCTGGTTTCCTCCGTGACGCGCAAGCGAAGATGGATGAATTGAATGTTGGACAATTCGCGAGTATCTCTGGTCGCTACTATGCGATGGACCGCGATAACCGTTGGGAACGCGTCAAGAAAGTCTATGACGCCATCACGTTCGGTGAAGGTCCAACGACGAAGGATCCAATCGGCATGGTTGAAGCTTCGTACAAACAAGACGTAACGGATGAGTTCATCGAACCAACTGTTGTCGTGCAGGAAGACGGTACGCCAGTCGCACCGATCCACGATAACGATGCGATCGTGTTCTTCAACTATCGTCCTGACCGTGCGATTCAGCTTTCGAAAGTCTACAAAGAAAAAGGTGGCTTCGACGGTTTCGAAATTCCGGACAACGCACCGAAGAACCTGCTACTCGTCTCGATGACGAAGTACTCGGATGCGATTGATACGGACATCGTCTTCCCGCCTGAAGACATCAAGAACACGCTTGGGGAGACATTGTCAAAACAAGGTCTCAAACAGCTACGCATCGCGGAAACGGAAAAGTATCCGCACGTCACGTTCTTCTTCAACGGACAACGTGAAGAACCATACGAAGGGGAAGATCGGATCTTAATCCCTTCACCAAAAGTCGCGACATACGACTTGAAACCGGAGATGAGCGTCTATGAAGTCACAGACGCCCTCGTCGACGCAATCAACTCGGACAAACACGACGCGATCATCCTCAACTTCGCAAACCCGGATATGGTCGGTCACTCGGGTATGCTCGAGCCGACGAAAAAGGCGATCGAAGCTGTCGATGAGTGTCTTGGGAAAGTCGTTGACTTGATTCTCAGCAAAGGCGGCGCGGCAGTCATCACGGCTGACCACGGGAACGCGGATAAAGTCCTCAATGCGGACGGCAGTAAGATGACGGCGCATACGACAGAACCGGTTCCATGTATCGTGACGGTCGAGGACGTTGAACTCCTTGAACCACTCACAGGTGCACTCGCTGACCTCGCACCAACGGTCCTTGATCTCCTCGGAGCGGACCAGCCAGCAGAGATGACTGGTAAATCGATCGTATTGAAGAAATAATCCCGTCGATCGAAAGAATTACAGCACATATTTCTTACACACAAAAGGAGCGAATTTAAATGTCAATGATTACAGAGATTTACGCACGCGAGATTCTTGATTCACGCGGTAACCCAACAGTAGAAGTAGAAGTTTATACAGAAGATGGCGGTTTCGGTCGCGCACTCGTACCATCAGGTGCATCAACTGGTGAGCACGAAGCAGTCGAACTCCGTGATGGCGACAAAGCTCGTTACCTCGGAAAAGGTGTTTTGAAAGCTGTTGACAACGTCAACGAAAAAATCGCACCAGAAATCATCGGTTACGATGTCTTCGACCAAGCTGGAATCGACAAAAAGATGATCGATCTCGACGGTACGAAAAACAAAGGTAACTTCGGCGCTAACGCAATCCTTGGTGTTTCTATGGCTGCTGCACGTGCTGCTGCAGATGAGCTTGGTCTTCCACTTTACACATACCTCGGTGGATTCAACGCGAAAACATTACCAACACCAATGATGAACATCATCAACGGTGGATCACACGCAGACAACAACGTGGACTTCCAAGAATTCATGATCATGCCTGTCGGTGCTCCAACATTCAAAGAAGCACTTCGTATGGGTGCTGAAATCTTCCACGCGTTGAAATCAGTTCTTAGCGGAATGGGGCTTAACACAGCAGTTGGTGACGAGGGTGGATTCGCTCCAAACTTGAAATCAAACGAAGAAGCAATCACAGTTATCCTTGAAGCAATCGAAAAAGCTGGCTACAAAGCAGGCGAAGATGTTTACCTTGCAATGGACGTCGCTTCTTCTGAGTTCTACGATAAAGCAGCTGGAAAATACAACCTCGCTGGCGAAGGCAAAGTCCTCTCAACAGAAGAGCTTGTTGAATTCTACGCACAACTCGTTGACAAATACCCAATTATCTCAATCGAAGATGGCTGTGACGAAAACGACTGGGATGGTCACAAACTTCTTACAGATCGTATCGGACACAAAGTCCAACTCGTTGGGGATGACTTGTTCGTAACAAACACTGAGAAACTTGCTGAAGGTATCGAAAAAGGCATCGCTAACTCGATCCTCATCAAAGTTAACCAAATCGGTACGTTGACTGAAACATTCGACGCAATCGAAATGGCTAAAAAAGCTGGTTACACAGCTGTCGTTTCTCACCGTTCTGGTGAAACTGAAGATTCAACGATCGCTGACATCGCTGTTGCGACAAACGCTGGTCAAATCAAAACTGGTTCACTTTCACGTACAGACCGTATCGCGAAATACAACCAACTTCTCCGCATCGAAGACATGCTTTCAGACGTTGCTGTCTACGACGGAATTAAATCATTCTACAACCTCAAAAAGTAATTTCAGGTTGATCGTTTGAACAAGCTATAAGGAAAACCTCCTATTCGTGTGATACGTACACACGGATAGGAGGTTTTTTGTATACCAAGCGATGTCAAACATGAAAAGCACTTTTGTCATTAAAACTATACTGAACTGTCAAAAAATTGATTCATCCTAGTAGATGACTAAAATGTTATACTCATAAATAAGTGCAAATTAAATAGTTATAGGCATTAATTACATCTTACTCGATACAGATGACAAATACGTCTAAAGGAGATACGATCATGCTAAATTCAGATTTAGATATCCGTTTAGAACCACGCATTCAAGAGTTATATCGACTACACAAGGAGCGTTCAGCCAACATCGACTGGAGCTACCACGAATTCATTCCGTGGGATAAGGCGATGTCGTTCAAGCGCGTTCCCTGGGATGAAAGCCAAGTCACACTTCCGGAAGGTGTCATCGTCGCAATCGAGACGGCATTACTGACAGAGGTCAACTTACCGTGGTATACGTCGCACTTAGACTATACGTTCAAGAACTCGATGGAAGTCATCAATGACTTCGTCCGGACATGGACAGCAGAAGAAGATCAGCACTCGAACTTACTCGAGACATATTTACTCGTCACGCGAAACGTCAATCCAACGCGACTTCATCAATTAAGAAGACGCGTCGTTGAAAATGGCTGGTTCCCGGACTTCACGAACCCGCTAGCGACAATGGCGTATACGTCACTGCAAGAGTTAGCGACACTCGTCTTCTATAACAATGTTGCGAAAATCGCAGGGGCACACGACAAAGACTTAGCAACGCTACTCCGTCGTCTAGCGAAAGACGAAGCGCTCCATTATGCGTTCTATCGTGACACGGTCAAAGCACACCTAGAGCTTGACCCGAACTTCATCGTCTTCTTCGAAGACGTCATCATCAACTTCTCGATGCCAGGTGCTGTCATGCCGGACTTCACAGAACGGATGAAGACGATTGCTGTTGATACGAACTATGGACCCCTCCAATACTTCGACCAAGTATTAGACGTCGTCGTCAAATACTGGGGCATCGCTGATTTGGAGCCGACAAGCGAAGAAGCGAAGCAATCACAAGCGAACATCATGAAGTATCATGGACGTTTGAAACGCATTAAGGAACGTCAAGAACGTCAACTCGAAAAAGCGAAAATCGACGTCTCAGGAGGCAATTGAACATGAAGTGTGAAATCTGTGGAACTGAAACGAATAACCAAGTCAGTTACTTGGAACTCGATACATGGGAATTCAATTCATTGAACAAAGAAGCAAAAGACTTCTATCCGATTTGTTTTGATTGCTTCGACAAGCATACGAATCAGTTCATTGATCAGGAGATGGATCTTGAATTACGTAAAAAACGTTCGCAAATGGTCAACAAAGAAGTAGAAGCTGAAATCGAAGCGATTCTTGAGGTTGAGAATTAAGTCGTCTTTACCATACGTGAAGGGAAGCAAAACCGGTAGTGCTTTGGCGCTATCGGTTTTTTTTATCCCTAAAAAAAGCAGTTATCTCTTGCTTCACATGTTTTGTGAAAGAAGAAATAGCTGCTTTTAACATGAAGTCAGTCTTCGATGAATGTAACGAGATAATGATGGGCAGAATGAAGCGGTGCACGGGTCACGAAAAAGTCCGGGAGATTGACATCGATTCCCAATTCGCGCAGTGTATCGGGATCCAAACATTCCTGAATCAAACGTTTGATGTCTTGTAACAGTTCATCGTGCAAGTTCGCTTCCTTCAGGAAAGCGCGTTTCGCGTCATCGCGCAACAATAGCACGATCGGTGGTAGACCTCGTAAGAGATCGACCTGAAGGGGCTGCTGATGACGTTCGAAATAATCATTCAGACAACTGACGACCTTCATCGAGTGTTCTTCTTTCATCCGATCCCAACTCTCTGTATGTGACTGTAACTCTCTAGCTATTCCCTAATTGAAGCGAGGATATGCAGAGAAACTGGAAATCAAGCATTACAAGGACGCTGTTCGGGGTAGAACTAGAGGGAAGGGGGAATCGACATGCTATTTCGGTTTTTGGTTTTAGGGCTTGATACGTCGATTGGTGACATCCCGTTGCGCCTCATCTATTTTACGGAACTCATACTATTCATCGGTTTGTATCAAATCACGAGCCAGTTTTCGCGTCAGAGTCTGATTTTTGGAACGGCACTCGGAATTGGTGGACTGATTGCCATCTTACCCGGTGCGCTCTATATCATCCGTTATAATCCGGAGGATGCCGTCATCGATGTCACGTTCCTATTGATTTATTTGTTTGAGCCGCTGGCAATCGTTGCGTTCGTTGTTGCTTTGATTCGGCGTTTGTTCGTGGAGCGAAAAAGAGCCGGGAAAGCAAAAAGATGAAAGACTTGTCAGCTAGACTCCGATTGTTCATTGATTTCCGTCCAAGACGTCGCTTTCCGCGGGCGGAAGGCAAGCCTCCTCGTCGCGTGTGCTCCTGCGGGGTCTTGCCTATTCCGCTCTTCCCGCAGGAGTCTCCGTCTTTTCCGAAAATCAACAATCTAACGTGCTACTGAGAGGATAAGAAATACACCGTAAGATGGCGTGACGCTGTCTTGCGGTGTATTTGCGTATGCATCCAAATACTTTCTTTCAATAGTGTAAGGAAGAGTAACTGGAAGAATATTCTATAATAGAGGGAGAGTGAAATTAGATCTTAGTTAATTTCGTAAGATCCCGTTGATTATAGGAGTGAGTTTCATGCATAAAATGTTGTTTGGTTTATCTGTCTTAAATAGTCTCTACATTACGAACAACTTATTTACGTATTCCGATAGTTTTTTGAATGCACCTCTGGGCATCACGACTGTTATTGCCGTGACATTGATGTATCTAAACGATAGCGCAAAAAAAGATAAACCGTCGTTGTACACGAAAGCGACGGATGGATTAGGATTCATTAATATTCTGATTGGTCTCTCGCTGATCGTCTTTATTTAAGGATGATTCAGAACGTTCAAATGCATGATTATACGGAATTACCGTAAGTCTGACGCCGTGTCAGGCTTCTTTTTTATGTTTCAATTCAAGAGCTCGAAAAAAAAATAAAATATATTTTAGATAAAAAAGATTGATGTGTAACCGGTTACACAATATGATGATTCTTGTAAGCGTTATCAAAAGAAAGAGGTGGCGAAACATGTCGACCATCCGGGAAGTAGCGAAAGCGGCACATGTCTCCGTCGCGACGGTCTCACGCGTCATGAATGAAAAGGGTTATGTCAGTGAGAAATCGCGTAAGGCGGTGCTTCAGGCAATCAAACAATTGGATTATCGACCGAACCGGGTCGCGCGATCGTTGTTCCAAAAACGGTCCGGACTGATCGGATTGATCGTTCCAGACATCACGAACCCGTTCTTCCCACAACTCGCACGAGCTGTGGAAGATATGGCACATCAACATGGTTTTCAGGTCATTTTGTGTAACACAGACGAACAGTTTCAGAAAGAACGCGAATATATCAAGTCACTCGAGGCGATGCATGTCGACGGATTGATCATCACGACGAACTACTCAAACAATCCGAACTATGAAGAACTTGAAGTGCCGGTCGTAGCATTAGACCGTGTGTTGCAAGGCGCGATTCCGACGGTGACGTCAAACGGATACGAAGGCGGGAAAAAGGCAGCTTCGTTCTTACTTGCTTCTGGTGCGACGGAGCTCGCTGTCATCAGCGGTCCTTCGAAACTCCCGACGATCAAGAAACGACGAGATGGTTTTGAGGAAGTCGCCGGAACGCATCTCGTTGCAAGCATCGAGTCACCGTTCCATTTTCAAGGAGCACTTGATGCCGCAAACTATCTCTTTGATCACTATCATTGCAACGGGATCTTTGCTGCGAGTGATGTCATTGCCGCAGCAACGGTGCAAGTCGCTGCGGAACGCGGGATCACGATTCCGGACGAGCTACAAGTGATCGGCTATGACGGCATCGAACTCGGACAAATGATTTCACCACCGTTGACGACGATTGCGCAGCCGATCTATCAAATGGGAGAACTGGCGGCGAAACTTTTGATTCAGCGGATTGAAGGCACACCGATTGCCGCCGTTCATCATGAGTTGACAGTTGAGATCATCGAACGGGAAACGACGAAACGGAAGGATGAGGAAGCATGAAACAAATCAGTGTCATCGGCAGTATCTCGATGGATCTCGTCGTCGAAAGTAAACGCCGCCCAGGCGCAGGCGAAACGGTCATCGGGGATGCCTTTCATACCGTACCGGGCGGAAAAGGGGCGAACCAAGCAGTCGCGGTCGCGCGTCTCGGCAGTACCGTCGAAATGATCGGTTGCGTCGGCAGTGACGCAAACGGTGAAGCGATTCGCGAAAACTTCAAAACGCAAGGAGTACAGACGACACACTTGCAAACGATTGAAGGCGAACGGACGGGAACGGCACATATCACGCTCGCTGAAGGCGACAACTCGATCGTCGTCGTTCAGTCTGCTAATCAACATGTGAAATTTGCGGATGATACACTCGCGCCGGTTCTCGCAGACAGTGAAATCATCTTACTCCAGCTCGAGATTCCAATCGAAACGGTCGAGACCGTTGCTCGCGAAGCACATGCGGCTGGCATTCCAGTCGTCTTGAATCCAGCACCGGCGATGTCACTCAGTCCGGAATTGATTGAACACGTCACATACTTAACGCCAAACGAACATGAATGTGGCTTGATCTTCGGACAAGACCAGCCAATCGAACATTGGCTGATGGAATATCCGAATAAATTGATCGTGACCGAAGGCAGTCGCGGGGCACGCTTCTACGACGGTGAGTCGATCGTGACGATTCCAGCGATCGAGACGACCGTCGTCGATACGACAGGAGCAGGGGATACGTTCAACGGTGCCTTAGCCGTTGCGTTAACGGAAGGACAACCGCTCGTCGAGGCAATTCGTTTCGCGAACCGGGCAGCCGGCTTATCGATTCGCGCGCTTGGCGCTCAAGGCGGAATGCCGACACGGGAACAGATGGAGGGAGACGCATGAAGAAACACGGTATCTTAAACAGTCATATCAGCAAGGTCCTGACCGATCTCGGTCATACCGATACGATCGTCATCGCCGATTGCGGCTTACCGATTCCAGACGGAGTCGCCCGAATCGATTTAGCACTGGAACTCGGCACACCGTCATTCCTCGACGTCGTCCGTGTCGTCGCCGGTGACATGGCGATTGAACAGCTGACACTGGCGACAGAGATCAAAGAAGCGAATCCGGATGTCCTCGAGCAACTCGAAGCCATGCAGATCGAGACGACGTTCGTTTCGCATGAGGAGTTCAAGAAACAGACACAGCAGGCGAAGGTCATCATCCGGACCGGAGAAGCGACACCGTACGCAAATGTCATCTTCCATTCCGGCGTAATCTTTTAAGGGGGTCATGCGATGCGTATCGAGATGACAGGTATCAAAAAAGCATTCGGTCCCGTTCCCGTCCTGAAAGGTGTCGACTTCGAACTCGCTGCGGGTGAGATCCACGCCTTGATGGGAGAGAACGGTGCCGGGAAATCGACACTGATGAAGATTTTGACCGGTGTTCATAAAGCGGACGCAGGGACGATCCGCGTCGATGGACAGGACGTCGAATATAAGAATCCGAAGCTTGCCGAAGAAGCGGGAATTGCCTTCATCCACCAGGAACTGAACATCCTCCCGGATTTAACGGTGACGGAAAACTTGTTCCTCGGACGGGAGTTAAAGTCACGCTTCGGGATTCTCAAGCAAGGAGAGATGAAACGCCAGGCAGAACGTGAACTCGCCGAATTGAATGTCTTCATGGATGTCGATCAACTCGCTCGGACGTTGTCGGTCGGTCAGCAACAGATGATTGAGATCGCAAAAGCTTTGATGACGGACGCGAAGGTCATCATCATGGATGAACCGACAGCCGCACTGACGGAGCGGGAAATTCGGGCCTTGTTCAGCGTCGCGACGGCATTGCGCAACCAAGGTGTCTCCATCGTCTATATCTCGCACCGGATGGAGGAAATCTTCGAGCTCTGTGACCGGATCACGGTCTTACGGGACGGGATCTCCGTCTCGACGCACGCGATTCCCGAGACATCGTTCGAACAGATCGTCCGGGAGATGGTCGGTCGTGAGATGGGCGAACGATACCCGGACCGTGACGTGTCGATCGGTGCGACCGTTCTCGAAGTCAAACAGGCGAGTGGGAAACGGTTCGACGATGTCTCGTTCTCTGTCAAAGCAGGCGAAATCATCGGCTTCTCGGGTTTGATGGGCGCCGGGCGGACGGAAGTCATGCGAGGATTGTTCGGAGTCGATCGCCTGAAAGAGGGAACGATCGAACTGAACGGACAGTCGCTGAAGATTAAGACACCGTATGATGCGATCCGCCAGGGCATCGGCTTTTTGACCGAGGATCGCAAAGGCGAAGGATTGTTCCTCGACTTTTCATTGCGTGAGAACATCTCACTGCCGACGATTCGTTCGTTATCGAGATCCGGTGTCATCAAGGATCAGGCAGAACGCGATTTCGCAGAAGGATACTTGAAGTCACTCTCGGTCCGCCACAGCTCGATGGACCAACCGGCGAAGTCACTCTCCGGGGGGAACCAACAGAAGGTCGTCCTCGCGAAGTGGCTCGGGACACAACCGAAAGTCTTGATCCTCGACGAACCGACACGTGGTGTCGACGTCGGGGCGAAGAAAGAGATTTACCTCATCATGAACGAACTCGCTGCGGCGGGTGTCGCGATCATCATGGTCAGCTCGGATCTCCCGGAGATTCTCGGAATGAGCGACCGGGTCTACGTCATGCGCGAAGGCAAGATGAGCGGCATGTTGACACGACAGGAAGCGACGCAAGAAAGCATCATGACACTTGCGACAGGAGGACAATGATATGGAATTGATGCAAGGCAAGGTAACGGAAGCAAAACCGAGACGTCTTGGGATCGGACAAAAGCTTGGACCACTCGCAGGATTATTCGCGATCGTCCTCGTCGTCTCGATCATGGAACCGGACTTTTTAACACTGAATAATTTATTTAACATCTTACGGCAAGTCTCGATCAATGCCTTGATTGCCTTCGGGATGACGTTCGTCATTCTGACGGGTGGGATTGATTTATCGGTTGGCTCGATTCTCGCTCTCTCGTCCGCCTTCGTCGCGGGTCTGATGACGGATGGAACGTCAGCGTTGATCGCTGTTCTGGCTGGTCTGATCGTCGGAGCTGTCATGGGTGCCTTGAACGGAATGGTCATCTCACTCGGAAAAGTTGCACCGTTCATCGCGACACTTGCGACGATGACGATTTTCCGCGGATTGACGCTCGTCTATACGGACGGGAAACCGATCACTGGTCTAAGCCAAGGTGGCTGGTTCGAATTGTTCGGACGCGGTTACTTCTGGATCTTCCCGGTACCGGTCCTAACGATGTTGATCGCCTTCGCGGTTCTCTACTTCATCTTGAAGAAGACGACGTTCGGTCGCTATACGTATGCGATTGGTGGCAACGAAGAAGCAGCGAAGTTGATGGGGATTCAAGTCAATAAAGTCAAAATCATGATCTACTCACTCTCAGGCTTGATGGCAGCACTTGCCGGCATCATCCTGACGTCCCGTCTGAACTCGGCGCAGCCGACGGCGGGGACATCGTACGAACTCGACGCCATCGCAGCGGTCGTCCTTGGTGGGACGAGCCTGTCAGGTGGTCGTGGCTGGATTGTCGGTACCTTGATCGGTGCCTTAATCATCGGAACACTGAACAACGGTCTCAACTTGCTCGGTGTCTCCTCGTTCTTCCAACTCGTCGTCAAAGGTTTAGTCATTTTGTTCGCGGTACTCGCGGACCGGAAACAAGCAGCGTAACCCACACTCAAAAAGGAGGATTTACAGATGAAAAAATTACTTGCAGTCGTCATGATGGCATTAATGGTCTTCGCAGCCGCCTGTTCGACGGAACAGCCGGGCAGCAGCAACGGTGATACGAAAAAGAAGACGAAGGACTTCAAGATCGGTCTTTCGATTTCAACCCTCAACAACCCATTCTTCGTCTCGTTAAAAGAAGGGGCAGAACAAGAAGCCAAAGCAGAAGGTGCAACGCTTCAAGTCGCAGATGCACAAGATGATGCGGCAAAACAAGCAAGCGACATCGAAGACATGGTTCAAAAGAAAGTCGATCTCATCTTGATCAACCCAACAGATTCAGCAGCAGTTGGTGCAGCCGTCCAAACAGCGAACGATGCGAACATCCCCGTCATCACAGTTGACCGGAATGCAGAAGCAGGCGACGTCGTCGCACACATCGCGTCAGATAACGTCGCGGGTGGGAAACAAGCAGGTGAGTACATGATCGAACTCGTTGGCGACAAAGCAAAAGTCGTGGAACTCGAAGGAATTCCAGGAGCATCCGCAACTCGTGACCGTGGTAAAGGGTTCCATGAAGCAGTCGACGGTAAACTTGACGTCGTCGCAAAACAAGCAGCAAACTTTGACCGGGCAAAAGGCTTGTCGGTCATGGAAAACATCCTCCAAAATAACAAAGACATCAAAGCCGTCTTCGCTCACAATGATGAGATGGCACTCGGTGCGGTCGAAGCGTTAAAAGCAGCGGGTCTCAACGATGTCAAAGTCATCGGCTTCGATGCGACGGATGATGCCGTCAAAGCCGTCAAAGACGGAAAAATGGCAGGAACGATCGCTCAAAAACCGACTGAGATCGGGAAGATGGGTGTCGAGACAGCAATCAAGCACTTAAAAGGTGAAACAGTCGAGAAGAACATCCCAGTCGATCTCGAATTGATCAAACAATAAGAAGACAGGACACCTGAGTCGACGATTCAGGTGTCTCTTTTCGTCAGGTGGAACAGGCAGGAAAAAGTTCCTAAATCTATTCCTTGTTCCCGTACTTGTTTTTCTCTATAATGAAAGAAGCGTATATTACTGAAGGAGGATCATCGATGATCATTCATAACGTGGCTCTTGTCGGCCTCATCGTCGTTTCCGTTCTTCTCATCATCGTCGTTCTATTGATGTCAGGTCGTACGACCGGACTCGGAGCATTGACGGGTGGAGCAGAACAATTATTTGGTCGCCAAAAAGCTCGTGGCTTGGATGCGGTCCTAAATCGTGTGGCGTCTATCTTAGGAGCATTACTCTTCATCTTGGCGTTACTCGTCGCTTTTTATAAGTGAGCATTGAAACGACAGCCGTATGATCGCGCTGTCGTTTTTTGTATTTCTCGATATTCATTTTTTCCGGATATGGGGTATAGAGTTAGAGGGGGAATCATTTTATGAAAATCACTTTACCGAAACCATTCTTTTTCGAAGCCGGCCCACGTGCCGTTTTACTATTACATGGATTCACGGGATCGAGCGCGGATGTCCGCATCCTCGGTCGCTACTTGCAAAAACAAGGCTATACGTCCCTTGCACCACAATATAAAGGGCACGCTGCCCCACCCGAAGAGCTGACGAAGACCGGGCCAGCCGACTGGTGGCAGGATGTCCTTGCCGGATATCAGGAACTCGTCGATAAAGGTTATGACGAAATCGCCGTTTGTGGACTGTCGCTCGGTGGCGTCATGTCGCTGAAGTTATCGATGAACCGTCCGGTCAAAGCGGTCATCCCGATGTGTGCACCCGCCTACATCAAAAGTGAAGAAGTCATGTATGCAGGAGTCACCGAGTACGCACGAGAATTCAAGAAGCGAGAAGGCAAATCACAAGAAGAGATCGACCACGAGATGGCGTCCTTCGAACCGATGCCGACCTTGAAGGACTTACAGGAACTGTTGCGCGAGACACGCGATTCGCTTGAGGACGTCTACGCACCGACGCTCGTCGTCCAAGCGCGCAATGATCACATGATCAACACCGACTCTGCAAACATCATCCATGATGGAGTCAGTGCCTTCCAAAAAGAGCTGATCTGGTATGAGAACTCAGGTCACGTCATTACGCTCGACAAAGAAAAAGACCAGCTCCACTCTGACATCTTGGACTTCCTGGAGTCATTGAACTGGAGCAAGTAACTGGAGGTGTCACGTTGGAATTACGTGAACGAATACTAACGGTCATCACGACGGAAGAACGTCCGTTGTCGATTGATCAATTAACGAAAAAACTAGAACTAGCGGATACGGAAGCATTCAAGGAATTGATCCGGACGCTGAACGCGATGGAAGACGAAGCATTGATCGCCCGGACACGCTCGAACAAGTACGGAACGCTTGCGCAGATCGGTCAAGTCGCAGGGAAGATTTCCGTCCACCAGCGCGGGTTCGGTTTCGTCTCACCGGAAGACGGCTCAGAAGGCGACATCTTCTTGCCGGCACCGGAACTGAAGAACGTCTATAACGGCGACCGTGTCCTCGTCAAAGTGTTTGCCGAGTCAAACGGTGGCGACCGTCGTGAAGGGAAGCTGCTCAAGATTCTCTCACGCGGACCAGCTGATTTCGTGGGAACGTTCGTCAGTCCAAAAGGACGAATTGAATCGATCGCTTACATCGAACCGGATGATACGAAGCTGACGTTTTTACCGGTCGTCGCGAACGACGATACACTTGGTGCCGTCGATGGTCATAAAGTCCTCGCCCGGATCACGAAGTATCCTGACGGTCGCTACGCCGGAACGGCAAAAGTCTTGAAAATCATCGGTCACAAGAATGACCCAGGCGTCGACATCTTGTCGATCGTCCATAAGCACGGCATCAATGTCGACTTCTCACCGGAAGCGATTGCTGAGGCGAATGCTGTACCGGATCAGATCGATGAGAAAGACTTAGTCGGACGCGTTGATCTACGGAACGAATTGACGGTGACGATTGACGGGGCAGATGCAAAAGACCTCGATGATGCGGTTCACGTCAAAAAGTTAGCGAACGGTAACTTCGAGCTTGGTGTCCACATCGCCGACGTCTCGCATTACGTCAAAGAAGATTCAGCACTCGACGAAGAAGCGCGTGAGCGCGGAACGAGTGTTTATCTCGTCGACCGCGTCATCCCGATGATTCCGCACCGTCTATCGAACGGGATCTGCTCGCTCAACCCGCACGTCGATCGTCTGACGCTCAGCTGTATCATGGAAATCGATGCGAACGGTGCTGTCGTCAACCATGAAATCTTCCAGAGTGTCATCAAGACGACGGAACGGATGACGTATACGGATGTCCGGAAAATCATCGAACGTGAAGACGAAGAAGTGATCGCGAAGTACCAAGATCTCGTCGAGTACTTCGACAAGATGGCAGAACTCGCAGCAATCCTGCGCGAACGCCGCTCACGTCGTGGGGCGATCAACTTCGACTTCCCAGAAGCGAAGGTTCTCGTCAACGAAGAAGGTAAGACGAGTGAGATCATCCTTCGGGAACGGTCAGTTGCTGAGAAGCTGATCGAAGAGTTCATGCTCGCAGCGAACGAAACGGTCGCGGAGCACATCCAGCGTCAAAAACTACCGTTCATGTACCGGATTCACGATGAGCCAAAAGCAGAACGTCTCGATACGTTCTTCAAGTTCATTGGTAACTTCGGGATCAACGTCGAACGCAAGGGCGAGTCAGTCGCACCGAAAACGTTGCAATCGATTCTCAATGCTGTTGAAGGTGAGCCAGAAGAAGCCGTCGTCAGTACGGTCATGCTCCGTTCGCTCCAACAAGCGAAATACGACATCGAACCGATTGGCCACTTCGGTCTGTCGACGGACTACTACACGCACTTCACGTCACCGATTCGTCGTTACCCAGACTTAATGGTTCACCGTCTGTTGCGTGAATATGTCATCTACAACGATAAGTCACAGAAGACGCAAGACCGTTACTCGGAAATCTTACCTGAGATCGCTGATCACTCGTCGAAACGCGAGCGTCGCGCCGTTGATGCGGAGCGGGAAACGAACGCGTTGAAGAAAGCCGAGTATATGGAGCAACACATTGGCGAGACGTTCGAAGGTGTCGTCAGTGGTGTGACGAACTTCGGGATGTTCGTCGAATTGCCGAACACGATCGAAGGACTCGTCCACATCCAAGCGATGACGGATGACTTCTACCGTTACGATGAAGCGAACTATCAGCTGATCGGTGAGCGGACGAAGCAACAGTTCCGGATTGGCGATGTCGTCGAGATCAAGGTCACGAACGTCAACATCGATGAACGGACGATTGACTTCAGCGTCGTTGGGATGCCAGAGCGACAACCGAAGAAACGGTTCGAGTCGAAGACGATCCGCTCAAGCGGTGGACGTCCGGGACAAAAACGCAACGATAAGAAGAAGGACGATCGTCGTGGCAAAAAACGGTCAGGTAAGAGCGAACAAAGCAAAGGAAAAGGATTCTCGTTAAAGAATAAGAAAGATAAACCGCCGTTCCATAAGGCGGTCTCGAATAAGAAACGGAAGCGCAAATAAGCGCTTCCGCATCGGAAATGTGGTGAACGAACATGCCAAAGGGAACAGATTCGAAAGTCTTAGCGAACAACAAACGGGCCTCGTTCGATTATGCGATCGAGGATACGATTGAAGCCGGTCTCGTCTTGACGGGAACGGAAATCAAATCGGTCCGTAAAGGGAAAATCAGCATCGGGGACGCGTTCGTCCGGTTCGACGGGGGAGAAGCGATTCTCTGGAACTCAAACATCGCCCACTTCGAACAGGGGAACCGGTACAACCATGAACAACTCCGTCCGCGGAAACTGTTGTTGCACAAGAAACAGATCGCGAACTTGATCGGGGCGGTCTCACGGGACGGTTATACGATCGTACCGCTGAAGGTCTACATCAAGAACGGGTACGCAAAATGCTTGATTGGGCTCGGACGCGGGAAGAAGAAATTCGATAAACGCGACGACCTGAAGAAGAAGGATGCGAAGCGTGATATCGAACGAGCACTACGTGATAAGCAAAAGTATTGAACCCGTAACACTTTTCTGCTAGAATATTAGTATTCGGAAAGCCCCAATTTTATATCTTGGGGACGTTACGGATTCGACGGGGGTAGTTCGGTCTTCTGTGGCGTGTCGAGGGGTCGGCCTCGTTAAAACGCACCAGCCATAACTGGCAAAACTAACACACAACTCGCAGCAGCGTAATAGCAACTGCGGATCCTAGCAGCTGTCGCCTGGTCGGCTGATTTCTAGGGTCTCACTTTAAACAGGCTACGCTTGGACCCTTCCGTCTGGAGGGAAAGAGAAGAGATGGAATCAGACTGGTCGGACGGACGCCTGTCAATTGGCAGCCTGACGACGAGATCCTAATAAATTGACTACACACGTAGAAGCTTAAGTATACGATGCCTTCGGACGTGGGTTCGACTCCCACCGTCTCCATACCCTGAAATCTTAGGATTTCAAAGCCTTGTTGCCTAATTGGTAACAAGGCTTTTTTATATAATTTATTATGGTAGATATTACCTAAGTGTAATCGGTAGATGTATAATAAAAGAAACTAATAAAAGGGAAAGGGTGTGCTATTAATTTGGAACAATATTCAATTTTACGTAAAGAATTAATTGACGAGTTAGAAACATATTTAGTTGGTCCACGTACTGTTGACGAGATTTTAGGAAAAGATATTCGACCAATGCAGCTTTATCTAACTGGAAAATTAGTACCTTTCGGTTCCACATCAGATGTAGTGAATGAACGTGATCTTGCAATTGAAACACATGTTGAAGTTAGTGAAGAAGAAATAGATGAACAGCTGACGATGAGAAAAATGTTTCGACCTTCGACTATGGGTTTGAGCTTCAAGTTAAAAGAGTTAACAACAATAGAAATAGAAGCATCTTGGGCAATTTATGAAGAGAAAGAACATAAACGCATCTCACAATTTGAGAAATGGAAGGTTAATCTTTTACCTAATAATACAAATACACTAGAAAACTTGAACGATTCAAAATATGGAAAAGTACGTTTTACGGTAACTCATCGAAATGATTTATATCATGTAAATATTTTTTTAATGAATAGTTTAAAAAGAGAAAATCAGTATCCGGAACAAGATGAAGTAATGTTCCAAAGTTCTTTAAAAGTAAATATACCTAAGTCTAAAATCGCTAAGTTTACATCTAAAGCCGACAAATATCATGTTCAAAATGAACTTCTATATCGAGATAAAGAAGAGCTTGCAATCGGTCATGGTGTTGGAGTGGATTGGGAAACAATCCAAAATTCAACGATTATTTATTCAACGTGGATGCCGCGGTATGAATTACCGACTGTCGAACATTTTAAAGACAATAATCAATTATTAAAGATGAAAGATTTAAGTGAACAGCCAGTTGATAAATTAAATAAGTCATTAAGTGCATTACCAACTGCCTATAAATTATGGAGGGATAAAGAAATAGAGATAGTAAAGGACCTTCCAGATTATTTAAAGGCTGAAGCAGAAAAAAATATTCAAAAAGTAAATACTATTATTAAACGTTTAGAAGAAGGAATTTCTTTAGTAACAGAAAGTAACGATTCTTTATGTTACTTAGCATTTCAATTTGCAAACCGAGCAATGTTATTACAAAGAGCGCAGTCCGAAGTAGCTCAAAAATATCGTACGACGGGCGAGAGAATTAAATCTACATTAGATGGCGAATGGCGACTATTTCAGCTGATATTTTTATTAATGAATATTGCAGGTGCTTCGGATGAAGAGCATGCAGATAGAGAAATAGTTGACTTGATTTGGTTCCCTACAGGTGGTGGTAAAACAGAAGCCTATTTGGGTGTTGCAGCCTATGTCATGGCTTACCGTAGACTGCTAGCACCAAATCAAATTGAAAAATATGCTGGTATAACTGTTTTTATGAGGTATACATTACGTTTATTAACTACACAACAATTTCAAAGAGCTGCTGCATTAATTTGTGCGGCAGAAATATTACGTAAACCAAATACTAAGTTATTTGGCGAAGAGTCTTTTAGTATAGGACTATGGATCGGAAAAGACTCGTCTCCAAATAGATTCGATGAAGCAACGGAAAAGCTAGAACAATTACTTGAAGGTAAAGAAGTAAAATCAGGTAATCCTATTCAGTTAATGAATTGTCCATGGTGTGGATCCGAATTAGGTCCAGAACAATATAAAATTGATAAGAATTCACAGAACATTTTTTGTTCGAATCAAGAGTGTACATTTAGACACGGTATTCCTGTATATACAATTGATGAAGCAATTTATAAAAAATTACCAACATTACTTATTGGGACGGTAGATAAAATTGCTCAGCTACCATGGAAACAGGATATGCACGAATTATTTGGAAATAAAAATGCATATCATCGAGATTTTGGGTTTGAATATAAAGATTCGATACCAAGAGGTTATAGCCGAATCAATCGTCTAAAGCCACCTGAGTTAATCATTCAAGACGAGCTTCATCTAATTTCTGGACCATTAGGTTCATTAACAGGTTTGTATGAGGTGGCAATTGATTTATTAACTAGAAATAATGGAAAGCCAGCCAAAGTGATTGCTTCTACAGCTACAATTAGCGGTGCAGATCAGCAAATTCGAGCACTTTATGGTCGAAGCATGCAACAGTTTCCATTATCTATACAAAAGGCGAATGATAATTTTGTATCAAAAGAAGTTTCAACTGCCAAAAAATCAGGACGATATTATGTAGGAATTTGTGCTCCGGGCGTGAGTAATAAAATTCAGGCCATTCAAACATACAGTGCCTATGCAACGATAACGAGAAGTAAAACGAAATTTAAAGTAGACCCATATCATACGATGTTAGGTTATTTTAATACAGTTAAAGAATTAGCTGGGATGGTGACAACATTTAAGGATGAAATAAATTCACGCTTAAATATGCTAGACCCGACTAACAAATTTGATCATGATTTAATTGTTGAAGAATTAACAAGTCGTAAAAAAGCACAAGAGATTCCACAACTATTAACACAAATGGAAAAAATGTTAGATGAAGAAGGTGTACTTGATGCTGTCCTTGCAACTAACATGATTTCTGTAGGTGTCGATGTGGATCGCCTAGGAACAATGTTTGTACAGGGTCAACCAAAAACAACTTCCGAATATATACAAGCAACTAGTCGTATTGGTCGTAAATTTCCTGGTATAGTATTTGTTTTATTAAACTCAATGCGTTCAAGAGATTTATCACACTTTGAGCGCTTTAAAGCATACCACCAAGCATTATATCGTCATGTAGAAATGATGAGTGTGACACCATTTGCTAAAGGCGCTTTATATAAAGGATTAACGGGGACCTACATTGGTTATATTCGCCAAACAGTTATGGAAATAAATGCTGAGCAAAGTCCTAAAAAAATACTACAATTACAACAAGAAATAGATACAGCGACTGTACAATTTTTAGAGAGAATTCAAGATTCCCATGGTGAAACCATCGAAATAGAAGTTAAAGAATTATTAAATTGGTGGCTGGAAATGGCAGCTAAATATTCCGAAAGCAAACTAGGTTATAAGGAATCGAAGTATGTAAAATCGTATTTATTAAAGAACTTTAGCGAAGAAGTAAAAGCACAAGATGCTCGACCAGCAATGATGTCATTGAGGAATGTCGAAGCGACAATAGAAATTGAGGTGTTAAAATCTTGAGTGAACAAAATGAAACGATTCGTCCTTCTCAGTTAATATATCAATCTGGACCAGGCGCGATTGTCGAATTATTAAATCAAAGCGTAATTATAAAATCAGCTGATCAGTGGCAGACACACAGGGCACCGAAAGAGAAAGACTTTCGTATTACGTCATTTCTTGATGTCGATCATGTGCGTATTTTGAATGAAAATCCGGATAAACAAAAAATAAAAGCAGTTGAATTTCCTAAGTGGAAAATCTGTCCTAAATGCCATAATATGACGAATTACGATAATACCACATGTTATTATTGTGCTCAGAAAAAAGAAGATGACGTACAGGAGCTATATGCAAGTCGTTTTGTTTTGGCTTGTGAGAATGGTCATATTTCAGATTTTCCATATGATAAATGGGTCCATCGAAATAAGATATGTGTAGATCAAGGTAAAGAGCCGAGATTAGTACTGAGGACTCTCGGTTCGAGTGGATCTTTATCTGATTTGCACGTGATTTGTTTACATTGTAAACAAAAAGAAAGTTTAGGTAGTATTATGAAAGCTGAAGAAAGAGACACACACAGTTTATTTCTATGTAATGGGGAAAGACCATGGATTAGTCCGAAAGGCAACAAGCCATGCGGATGTAAAATGAAAACAATATTGCGTGGTGCTTCGAATGTTTATTCGCCATCAATTGTTGGTTTTTTACAAGTGCCTTTAACAACATCTAGTTCAGATTTTGATGTCCTTTACTTAGTAGATAAAAATAGAGAAGAATTTAACCAAGCCTATGAAGGGATGGGTGAAGCAGGACTTAAAATAGCCTGTACTCTTAAGAACATTCCCACTTCATTTGTATCCACTATAAAGAGGTTTTTAGAAGATAAAATCACGCTCGAAAAAAGCTCAACCTACGAATCAATAAAAAAACAAGAATGGAATACGTTAACACAAAATAAAGTAAATGAGGAAGAGTTCTCATCTGAAAAAGTCGAAATTGATCCAATTTTGATTCCTTATTTTGATGGGATATTTCGAATAGACTCAGTACCTGAAGTACAAGTATTAAAGGAATTTACACGTTTAGATTATATTGATCGATTTATAGACGATGAAGTAAAAACGCAACCAGTTGTCATTACAAATGAACCTATGTGGTTACCGGCTGTTCGAAATTATGGAGAAGGCATTTTCTTTAAATTTAATCTAGGCAGATTAGAAGAATGGGAGAAAAACGAGGAGTTAACAAACTTGATTATAAAAGCTTACAACGCTCAACGTGAAGAGTTGAAAAAGCCTTCGCTAGACATTCTTCCTCGTCAAATATTGTTGCATACTTTTAGCCATGCGTTACTACAAGAATTAGCTGCATACTCTGGCTATGCAACAACATCTTTAAAAGAGCGTATTTATGCTAACGAAGATATGTACGGAGTATTTATTTATACGGCTTCTGGTGATTCGGAAGGAAGTTTAGGTGGTTTAACAAATTTAGCACAAAGTGAAAAGATTTTACCGATTATTATTAGGGCTCTAGAAAAAATTAGTCATTGCTCATCAGATCCGATTTGCTCGGATGGTGAATTTGAATACCATACCTCAGCGAATGGTGCTGCTTGTCATGCTTGTACATTTGTCTCTGAAACATCATGTGAATGGGGAAACCTATTACTAGATCGACGCACTTTAATTAATATTAATTCAAGTGAAAAAAATGGTTATTTCAATCAATTATTTGAAATGTAATGTAGGCGGTGTTTGAAGTTGAAAGTAGATTTAGTTGATAACAAGGGGAATAACACTCTTATTCAAAAAATGAAAAATGAAGTGAAAAAGGGATCATCCATTACTATTTCTTCTGCTAAATTTAGTATAAATGTTTTTAAAGAATTAAAAAAAATAATAGATAAAGGTGATTCTTTTCGTTTTTTATTTACTGAATCAACTTTTTATCAACAAGAGATAGATATTAATCAACAATTTAAAGTAGTAAAAAGAAGTAAAGAAAAATTTGAAATAGAAGGTAACCACTTTGAAATTCCATTACGTAATCAAATGCAAACAAAACAAATTGCTAGAGAACTATCTGAGTGGATTAGTAATCATGCTCAATTTAAAACGATTTTAGGAGAAGTAATTTATCCGAAACAGATATTAATTGAGAATAAATCGAGTGAAGATATTTTAATACAATCTGAAATTGACTTTACGGCGGACGGACTAGGTATTACTCCATCGAACCGTCAATCTAGTTATACTTTTTTGAAAGAAAAAGCTGGTATTACAAAGACCCTACTTTCAGAATTTAATCGAATTTGGCAAGATGATACAAAGTCAAAAGAAATCACTGAAGAAGTTTTACAACAACTGAATGCTTTTCAAAAAGAAAATGCACCGGAGTGGCTTTATTTTGTTACTCTATATAGCATTTTTTCTGAAAACATAGATGGATTTTTAGAAGAAAGTGTTATTAAGGAAGGAACGAATTTTAAAGAAACAATTATATGGAATAAGCTCTATCCATTTCAACGCGATGGTGTAATCGGTATTATCGATAAGATCGAAAAGCATAATGGTTGTATTTTAGCGGATAGTGTCGGATTAGGTAAAACTTTTTCGGCCCTAGCAGTTATTAAATACTACGAGTTGAGAAACAATCGCGTTCTAGTATTGTGTCCTAAAAAGCTTAGAGATAACTGGACGATCTACACCCAAAACGATAAAAGAAATAGTTTAAGTACAGATCGTTTTAACTATGATGTGTTGAATCACACCGATTTGAGTCGAGAAAGTGGTACGTCAGATGGAGTTCGACTAGATACAATCAATTGGGGAAATTACGATTTAGTTGTCATCGATGAATCACATAACTTTAGAAATAATGTTGCACGACAAGGTCGATTAACACGATACCAAAAATTAATGCAGGATATTATTAAAAATGGTGTTAAAACTAAAGTCTTATTACTATCTGCTACTCCAGTAAACAACAAAATGAATGACATGAAAAACCAAATTGCTTTTATTACAGAAGATAAGGACAATGTACTTCAAAAAGAGGGTATTGAAAGTATCGAAAAAACGTTACGATTGGCCCAGACGGCTTTTAATCGGTGGGCGACTCTTCCGGTAAAAATACGTACGACAGAAAAATTTTTAGATATGGTGGATCAAGATTACTTCCAGTTGCTTGATTTGCTAACTATTGCACGGAGTCGAAAACATATTGAGAAATATTATAATGTTACAGACGTAGGAAGTTTTCCAACGCGATTAAAGCCAATTTCGATTAAATCTGATGTTGATACGAGACAAAAATTCATTAATATGAGTGAAGTAAATGAAAAATTGGAATCATTAAACTTTAGTATCTATCAACCAATGAAATATATTCTACCGCATAGAATAAATTATTACGAAAATTTGTATGATACGAAAGTAAAAAATGGACAGTCAACTTTTAAACAAACCGATCGTGAATACGCTGTAGCTGCATTGATGAAGGTCAATCTATTTAAACGTCTAGAAAGTTCGATTCATGCATTTAGACTGACTCTGGAAAAACTAGTAAGTCGTATCGAAGAAACTTTACTCACATTACAGCTTAGAAATGAGCAATCATATTCAGAGCAATATTATGACGAAACAGAGTTTGACGACGAACAACTTGAAGCGGTTACTGTAGGTAGTGACAAAGTAAAAGTTCAATTGAGTGATATGGATGCCTTAAAGTGGTCAGGTGATTTACGTAGTGATTTAACAATAATACAAACCTTATTAAATCAGTCAAAACAAATTTCAACAGACCGCGATGCAAAACTTGAACATTTAATACAAGTGATTCAAAAAAAAATAGAGAATCCAATCAATCCAGGAAATAAAAAAGTCATCATTTTTTCGGCATTTGCTGATACAGTGAAATATTTATATGAACATTTATCAGAACGCTTATTAAATAATAACCTTCATTCTGCATTAGTTACTGGTAGTTCAGTTAATAAATGTACCTTAAAAGGAGTTCGGTTAAATAATATCAACGATATTTTAATGAATTTTTCTCCGATTTCGAAAGAACGCAATAAAGTATTTAGTAAACAAACAAGTGAAATAGACATTCTCTTTGCGACGGATTGTATTTCAGAAGGTCAGAACTTGCAAGACTGCGATTATTTGATAAATTATGATATTCATTGGAATCCAGTGCGTGTTATTCAACGCTTTGGACGGATTGACAGAATTGGTTCAGTTAATGAAAAAATCCAACTTGTAAACTTTTGGCCGAATATGGAACTAGATGAATATATTAATTTAGAGGAACGTGTCAAAGGACGAATGAAAATGTTAAGTACTTCTGCTTCAGGTGAAGAAGATTTTTTAGAGACATCTTCCAAAGAAATGAATGACTTAGAATATCGTCGCAATCAATTAAAATCTCTACAAAATGACGTACTGAACCTAGAAGATATTTCTGGGGCGATTTCGATTACCGATTTGACATATACCGACTTTAAAAGCGACTTAGGTACAGCTTTAAAGAACTATAAAAAAGAACTTTCTACAGCAGTGAAAGGTCTTTATGCTGTTATTACTAATGAATCATTACCAGAAGCTGTTCCAGGGGTCATTTTTTGTGTTAAGCAACATAAAAAAGTTGCGATGGAGGATAATAATTTAGGTTCTCATATTTTGCTCTATGTAACAGACGAAGGTAAGGTATTTATCCATTATACACATGCGAAAAAAATCTTGGATGTTTATCGAAAATTAACACTCGGTTATAATGAACCCGATTTAAATGCCGTGAATTGGTTTAATGAACAGACGAATGATGCGGTTGATATGGATCATTATCAAGAATTACTAAAAAAATCGATTAATATCATCAAAGATAAGCAAGATGAGGTCGGATTTGAAAGTTTATTTAACTTCGGGACAAGTACATTACAGGCTCATTCAGAGTTAGATGAAACTGAGATAGAACTAATTTCATTTTTAGTTATAAAGGATGCATCTTTATGAACGAAATACGATTATTAAAAGCAGTGGGTTTTCCTAAAGCAACTCATATCATGAGAACCTTACCGTACAATCAATTGGAAGACAAACTCAATCCGGTCCAGAAGAAGGTCATTTCTGATAATGTAGTTTCTAGAGGGATTCGTATTTTAGCAACGATTCAAACTAATAATACAAATATCGAACCATTTGAAAGTGAGACTGAGCGATACGATTCAATTATTTTATTATTAGTATCTGTGCATGATTTAAGGAAGTCTAATCAAATTTATAAGATGTTTATGAATATCATACCTAATCCACTTGTTATTTTGTTTTTTGATGGTAGCAATACAAAATGGATTTTGGCAACGCATATAAAGAAAAAAGATGGTTTTTTAACGCATGATAGGGTGTACGAGTTCAATAAAATTATCATGAAAAATGCGGAACAATTTTTAGAGTTTGATTCTTTTAATAAAGACAACTTAAAATTGTTTTATGAGTCTTGGATTGAACAACTATTACATTTAGAATTGGGAGCTCGTTACAACATCTATGCACCAGTTTCATTGGAAAGTAACTTACTAGAAGAATTAGTTGTTATGGATTCACAAATAGAAGATTATATTAAACGTGCAAAACAAGAAAAGCAATTAAATAAAAGAATAGAAATGCAACAAGTAGCTAATAAAATAAAGCTTCAAAAACAGGCACTAATAGAAAAGGAGCAAAGACATGATCAATAAAATGAGCGGAGAATCTTTAGATTTAACAGTAAGGAATATTGAACACCTAAAAAAAATATTTCCAGAAGTCATAACAGATAACGAAAAAATTGATTTTGATATGTTGAAGACAGTTCTTGGTGAAGTTATAGAAAATGAACAAGAACGCTATCAGTTTACATGGAACGGAAAGAAAAAAATGATTGCGGGAGCGCAAAGACCATCAAAAGGTACTTTACGACCAGATTTTGATAAAAGTAAAAATTTTGATACAACTGAAAATCTCTATATTGAAGGAGATAACCTAGAAGTATTAAAACTCTTACAAAAATCATACAACAATAAAATTAAAATGATTTATATTGATCCTCCATATAACACTGGAAAAGATTTTGTTTATAAGGATAAATTTACAGATGGATTGCAAAATTACTTAGAGCAGACAGGTCAAATAGACATTGAAGGAAAAATGATTAGAACGAATACGGAAAGTAATGGACGTTTTCATACAGATTGGTTAAATATGATGTTTGCAAGACTAAAAATATCTAAAAACTTACTAACTGATGATGGTGTTATTTTTATTAGTATTGACGATAGTGAACAAAGTAACTTGAAACGAATTTGTGATGAAATTTATGGCGAAAATAATTTTATTGGAACAATAATTAGAAATACAAATAGTACAAAGAATCAAGCGTTGTTTTTATCAGTAAGTCATGAATACTGCTTAGTTTACTCCAAAAATATTAATATACTAAATGAAAAACATTCTGATCAAAAATGGGCTGTAGATAAAAATAATATCGAAGAGTATAAAAAAAGAATTGCCTATTTGCAAGGAAACAACATGTCAAATGATGAGATAACAAATGAATTAAAAGAACTTACTAAATACCCTAGATTTATAGATTTTACAAATTATTGGTATTTAGATGAAAGGGGTGTATATCGAAAAGATAACTTAGGCGGTGTCAAGAATGGAAATTTAGAACCTTTATTTAATCCTCTAACTAACGACTATGATTCTGTACCACCCGGTGGATATAGATACAACTCTGAGAGATTAAAAAAATTAGTAGAAGATAATCGTATTCATTTTCATTCAGATGGAAGCTTACCTACAATAAAAAGATATCTAGAAGAAAATTCTAAGCAAAGACCCAAATCTATCATGTCTGATGATCAAAGACCAGATTATAATTTCTTTAAGGAAAATAATCTAAACTTTGATAATCCTAAGCAGTTGACGTTCATGAAAAGAATTATTAGTATTATGGATTCAGATTCTATAATTTTAGACTTTTTTTCGGGATCTGCAACAACAGCCCATGCAACAATGCAACTAAATTCCGAAGATAACGGAAATCGTAAATTTATTATGATTCAGCTTCCAGAAATATTAGATGAAAAATCTGAGGCCTATAAAGATGGCTATCGTACTATTTGCGACATTGGTGAGGAACGTATTCGTCGTGCAGGTGAAAAAATAAAAAAAGAACTACAAGAAAAACAACTGCAGTCGAGTATTTTGGATGAAAGAACTGTTGATCCAGAATCACTAGATATCGGTTTTAAAGTGCTAAAACTTGATACTTCAAATATAAGAGAATGGAATGTAGATTTTTCAAACTTGGAAGATGAATTAGATTTATATGAGTCAATTTTTGTTGAAGGTCGTTCGGAATTAGATACTGTATATGAAATTATGCTGAAACAAGGTCTAGAACTAACATATCCTATTGAAATTTTTGAAGTCGATGATCAAACAATTTACGATATTGCGTTTGGAAGTTTATTTATTTGTTTATCGAATCGAATCACACCAGAAATCGCAAAAGCGATCATTGTACGCCGTGATGAGCAAGGTTCAGAGACGAGTAGTGTTATTTTTTGCGATTCTGGTTTTATCAATGACTCAGACAAGTTGAATTGTATTGAAATTCTAAAAGATGCAGGTTATCCGGAAGATAACTTGTTAACGATTTAAAGGTGATTATATATGAAAATTCAGTTTGATGAATTAATGTATCAGTCAGATGCAGTAAACGCAATATTAAGAGTTTTCGAAGGACAACAAATTCGAAAATCGGAATTTACAATTATGGATCAATCTACACAAGGAAAGCTTTTTGGTCAAATAGGTATCGGTAATAAAATTGATGTTTCGCATAGTAAATTATTACAAAATGTCCATCAAATTCAAATTGATCAGGGTATTCCGATTGCTAAAGATTTTTTTAATAAATTTCTTCAGTTTAATATTGAAATGGAAACTGGTACCGGAAAGACGTTTGTTTATTTAAAATCGATTTTAGAAATGAATCGTAAATACGGTTTCACTAAGTTTATTATTGTAGTTCCTTCTGTAGCGATAAAAGAAGGAGTTATGAAAACACTTGAAATGACTCGTGATCATTTTAGAACACAAATGCAAGGACAAATCTATCGCTCTTTTATGTATGATAGTTCACGACTCAATGAAGTTCAGGCATTTGCGACGAGTAATGAAGTTGAAATCATGGTAATTAATATTCAAGCTTTTTCAAAGAGTACTAAAAATAATGACAATATGAATATTATTTATCGTAATGATATGGATACATTACATGGTGTTGCTCCAATTGAGTTAATCTCAGAGACCAATCCCATTGTGATTATCGATGAACCACAAAGTGTAGACAATACTGAAAATGCGCAAGATGCTATCGCAGCATTAAAACCATTAGTAGCATTCCGATTCTCTGCAACACATAAGAATAAAAACTATCCATTAATTTATAAACTTGGTCCAGTGGAAGCGTATCAACAAAAGCTTGTCAAACAAATTGAAGTAGCTGGAATTTCACGTTCTATCGATGGTAATAATGCATACTTAAAATTAGTGAATGTTAAAGCTACTCCTAAAACAATAACAGCAACTGTTGAAATGCTTGTAAAAAATAAAGGAGAAATTGAAAAAAAAGAATTTAAGCTTAAACAAGGCGACGACCTTTATACTAAATCGAAACATATTGTTGCTTATGAGTCTGTTGGTTTTGTAAAAGATATTTCAGCAGAGCTAAACAATGAATACATCGAGTTTTCAGGTGAACCATCTATAATTCGTTTGAGTCAATCACAAAATGAAGATTTAGAAATAAAGCGTGCTCAGATTCGAAAAACGATTGAGGAGCATTTAAATAAAGAGTTGAAACTTAATGATAGAGGAATTAAAGTATTAAGTTTATTCTTTATTGATAACGTAGCTAACTATCGAAAATATGATAGAGAAGGTAACGAATTACTAGGGATATATGGACAAATATTTGAAGAAGAATATGAGAACGTTATAAAATCTTCTAAGTATAAAAAACTTCGTGATCATGGAGTGTCGGTTAAAGAGGTTCACAATGGTTATTTCTCGATAGATGGAAAAAATAAGGTGAAAAATACGTTAGGATCTTCAAAAGAAGATGAGACCACATACAATATCATCATGAAAAACAAAGAGGATTTGCTAACTATCTATGATGAAGCAAGCGGAAATACGAAATCTGCACATAAATATCGTTTTATTTTTTCACATTCTGCTTTAAAAGAGGGATGGGATAACCCGAATGTTTTTCAAATTTGCACGCTAATTGAGTCGACTGATACGATTACAAAGCGTCAAAAAATTGGACGAGGTCTTCGTATTGCAGTCAATCAAGATGGTGAGCGCGTTCCAGGTTTCGAGGTCAATACTTTAACAGTCATGGCAAATGAAAGTTATGATGAATTTGCTAAAGGGTTACAAACTGAGTACGAAGAAGAAGGAATGGAATTCGGACTCTTTAAACAAGATATTTTTAGTTCACTTGTGATTCAAGTAGATGAGCACACGGGAATTAAAACGCCGCTAGGAATTGAAAAATCTGAACAACTTGTAGAATATTTGAAAGAACAGGATTATATTGATGCCAAGTGTAAAGGTACAGAATTACTTGCAAAAGCAATCAAGGAAAAAACATTTGATATTCCAGATACTTTTAAAGAACTTGCATTAGATATGAAAGAAAAAGTTATCGAAATAATTGAATTGAAATTCAATGTTGAAAAAATTGAAATAAAAGATAATCAAAAAAAAGTAAAAGTAAAATTAAACAAAGAAGCACTCTCAGGTCCATTTTTAGAATTGTGGGATCAAATTAAGTATAAAACAAACTATACGATTCAAATGGATACCAATAGATTTATACAGCACGTTGCTGAAAAATTGAATGATGAGCTGATTGTTCGCATAGATAAATTAGAATATGAGCGTAGTAGACTCGAAGTAGATGAGTCTGGTATATCAACACTTAAAGAAGAAAATACGATTTTTTCTATGACTGAACGAAAATACGAAAAAGCACCAGATATTATAACGTATTTGCAAAATGAGACGAAACTAAGGCGCAAAACGTTAATTCAAATATTAAAAGAGAGTGACACTTTAGTAGATTTTAAACGAAATCCGCAAATGTATATGATGGAATCAGCTCGCATTATTAATGCCGCAAAACGTATGGAAATCATTGATGGTATTAAGTATGAGAGAACACCAGGCGATGAAGTATATGATCAGTCACTTTTCATGAAGGAAGAAATTGAAACATATAGTGATAAGATCGTTTCGGTAGTGAGTAATCGTTCACCTTATGATCATGTTATTGTCGATTCATCGGTGGAAAGAGAATTTGCAGAATCCTGTGAGCAAGACACGAACGTAAAATTTTATATTAAGCTTCCTGGAGAATTTAAGATTAAAACACCACTTGGTATGTACAATCCAGACTGGGCATTAGCTCTTGAAAGAGATGGAAAGGATCGTTTATATTTCATTGTTGAAACAAAAGGTAGTACTGCTTCAGAAGATTTACGTCCAACAGAATTAGCAAAAATTCGGTGTGGAGAAAAGCATTTTTCTGCAATCGAAACAGGGATTACTTTTAAGAAGACTACTCAACTCAGTGAAGTATATTAAGTGGGAAATGCTAGGGATGCAATAAGAATTGATTTATAAATCTGGTTTCTTTAGAAACGGAGCTGACACCTATGATACGACGCGCCACATTGATGGACGGAAAAGCCTTATCGGACTTGATGCGACGAATTGATCGGGAAACGAAATATATGTTGTACGAGCCAGAGGAACGCGTCCTGTCAACGGAACAGGCGGAGGCGTTCATCGAGAAGTTCGGTCAGGCTGCGAACTCGGATATCTTTGTTGTGGACGTCGATGACCAACTCGTCGGGTATGCACTCGTCGTTGGTGGCGAACCGAGTCGAATCCGTCACCGAGCGAATCTCGTCATCGGCTTGCTAGATGCCTATACGGGTCGTGGTCTTGGTGCGGGGCTACTAGAAGCGGTTGATGCGTTTGCGATTGAAGAAGGGCTCATCCGACTCGAGTTGACGGTTCGCAAAGACAATCTGCGGGCGATCGAACTCTATCATAAGTTTGGCTTTAACATCGAAGGCACACGGATTGCATCGCTTTTCATCGATGGGGAATACGTTGATGAACTGGCGATGTCGAAGATTTATACGGCGGAAGAATCCTAAAAAAGATGCTTAGTAGCTCTTCTCACATAGAGAAGAGTTCACTAAGCATTTTTTATGGACCAATTCTTTCTGAACACCATTAAAAAGTTCTTAAATTAGTTAGCTTTAAACAACTATAGTGATCGGATGTAAGAATACGAAACTGATGTGAAACAACTCAAGCCTCATATATTTTTTAGCTTAAATCATAAGATTGTTCAATGTATGTTTTAGCTTTTTCTAGTTCTTCATCATTGCTAATACGTATTTCGAAATCGCCAGTTCCATAATGTCCAATATTACTAACGTCTCTAGTGAATCCTGGTTCGATGTTAATATTTGATGGATTAATTTTTAGATATAGTAAGATTATATTAGATTGTGGATGAACTTCAACACATACAAAATTCTTAATACGTTTAAATGCTATATAATATTTTAATACTTTAACTTGAATATCATCACCTAAAGCTAAGATAAAAGCTTTTAAGTTTTCGTACCGGTCTATTAATTTGTCATCTGCTCGTTCTATATACTCAGAAACAGTTTTTCCTTGTCTAGTATTAATAGGTTTTAAAGATTTAACTAGTAGATCGTCTTTAGTAGAGTTAACTTGTTCGGTTGTTGCATTAACTAAATCTAGCATTAAAAATCCTTCATCATAATGCTTATATTGATAAAGCTCAATATTGCGATTTATTTGCTGTACAGCATGCTCATCATACCTATTAAAACTACCAGCAATACAAAGCAATCTAGGGCTACTCCACTCGATACTTTCTAAATCGATTTTAGGATATTTTTGCATTACCAATAATTTGAATTCCGCTTTATGATCAAGTAACCAATCTAAATAGAAAAGTCCTTGGTTTATCACATTTTCATTTGTTGAACGTTTATATTCAATAATTACAGGTGAGTTATTCTCATCAATCCCTAGTGTATCTATTCTTCCGCCATGACGTTTTCCTGTTGAATATTCAGAAGCCAAGAAACGAATGCCGAGAAATGATTCAAGATGATTTTCAATCAATTTTTGTAAAGATTTTTCAAGTCTAATCGATTGCCCATTTAATTCTTGAACTGTACCATTATTTATTTTAAAAAATTTTATATCTCCCATTGGTATCTCCTTTAAAATTTAATTAAAAATGTATATTGTTGATTTGAAAATGAGCACTTTATTATTATGATACTAGACTTCCATTCATTGTAAAACGAAACATGAATTATTTAAAAAGTAGCAAAGCTTCCTATCTTTAGATGAATTTTAAAAAGATGCTCAGTGGACTTATCTCTAAAAAGAGATGAGACCACGAGCATCTTTTTTATGGCGATATCTTTTGTTGTTCGAAGTCGATCTCCAGAACATTTTTCGCATAATCCTTACCCCAGTCATACATCGCATCTAAAATCGGCATTAAGCTATGTCCGTGTGGCGTCAACGAATATTCGACCTTCGGTGGTACGACCGGATAGACTTCCCGGTGAATGATATGGTGGTCTTCGAGTTCGCGTAGTTGATTGACGAGCATCCGTTGCGTGATCCCGGGCATCAGACTTTTCAGTTCCCCGAAGCGTTTTGTCCCTTCCTTGCCTAAGTGCCAAAGAATGAGCATCTTCCATTTTCCCCCGATGATCGAGAGTGTCAATTCCTTCTCACAGTTAAACTGACGGTCTTCAAAATGTGGCATCGTTTCACCTCCTGCTCCAGTATAGTCTTTCTTCCGATTGACAGTATACTTTTTTGCACTATGTATAAAAAACCGCACTATGTAAATTAAAAGTGCGTACTTCTCAAGAATGCTCCTGCGGATTATATTTAGTCCTGTTCCTTCTTGAATGTCTGAAGGAAGTGTCAGGTACGACAATATAGAGAAGAATGGGAGAGATACAAAATGAAATTACAACTCGCAATTGATTTAGTCGATACAGCAGGTGCGATTGCTTTAGTCAAAGAAATCGGGGAAGACAATTTAGATATCGTTGAGATCGGCACACCAGTCGTCATCAACGAAGGGCTCCGCGCCGTCAAAGAAATGAAGGCCGCGTTCCCGAACTTAACGGTCCTCGCTGACTTGAAGATCATGGACGCTGCCGGTTACGAAGTCAGCCAAGCTGTCGCACACGGTGCTGACATCGTGACGATTCTTGGGGCAGCGGAAGACATGTCAATCAAAGGGGCAGTCGAAGAAGCGAAAAAATCAGGCAAACAGATTCTCGTTGATATGATTGCTGTGAAAGATATCGCGACACGTGCGAAAGAACTGGATGCATTAGGCGTCGACTACATCTGTGTCCACACAGGGTACGATTTGCAAGCAGTCGGTCAAAATTCATTCGAGGATCTCGCGACAATCAAGTCGGTTGTGACGAACGCAAAAACTGCTGTTGCGGGTGGCATCAAGATGGAGACGTTACCAGAAGTCATCGCAGCACGTCCTGATTTGATCATCGTCGGTGGCGGTATCACGGGACAAGATGATAAACAAGAGACAGCGTCAACGATGCACCGGATGCTGCAAGAGGCGTAAATGACACATATTCAAACGATTATCGAAGAGCTGACTTCGACGGTCGAAGCGATCGATGCAACCGAGACAAAAGAACTGGCAGACGCTGTGCTGCAAGCGAACCGAATCTTTCTCGCAGGAGCCGGTCGCTCCGGCTTAATGGGAAAAGCGTTCGTCATGCGGTTGATGCACATGGGACTCGACGCGTATGTCGTCGGTGAGACGGTCACGGCGAATTTACGCGAGGGTGACTTGTTGATCGTCGGTTCCGGATCGGGTGAGACGAAAACCTTGATTCCAATCGTCGAGAAAGCACAGCAAATCGGTGGAACGGTTGCCGTCGTCACGATTAATCCGACGTCGACGTTAGCACTACTTGCAGACTTAGTCGTCAAATTGCCCGGAGTTCCGAAAGAACAAACGGCATTAGCGGACGAGACAGTTCAACCGATGGGCTCGTTGTTTGAACAGACGATGTTGTTGTTCTATGATGCCTTGATTCTGCAGATCATGGAAGACAAACAGCTCGATTCGCAGACGATGTACGGGAAACATGCCAACTTAGAGTGAAACATACGAAACAGATTAGTTCTTTTCAATCGAAGAGGGCTAGTCTGTTTTTGTCTGTAGATTTTTCGCGTATGAATGCGTATTAATCAGAAATTCTCCTTTCCTTCTTTTCATAATTTTCTTAAAGACTTAGTCCCGCAACGTGAGATACTCAAAGAAAGGAAAAAGAGGAAAAGGAGATTGTCATGCGATTTCAACGGATTGGTGTAATCAGTGCTTTACTCGCTGCAAGTATCTTGACCGGTTGTGCAGAACCGGACCAAATTCCGCCTTTGAATCAGCTTAGGTCACACTGGATCGAGGATAATACTGCTGAAGATGTAAATAATCCCGATGCCATCGTGCAACGCATTAAAGCGAAGGACTTTTCAGAACAGGATTCGTTTGAAGCGGATTTCCGTCGTCACGTGACGTTTTACTTTAAAGATGGAACAAAAGCGCACCCGACTGAAGGTGATATCTGGAGCAGTATCGTTGTCGGAAATCATGCTTACGTGACGCTGCATTATCCAAAAGGAGCAGATCGTCTTGCTGTACTAGAGTATACCAAGCAAGAGACGAACTGGATGTTAGGAGGCGTCTCATATGACGACGTTCAAAACATTAAGAAGAGTAGTTCTGCTCGCGGCTTGAATTTACCGTTCTCGACATTCCAAGCGATTATGAGTAGTTCGACTCCTAATGGGGACGATAGTGTTTGGTTCTTCCACACGAAGTCCCAAACGATTCTTCTAACCGTTGTTCCGAAGCAAGACGTTCAAGGCGAGGACTGGAAAGAAACGACACTTGCGAACGGACAGACGGCTTATTTCGAGCAGAAACAAGGGAGAGCGAACCTCTATTACGTCGAGGACAACCAAATCGTCCTCCTGTCTGGTAACGTGTCGCTAGCACAATTAAAAAAATTAGCACGATCGATTGCTCCTGTCGAAGCTGCTGATTTTCCATATTCCTAAACAAAAAAATCCGGACGCTGCGGCATCCGGATTTTTGTTTTACCATTTGAAATCGAAATCAGCACCGACATCTTTTGCGAGATGGGCATCTGATCCATAGACGAGCGGAATCGATAACGACTGCGTGACTTGCAGGAGTTCCGGGTAAGGATAGGAAAGACCACATAATGGCTTTCGGAGTCCTGCTGTGTTGACGTCGAGTGTGAAGTTCGCCTGACGGATCTTCCGTAACGTGTCGTCGAGGTTCGTTGGGTTCGACTCAAGCGGATAGGCTTGGATGAATTTCGTCGGTAACGTTAAGTGACCGAGGCGCTTCGGCTGGTGTGCACCGAGGTCCGTCATGACGAGGGCTTGGATGCCTTCATAATAGCGTTCGTGTACCGCCGTGACGCTTCCGAGTTTCGTGACGATCTCACCGAAGCTTTCCTTGCTGAAGTCGACGCCGTAATATTGCTCATCGATGTATAAGTAATGCAGTGAGAGAATGCCGTCGGTTAAGACGTCAGCGTAGCGGGCAATGATGTCACGCGTCCCGTCGACATGCCCTTCCCAGTAGTCGAACTCCATCCCGATCCGGATATCAATCTGATTCTTGTATGTCTCGCGGAGTTGTGTCAATTCCTTCAGATAGGCATCGGCTGTCGCGAACGACATTCCGGAATCGTTATCTGGCGCAGGATCCGTCACACCTTCAGGTAAAGGGGCATGTTCCGTGAAGCTGATCCGTTCTAAGCCTTGCTCTAACGCCCGCTCGATGTAGGCTTCGAGTGGATCCTTTGTACCGTGTGGACAATATGGACTGTGGACGTGACCGTCCCATTTCAATAATTGCATGAGTAACCCTCCGATTTTTTAGAATTGGCAAGCAAAGCGATTGACAATGTGCCCGAAACACGGTATCTTATCGTTAAATAATTTAGCGTGGTACAGTGATAATAAGATAAAGGAGTGGGAGTATGCAATCATTTTCTACGATTCGACTCAAGGATGGAGCGACGGACTATGTCGGTGCCTCGGCAACACGGCTTCAACGGGTCATCCGTCAGCTCGAGGATGGACTCGAACAATCTAACTATACCCGATTAATCACCCCCTTAATTGAGGAAATCGGTGGACGGGAACAGATTCGGATGGATTTTACGACTAGTGTCGCGCGTGCCCTTAGCGAACGTGGTCGCGAACAATATAAACGTGTCTTCTACAGTGGCTCGGTCTTTCAACCGGAAGAGAAGTTCCAAGTCGGATTCGAGGAACGGGGACAAATCGCGGAAATCGAAGCAATTCAACTCGCGGTCCGACTCGTCGAAGAACTGACAGGAAAAGAAGTCACACTCTCGATCGGCGATGCCGGATTGATCGAGCATTTGATTGAGACGCGCGTCGGTGATCACCACTTACGCGACCAAGTGACGCAGATGCTCCGTTTACGTAACGTCATCGAACTGAAGCGAATCGCGGGTCAACTTGATGATGCTTTACTCGCGAAACTTCCTTTATTATTCGGACGCGAAGGGGCAGAGACGATCTTACCGTACGTCGACGAGACACGACTCAATGCCGTGCTTGATCTCGCGGAAGCCGTCAATGCCGATCTCGACTTCGGTCAAATGGGCTTACAGACGTACTATGACGGGATCACGATTCACGGTTTCATCGAAGGTGTGACGGAACCCGTCCTCGTCGGTGGACGCTATGACCGGCTTTATGAACAATTCGGACAAGAACAACAGGCGTTCGGCATCGGATTCTCGGTCGAACGGTTGGCGGAGGTGCTCTAAATGCGAATCGGAATTACGAAAGGACGGCTGTCGAAAGCGACAGAACGTTATCTGAAAGAAGCTGGCGTCGAGACATGGGGAGCCGTTGAACGCGAACTGATCGTCAAACGGGGCGAGCACGAATTCGTCTTCATGAAAGGATCGGATTTGATTCCGTACGTTGCTCAAGGCGTCCTTGACGTCGCGATCACGGGGAGCGACATCTTACTCGAATCGGATCAAGAACTGTCAGAACTCGCGGAATTGCCATTCGGAGTCTGCCGGATGTCCGTCTGTGCAAAGGAACCGTTGCAATTCGAAGGCGGACGCCGCGTCCGGATCGCGACGAAGTATCCGGTCATCGCAAAACGCTACTTCAGCGAACTCGGTGTCGACGTCGACATCGTACCGTTGAACGGTTCGGTCGAGTTAGCGCCGTTACTCGGTCTTGCTGACGCAATCGTCGATATCGTCGAGACAGGTGAGACGTTACGGGCAAACGGACTAAATGAATACGAAAAAATCATCGATATCAGCGCTCGATTCTTTACGAGCGAATGGACGTTAAAACGGAAGCGGGTGGAAGTCATCCGCTTGCTCGAGCAATTGACAGAAGGAGTGACACGATCATGACACCGACAAAACCATTCAGCATCGATCGCGACACGGAGCTCGCGGTCCGCGCGATTCTCGAACGCGTCGCAACAGACGGTGACGCTGCTGTCCGCGATTACACGAACCAATTCGATCAGGTCGATCTCGAAGATTTCCGTCTCAGTGAAACACGGATCACAAAAGCCTTCGAACAGGCAGACGCCAACTTGATTGACTCGTTGAAGTTGATGGCGACACGACTCGTCGAGTGGCACGAACAAGAACTACCGCCTGACATCGAACTCGTCGAAGCAGACGTGACACGACGCCAACGGTTCGTTCCCGTTGATTCGGTCGGGATCTACGTACCGGGTGGTGCAGCAAGTTATCCATCGACGGTCTTGATGAACGCGATTCCAGCGAAAGTTGCCGGAGTCGAACGCGTCGTCATGGTGACACCGATGACGAACTTAAGTGATGAGGTTCTCGTTGCGGCACGCATCGCTGGTGTGACAGAAATCTATACGATTGGTGGAGCACAAGCGGTCGCCGCGCTGACATTTGGAACAGAAAGCATCCAAGCCGTTGACTTGATCGTCGGACCCGGAAACCGCTTCGTTGCTGAAGCAAAACGCCAAGTCTACGGGATTGTTGGCATCGACTCGGTTGCCGGTCCATCGGAAGTTGTCGTCATCGCGGACGAAACAGCGCATCCGGACCGGATCGCAGCCGACCTCCTTGCGCAAGCCGAACACGACCGTGACGCTGTCGCGATCGCCTTCGTGCCAACGGAAGAGATGAAACAAGCGGTGGATACAGAAATCGAGCGGCGCTTACAGCAATTGCCGCGTCAAGAGATTGCCCGTCGTGCGATGGAAAATGGTGGCGTCTTCGTCGCTCCACTCGAAACAGCAATCGAAGAAGCGAACCGTCTCGCAGCGGAACACTTGGAACTTGCCGTTGCCAATCCGCAAGAGGTCGTCAAGTCGATCCGTCACGCCGGGATGATCTTCCTCGGTCACGAGACACCGGAAACGCTCGGCGATTACGTCGCTGGAACGAATCACGTCTTACCGACATCCGGCACAGCTCGTTTTGCGTCTGGATTATCAGCGCGGACGTTCCTTCGTCACCAGTCGATGCTCGAAGCCACACGCGCAGGCGTACAACGTCTCGCGAACGCAGCGAAGACCGTTGCCCGGGTCGAAGGACTCGAAGCACACGCACAAGCCATCGAAGTGAGGGAAGACTAATGCGATTACACCAAAACGAACGATTCACGACCCACAGTCCAGTCGGGATCGAAGCGATCCAGGAATTGATCGCAACGTTCCCTTTAAATGAATATCCTGTCGAGATCATCGATCAAGTTAAGACATCGTACGCAACATACGCTGGTGTCCGTCCGACGCAACTCGTCGCCGGGAACGGCTCGGATGAGTTGATCGGCTACTTATGTGCCCGCTACGGCGGACCCGGGATGCCGGTCATCGCCTCGGAACCGGACTTCGTCATGTACCAGTTCTACGCTGACCGGGCACGGGCACCGTTTGAACGCGTACCGTTACTCGACGAGATGGCGCTTGACGTCGACGGATTGATCGCAGCTCCTGGTGAGATCATCTTCTTGAGTCACCCGCACAATCCGTCCGGTGTCCTCCGCAAGGAAGCGGACATCCGTCGTTTGCTCGATAGTGGCAAATACGTCGTTATCGATGAGGCGTACATCGACTTCGCGCTCGAACAGTCGATGCTTCATTTACTAGAGGAATATCCGAAAGCGATCATCTTACGGACGCTCTCAAAAGCGTTCGGACTCGCATCGCTTCGACTTGGTTTTGTCATCGCGAGCGAACAAATCATTGAAGAAATCGAACAGATTAAATCACCGTACAACGTCTCTGGTCTATCAGCAGCTGTCGGCATCGCCATCATGGCAGAACCGGAACTCGATCGGGTCTTAGAAGAAACGTATGCGAGTCGCGAAGCAATCGAGCGAATTCTCACGCCAATCGGCAAGACGTATCCGAGTGCAGCGAACTTCGTCTATGTCGAGTATCCGGAAGCCGAACGCTTTACGCAGCGTTGTGCTGACGCTGGATTACGGATCCGCTTGTTTGACCAGGCATTCCGTGTCAGTTGTGGATCACCAGAAGCGATGCAAGTATTAGAAACGTGTGTAGAGGAGGAATTACGATGCGGCGTGGCGCAAGCGAACGAGTAAGTGCAGAATCAGACATCAAGGTTGAGGTCGATCTCGCAGGAGGTCCGGTTGAGATTAAGACTGGTGTCGGGTTCTTTGATCATATGTTGACGTTATTTGCCTTTCAGGCCCGGATCGGTCTGAAGGTGACAGCAAAAGGTGATACGTGGATCGATGCGCACCACACGGTCGAAGATACAGCGATCGTCCTCGGGGCAGCGTTGACGGAAGCGCTCGGCGATAAAGCCGGGATTGAACGCTACGGCGAATCGCGTGTACCGATGGATGAGACACTCGCGTCGGTCGTGCTCGATTTCAGCGGTCGTCCGTTCACGGTCTTCCGTGCTAGTTTCAAGAATCCGAAGCTCGGTGACTTTGATACGGAACTCGCAGAAGAGTTCTTCCAAGGCTTATCGCGCAGTGCCCGGATGACGATTCATGCCGAAGTCTTGTATGGTTCGAATACACACCACATGATCGAAGGGTTGTTCAAAGCACTCGGTCGGGCCGTCCGTCAGGCAGTTGCCGTGACGAGCGAAGGGGTACCGTCTACGAAAGGGTTGATTGATCAATGATAGCAATCGTCGATTATGGCGTCGGGAATATCGCGAATGTCGAGCGGGCGTTAAAGGAGCTCGGCGAAGCAGTCATCGTCACGAGTGACACGGAGTTGCTCGACCAAGCAGAAGCACTTGTCTTACCCGGTGTCGGTGCCTATGCACCGGCAATGGAGCGCTTGAAGGAGACGGGACTGGTCGACTTCTTAAAAGAACAAGCCGAAAAGAAACCGTTCCTCGGGATTTGTCTCGGGATGCAATTGCTCTTTGAATCGAGTGACGAAGATGGACTGACGGAAGGTCTCGGCATTTTACCAGGAACGATCGAAAAACTACCGAGCGATGTCCGCTTACCACACATGGGCTGGCACCAGCTGACGAACCACGGCGAAGCGGTCTATTTCGTCCACTCGTACGGTGCCGTCTGTGATCCAGAGTGGATCGTCGATTCGGTCGAATACGGACGCCTTGTTCCGGCGATCGTTCAAAAAGGACAAGTCACGGGAATGCAGTTCCACCCGGAAAAGAGTGGCGAAGTCGGATTGAAACTACTGAAGGAATGGAGAGAGACGACATGCAACTCTACCCAGCAATCGATTTAATGAGCGGACAGGCCGTACGCCTAAAGCAAGGAGATTTTGACCAACAGACATTCTTCGGTGATGCACTGACGATCGCGAAGCGCTTCAAGGAAGATGGTGCGACAGCGATTCACTTGATCGATCTTGACGGTGCAAAAGCCGGCGAACCGTTACACTTGAACTTGATCGCCGACATCAAAAAGGAAACCGGTTTGTTCGTCGAAGCTGGTGGTGGTGTCCGTAACATCGAGACGGTCGAAGCATACGTCGGTGCCGGAATCGACCGGATTCTCGTCGGTACGGTTGCTCTTGAAGACGAAGCGTTACTTGAGCAGATGATTGCTCTTGCTGGTGATAAACTAGCCGTTGCCTTGGATGCCAAAGAAGGCATCGTTCAAACACGCGGTTGGCTCGAAGCGAGCGGTTGGACGCTCGAAGAGGCGATGACGCACTTGATCGGCAAAGGGATCAAGACGTTCCTGTATACAGACATTTCGCGTGACGGAATGATGATGGGACCGGATGTCGATGGACTTGATCGCTTGAAGCGGGAAGGGGTCGAATTGATCGCTTCTGGTGGTGTGACGACGGTCGATGACGTCGCGCGTCTCAAAGAGATCGGGATGGACGGAGCGGTCGTCGGTCGGGCGTTGCTCGACGGATCCCTCGCCTTAAAAGAGGTGTTACGCGTATGTTGATGAAACGTATCATTCCCTGTCTTGACGTCAAGGAAGGACGTGTCGTCAAAGGCGTTAAATTCCAGAATTTACGTGATCTCGGTGACCCGGTCGCCGTCGCAAAGTATTATTACGAGCAAGGGGCGGACGAACTCGTCCTGCTCGATATCTCAGCAACGCAAGAAGGGCGCGAGACGATGCTTGATATCGTCGAACGCGTCGCAGAAGTCATCTACATGCCGTTTACGGTCGGTGGCGGAATCAAGACGATCGAAGACGCGAAACGGTTGATTCGTGCTGGTGCTGACAAAGTCTCACTCAACTCGTCAGCACTCCAAAATCCACAACTGATTCAAGAAGTCAGCCGCCTGTTCGGTGTCCAAGCGACAGTCGTCGCGATCGATGCGAAACAGACCGGCGACTCGTGGGGTGTCTTCTCACACGGTGGCACACAACCGGTCGGACGTGACGCAATTGAGTGGGCGCAGGAAGCCGTTGCCCTGGGTGCCGGTGAATTACTCGTCACTTCAATGGACGCTGACGGAACAAAAGACGGCTATGATCTCGCCTTGATCCGTCGTCTGCGTGAAGTCGTTAACGTGCCGATCATTGCTTCCGGTGGGGTCGGAACGCTCGATCACTTAGCGGAAGGACTAGAGGCAGGCGCTGACGCGGCTCTTGCTGCTTCAATCTTCCATGAAGCGACATACACGATGCCGGAAACGAAAGCCTACCTCAAAGAACGGGGAGTCGAAGTCCGATGACGACATTGAATTTTTCAAAAGGACTCGTCGCTGCCGTCGTCGTCGACGAGCAGACGAACGATGTCTTGATGGTCGGCTTCATGGACCAAGCCGCTTATGATAAGACGCTTGCGACCGGTCTTGTCACCTTCTTCTCGCGGACGAAGAATCGTCTCTGGACGAAAGGGGAGACGAGCGGGAACACGCTTGAACTCAAACGGATGTGGATTGACTGTGATCAAGATAGTCTCTTGATCACGGTCAAAGCGAATGGTCCGACATGCCATACAGGAAATCGTAGTTGTTTCTATACGGAAGTGGAGGTGCCCGATGTTATACGAACTGGAACAGACGGTCAAAGCGAAGATTGACGCGAAAGAAGCAGAATCCTATACGAACTATTTGATTGCTTCTGGATATGAGAAGATCGCGAAGAAGTTCGGCGAAGAGGCATTTGAAGTCGTTCTCGCTGGTAACGATACGTTAGCAGAAGAGACAGCAGACTTGTTGTATCACTTAACGGTCTTGCTCGCTGAGCGCGGTGTCTCATTCAAAGAAGTCGAAGCCGTCCTTAACGAACGTCACGGTACAAAATCGACGTTCAAGGATCGCCCGGATATTGAACAATGGTAAACGACATCCACATCGCAAAGGCGGTGTGGATTTTTGTATAAGCGGGAAAAGACAAACAGATGACGGTTGTCATCAAATCGACAGAATCTTTCGATAGGCATGCTGTCGCATGAGGGCGTATAATCAAAAGCATAGTCCTTTGTTTTTAGAAAGTAGGTGTTCGAGTGGTTACGAAAAAAGAAATCAAGCAAACGATCAAGCAACAATCGAAGGAAACGATCGAAGAGCTACTCGCAAAAGGTGATTCCTTGAAAGAGGAGATCGCCAGTGCCATTACACACGGATTGGGTGTTATTTTCAGTATCGTCGCGCTCGTGCTGTTGATCCTGCAGGCGACGAAATCCGGCAGCGCTTGGAACGTCACAGCTGTCAGTATCTTCGGGGCAACGATGATTCTTCTTTATCTGTTCTCGACCTTGATGCATTCACTGATGCATACGAAAGCGAACAAGGTCTTGCAAATTTTAGATCACGCCGGTATCTATCTGTTGATTGCCGGTAGTTATACACCGTTCGCTTTGATCACACTCCGTGGTCCGCTCGGCTGGACATTGCTCGGCATCGTCTGGGGTGTCGGGACGCTCGGCATCATCTGGAAGCTCTACTCGACGGGGAAATATGTCTGGATCTCGAACGCGTCTTATCTGATTCTTGGTTGGTGTTGTCTGTTTGCGATCAAGCCGATCTATGAAGCGCTCGGATTCCAAGGATTCTTACTGCTACTCGGTGGCGGCCTTGCATACTCGCTCGGCGTCATCTTCTACGTCTGGGCACGCTTGCCGTATAACCACGCGATTTGGCATCTGTTCGTCCTTGCTGGTAGTGTGTTGATCTTCCTGTCGATTTTCTATTACGTTGCTCCAGCGACGATGTCATGAAGAAACTACGGCTCCGGGACTGGCTCCCGATCACGCTGTATTTTATGTTTGGACTTGGATTGCTCCTGTATTTCCGGATGTCGGGAATGTTGGAGCAATTCGACATTCAAGCATTATCGGATTGGGTACGGAATCAAGGTCTGACAGGGATGTTGCTTTATGTGCTCGCTTATACCGTCCGACCACTCGTCTTTTTTCCGGCGAGTCTTTTGACCGTCTTTGGCGGTTATACGTATGGTCCGTGGCTCGGAACACTACTCGATGTTATTGGTGCCGGTACGGGTGGATTGCTCAGCTTTTGGATCGCCCGGTTGCTCGGTCGCCGTGGAGTTGAGAAGTTGATCGGGAAAGGGAAGCTGAACGTACTCGACGAACGGATTGCAACGAACGGCTTTCTCGTCGTCTTGATCGTCCGGTTGATTCCGCTATTTCCGTTTGACGCGATCAGCTACGCGTCCGGATTATCAAAAATCCGCTTTAAACAGTTCGCCATCGCGAACTATATCGGGATCATTCCCGGTGCGTTCGTTTACAACAATATCGGCTCAAGCCTACGCGATCCGTTCTCATGGCAGTTCTTCCTCGCGATCGGTCTGTATGTCTTATTCTTTGCCGTAGGACTTGTCGCACAACAGATTCTCAAAAATAAACAAAAGAAAGAGCGTATGTAAGCGCTTTATGTCATAATATAAAGGCAGAGATGTGAACCGATACGGTAAAACAGCCTAGCATTTATTTAGGGGGAATCATGAGTGATGGAAAAAGTACTACGGGATGGTTTTATCTTCTTATCGCAAAACAAGACATTGAACGGTCTCGCCAAGCGATACGGGCTTAAATTCGGAGCAAGTCGCTTCGTGGCAGGGGATTCATTGGAAGCATCAAAACGGGCGATCCAGGAATTGAACGCAAAAGGATTATGCGTCACGATGGACCATTTAGGGGAGTTCATCTCGACGGTAGCGGAAGCAGAGATGATGACACAAGAATGTATTCGTGCGGTTGAGATGATTGCGGAAGAAAAATTAGACTCGCAACTCTCGTTGAAACTGACATCACTCGGACTTGATATCTCGGGCGACTTGATTCGCTCGAACATGGAACGGATCTTAACGCGGGCGAAAGAACTCGGTGTCTTCGTCACGATTGATATGGAAGACGAGCCACGTTGTGAAAAGACGATTCAATTGTTTGAAGAATTGCGCCAATCTTTCGATAACATCGGTACGGTCATCCAGTCATACCTTTACCGGTCGGAAGATGATATCAAACGTGTCGGACGCTTCGAGACGAATCTCCGGATCGTTAAAGGGGCATATAAAGAGCCGGCAACGGTGGCGTTCCCAGAAAAAGAAGATGTCGATCACAACTACATCAAGCTCGTGAAGTTACAATTATCACTCGGAAACTATGCTGCCGTCGCAACACATGACGATGCGATGATCGAGCAAATCATCCGTTACGCTAAAGAAAACGGGATTGAAAAAGACCAGTTCGAATTCCAGATGTTATTCGGCATCCGGGTTGAGCGTCAACTCGAACTCGTCAAACAAGGCTATAAAGTCCGTGTCTATGTCCCTTATGGACGTGACTGGTATGGTTACTTCATGCGCCGTTTAGCAGAACGACCGGCAAACGTTGCCTTCGTTCTCAAAGGAATGGTCAAAGGATAAGAAGAGAAGGCGATGCAACGCTGCATCGTCTTTTTGTATGAAAAATGCATAGTACACCGGACGTCCTCAGCATCTTCGCTTTCCTCAGGCGGGAAGTAAGCCGCGGCATCTCGCATTTCATGCGATTTGCCGGGTCTTCCTCTTCCCTGACGGAAGCATGGCTCATGCTTCCTTTTCCTGTAGGAGTCGAAGATGCCCGGTTCGTCTTAGATGAACTTATATCAAAAAGCGATCGATTCTATTGACGGAAATCGATCGCTTTTGAGTTCTTTGGATAACAAATGAGTGCATTCTCCTCACATGTCTTCACCCGACTCCTACAGGAAAAAGCGCGATGTTTCACCTTGCGCTGTCAGAGACAAACAAGACCCGGATTCGTCATCCGAAGGATGAGGAAGACTGGCTTGTGTCTCGCCTGAGGAAAGCGGGTGAGAAGACAGTGAGGTGAATAGTGCGTTACATCGATCATTTCGCATCATGGCCAAATGATATTACCTAGAAACACCATCCCAGCAAATAAACCAATCATTAAGAAGACAGTAGTTTGTGGTTGGAAACGTTTCTCCCGATAACGTCGAAATAAACGGTCCCCCAATGCCTGTATACAGAATAAGAGACCAATAAAGAGTAGGAAGAATTGCCATCTTTCTAGAACATCGAGAGCATCAATGTAAAATAAAAAAACAATACATAAAGCTATTAATATAGACGTATAAAAGGTACTGTGTGACATATTTATCTCTCCCTCACAGCTGTCGTCTGAAAAGCAAACAAACACGAGAAAGCATGGGCTTGATCCAGTAACCGATGCCCCGTCATGACGGCTCCTTCTTTTTGAATGACCGCTTCATCGAGTAACGTCCAACCCCGTTCTTTTGCTAGTTGCAACAGTTCCCACGGCATCATCGTATTCCCCATCGCGACTTCCTCACCGTGTAGACGACGGTAAGCAAGTTGCCGCGGAGCGGCTGTCGGACCAAGTAGGCTGATGACGACAAGCGGGGCGACGCGTTCGATTTCTTGCAGCACTTGAACGGGACGTGTCGACCATTCGAGTGAGTTAACGGCGAGGACGACATCAAACGCATGATCAGCGAACGGTAACACTTCGCCAGTCCCGACGATGAATGTCTGCTCGGGTGATTTTTCACGGGCGATCCGGATCATCTCATCTGAGACATCAAGTCCGACTGTCTGAAAGTCCGGTGTCAGTAAGCGACAGGCTGCACCATCACCGCAACCGAGATCAAGCAAACGACCACCGGTGATCGTTTTTCGTAAGAACGGCAAAACGGTTTTTCGGCTGCCGTTCGTCCACATATCGTCAGCGCGATCCGCCCAGTCGGCGGCTTTTTGATTCCATACATGCTCGGTTTGACTCATTTTCAACCACTCCTTTTTATCAGTCTAACAGGAAAATTTGTCCATTGACTGATTTTTTATTGCTACTGAATCATTATTCATTTATGATGAAGATGTAGAAGAAGCACACCAAAGTCGTTCGGCTTCTTTTTTTGTCAGTATAATGAATGGTTATTCATTCAATTTAAAATCAGGGGGTATATCATGGCGAGTCAAATCGGTCAGCCGACCACAATCCAGTTGACGAAACACATCCAATTCGCCGTCATCATCGGTTCAGGGGTGATGGGTGCAGGCATCGCGGCACATCTTGCGAATGCTGGCATACGGACATTGATGCTTGATATCGTACCAAAAGAACTTACGGCACAAGAAGAGAAGCAGGGCTTGACGCTGAGTGATCCGCGCGTCCGCTCCCGCATCGCGCGCGATAACCGCGAAAAACTCTTGAAACAAAATCCAGCACCACTCGCGTCGAAAAAATTGATCGACTTCATCGAGGTCGGAAACTTAGAAGACGACTTAGAACGTCTGAAGGAAGCAGACTGGATCGTCGAAGTCGTCGTCGAACGACTCGACGTCAAACAGCAATTGTTCGCAACGATCGAACCGTTCATTCGGGAAGACGCGATCGTCAGCTCGAACACATCAGGAATTTCAATTGAAGCGATGCGTGAAGGACGCTCCGAATCATTCAACCGTCGTTTCCTCGGGACACACTTCTTTAACCCACCACGTTATCTGAAGTTACTCGAGTTGATTCCGACGTCAGACACGGATCCACGTGTCGTTGACTTCATGAAACAATTCGCAGAAGAACGACTCGGGAAAGGTGTCGTCATCGCGAAGGATACACCGAACTTCATCGGCAACCGAATCGGGACATACGGTCTCCTCGTGACGATGGATGAGATGAAAAAAGGTGGCTATTCGATCGGGGAGGTCGATTCGGTCACAGGTCCACTGCTTGGTCGCCCAGGGTCAGCGACGTTCCGCACACTCGACGTCGTCGGCATCGACACGTTCGTCCATGTTGCGAACAACGTCTATGACTTGTTGCCAGAAGGCGAAGAGAAAGAGACGTTTGCGGTTCCGACTGAGATGCGTCGCCTTGTCGAACAAGGAGCACTCGGTGCGAAGACGGGTCAAGGGTTCTACAAGAAAGTCGGAAAACAGATCCTTGAACTTGATCTCGAGACATTCGAGTACGTTGAAAAGAGAGCGCTTACTGAAGCGTCGATTGGACACGCTAAAGCACTTCCGGGCGCAAAAAACAAACTGAAAGCCGTCGTCTTCGCACAAGATCGTGTCGGTGCCTTACTCTGGCCGATCCACGCGAAAACATTGCTCTACTCGGCTCAGCTGACTGGAGAAATCGCAGACGACATCAAAGCGATCGATGAAGCGATGAAATGGGGCTTTGGTTGGAAGATGGGACCGTTCGAGACATGGGACGCACTTGGTGTCGAGAAAACGGTCGCGAAGATGAAACAAGACGGTTACGCGGTACCAGCATGGGTCGATGAGATGCTCGCAGCAGGAAAAACGAGTTTCTATGATGCGTCCGGTCGTCATTATGACGCAACGACACAAGACTACGTCGGAGCAACGGTCAATCCGAAGGAAATCCGCCTCCGTGATGTCCGGAAGTCAAACGGTGTTCTCCTTGAGAACAATGGGGCACGTTTGCTTGATATCGGTGACGATGTCGCAGTCCTTGAGTTCACATCGAAGAGCAATGCAATCGGTGTCGACATCATGCAGATGATCGAACAGTCAGTCGATCTCGTTGAGAAAAACCACCGTGGTCTCGTCATCGCGAACGATGGCAAAAACTTCTGTGTCGGGGCGAACCTAGCGATGATGCTGATGGAAGCAGAAGATGAGAACTGGTTCGAGCTCGACTGGATCATCAACAAGTTCCAACAATCGATTCAAAAGATTCGCTATGCATCGCGTCCGATCGTCGCTGCACCACAAGGAATGACGCTTGGTGGCGGTACGGAGATCTCGCTTCCGGCAGCTCGTCTGCAAGCGGGACTTGAAACGTACATGGGTCTCGTCGAAGTCGGTGTCGGTCTGATTCCGGGAGGTGGCGGAAACGTCAACACGTACCGTCGACTGCTAGAAAACACACCGGACGGACTCGTTAATATCGAGAAAGCAGCGCAAAAAACGTTCGAGAACGTCGCGATGGCAAAAGTCTCAAAATCAGCCTTTGAAGCACGCGAACTCGGATATGTCCGCTCCGTTGATCAGATCTCGATGAACCGGGATCACTTGACGTATGATGCGAAACAGCTTGTCTTGGAACTTGACCGGACCGGCTACACGGCACCAGCGAAAGCGAAGATTCCAGTCGTCGGTCGTGCTGGGAAAGCGACGCTTGAACTCGCGACACGCGAAATGTTCTACGGCGACTATATCTCGGAACACGATTTGAAAATCGCAAGTAAACTCGCACACGTCATCGCCGGCGGAAACGTCGCCTTCGGTAGCCTCGTCGATGAACAATATATGCTCGACATCGAACGGGAAGCATTCTTGAGCCTGATCGGTGAGATGAAGACACAACAACGGATGCAGCACATGCTCGTCAAAGGCAAGCCGCTTCGTAACTGAGGACTGGGGGGATTCGGATGAAGGAAGCAGTAATCGTCGCCGGTGCACGGACACCGGTCGGAAAAGCAAAAAAGGGCGCATTCAAATCGATGCGCTCAGATGAATTAGCAGGCATCGCCATCCAGGAAACGTTGAAACGGTCCGGTTACACGGGAGCGGTCGATGACGTCATCCTCGGATGTGCTTTACCGGAAGCAGAGCAAGGGATGAACATCGCCCGCTACGCTTCCGTCCTTGGTGGTTTATCACACGAGGTACCGGCGATCACGATCAACCGGTATTGTTCAAGTGGACTACAATCGATCGCTGACGCAGCGATGAAGATCATGACGGGGCAAGCAACCGCTGTCGTCGCTGGTGGACTCGAATCGATGAGTCAAGTTCCGATGCCAGGTCACGTCGTCCGACCTAATCCGTCGATCGTCGACACGGCACCGGAATACTATATGAGCATGGGGCATACAGCGGAGCAAGTCGCTGCGACCTACAATGTCTCACGGGAAGATCAAGATGCGTTTGCCTTGAAGAGTCACCAAAAGGCAGCGGCAGCAATCGCAGCTGGTAAGTTTGCTGACGAGATCGTTCCGGTGACGGTGACGGAACAATTCGTCAACGATGAACTAAAAATCGAAGAGAAGACATTCGTCGTCGAGCACGATGAAGGCGTTCGCCCGGATTCGTCACCGGAAGGTCTTGCGAAACTTCGCCCAGCGTTCCGCCTCGGCGGCAGCGTCACGGCAGGGAATTCTTCGCAGACGTCAGACGGTGCCGCGGCTGTCCTCGTCATGGAACGAGAAGAAGCAGAACGCCAAGGGTTACCGATTCTCGGCAAGTTCAAATCGTTTGCGGTCGGTGGCGTTCGTCCGGAAGTGATGGGAATCGGACCAGTCGTTGCGATTCCAAAGGCACTGGACCTCGCAGGCATCACGCTTGAGGACGTTGGTTTGATCGAGTTGAACGAAGCGTTCGCTTCGCAGTCACTCGGTGTCATCCGCGAGCTTGGATTAAACGAAGACATCGTCAACGTCAACGGTGGAGCGATCGCCCTCGGTCACCCACTCGGTTGTACAGGAACGAAACTCACATTGACGCTCTTGCATGAAATGAAACGCCGAAATGTCCAGTACGGTGTCGTCTCGATGTGTATCGGTGGCGGAATGGGCGCAGCAGGTGTATTCGAACTAGTTGAAGGAGGAACAGGACAATGAGCCAAACGACAAACGAATTAATCAAAGGTGGCAGTTTCGTATTAGATGAGTTAGCACCAGAACGTCTCTTCACACCAGAGGATTTCTCGGAAGAACACAAAATGGTCGGTGACATGACAGCGAAGTTCGTCGAAGATCGTGTCGTTCCTGTCCTTGACCGGATCGAAAAACACGAGTTCGAACTGTCGGTCGGTCTTCTCCGCGAAGCAGGCGAGCTGGGTCTACTCGGCGCAGACGTTCCGGAAGCATACGGCGGCTATCAGATGGATAAGATTTCGTCTTCGATCATCACGGAGAAGTTCGCACGTGGCCGTTCATTCGCCCTCAGCTACGGCGCACACGTCGGAATCGGTTCGTTGCCGATCGTCTTCTTCGGTAACGAAGAGCAAAAGCATAAATACTTGCCGAAACTCGCTTCAGGGGAGTGGATCGCTTCGTACGCGTTGACGGAGCCAGGCTCTGGTTCGGATGCTCTTGGTGCTAAAACGACGGCTGTCTTGAATGAAGCTGGTACGCACTACATCTTGAACGGTGAAAAACAATGGATCACGAACGCTGGTTTCGCAAGCTTGTTCGTCGTCTATGCAAAAATCGACGGTGACAAGTTCACCGCCTTCCTCGTCGAAGGATCGTATCCAGGCGTCTCGACAGGCGTCGAGGAACAGAAGATGGGAATCAAAGGATCATCGACACGGACGTTGATCTTACAAGATGCAGAAGTACCGGTCGATAACGTCCTTGGTGAGATCGGACGCGGTCACGTCATCGCCTTCAACATCTTGAACGTCGGTCGTTATAAATTAGCTGTCGGTGCTGTTGGTTCGTCAAAACGGGCGATTGATCTCGCAGTCCAGTACTCGAATGAACGGAAACAGTTCAAGACACCAATCAGCTCGTTCCCATTGATTCAAGAAAAACTCGCAACGATGGCAGCACAGACGTATGCGATGGAAAGTTCGGTCTACCGGACGGGTGGTCTCTTCCAAGATAGCCTTGATCAGTTGTCAGAAGAAGAGAGCAAGGACGGTAAGAAAATCGCCGATGCAATCGCGGAGTACGCAATCGAATGCTCAATGAATAAAGTCTTCGCTTCGGAAACATTTGATTATGTCATCGATGAAGCGGTCCAGATCCACGGTGGTTATGGCTTCATGGCAGAATATGAAGTCGAGAACATGTACCGTGATTCACGGATTAACCGGATCTTCGAAGGAACGAACGAGATCAACCGTCTGCTCGTCCCGGGAACACTTCTGAAGAAAGCGATGAAAGGCGAGTTGCCGTTGCTTGCGGAAGCACAGCGTCTGCAACAAGAAGTGATGAGCTTCATGCCGACAGAAATCGGAACAGCACCACTTGATCGCGAACGTCATTTACTGGCGATGATGAAGAAAATCTTCTTGTTGACTGCCGGAACAGCGGTCCAGAAATACCAGGACAAACTCCAAGGCGAGCAAGAGATCTTAGCGAATACAGCCGACATCATGAGTGCGATCTATGCGCTGGAGTCAGCAATCGTCCGGACGGACAAAGCGATTGCCGACAAAGGAATCGAGAAGAGCGAACTGAAAGTCCGTTACACGGAAGTCTTCGCACAACAAGCGTTCGAAGCTGTCGAGCGTGATGCGAAAGAGACACTCTACGCGGCAGCAAGCGGCGACGAACTCCGGATGTTGCTCTCGGCGCTGAAAAAATTCAGCCGTTACCAGGCGATCAACGTCATCGGTACGAAACGCGACATCGCAAAACGCCTCATCGAGTCAAACAAATATACGGTCTAAGTCAGGTTTACCGCTTCGCCTTTGCAGGGAAAATCTCTGTAAAGGCGAAGTTTTTGGTTGGAGGAGGAAAACGAGATGCGCCAAGAATTGGTTGAACTGCAATTTGCGATTGCCTACTATCAATCCCTTGAACGTTTGTCGCCGGAAGAATGGGATCTGCCGCTTGCCCTTAACAAGTGGACTGTCCTGGAATGCGTCAGCCACCTCTATTTATGGGACCGGTTTTATTACGATCATGCCATCTCGAAGTTACCGGATGAACCGCTGACACTGGTCGAGACGGATTTTGATCAGTTCAATCGACTGGCGGTCGAATATGCGCATCATATCGATCCGCTTGCTTTGTTAAAAAAAGCGATCAGCGTCCGGAGTGACATCGTCAATCACCTCGATCGTCTGTCTGATGAGGAATTTGCGGCGACCTATGAGAATTTTCGACCGCAAGAATTCGTCGAATCGTTCGTTGCCCATGACGCCCATCATCAAGATCAAATCGACGGGGCGCTCGCACGCTTGAAGCAGAAGTGATCCATCTGCTACTCTTGAAGGTGAGGTGATGAACATGACAACAACAGTCACGATGTACGGCTACCCGAAATGTAGTACGTGCGTCAAAGCGAAAAAAGCACTCGAACAACACGGTGTCGAAGTCGATTACAAACATATCGTCGAGGAGACACCATCTGCAACGACGATTCAGGAACTCCACCAAAAAAGTGGGGAGCCGTTGAAGAAATTCTTCAACACGAGTGGTCAATCGTACCGTTCGCAAGGAATCAAGGATAAACTTCCAGAGTTATCGGAAGACGAGCAATACAAGTTGCTCGCAAGTGACGGCATGTTGCTGAAGCGTCCGATCGTCACGGACGGGAAAGACGTTACGATCGGTTTCAAGGAAGAAATGTATCAAGGAAAATGGTATTAAGTTCAGAGTCGATTTTGGTATACTGAACACGTTAGTCCAAATTAGTCCACAGGGGGAATCGGAAATGAGTCAAGTAAAAGACAACTTACGCTATTCGGAAGAACATGAATGGGTCGAAGTATCAGGAAACAAGGCGCGCATCGGAATCACGGATTTCGCGCAACACGAACTCGGGGATATCGTCTTCGTCGAATTGCCTGAAGTCGGGGATACGATCTCAGCAAACGAGCCATTCGGTTCAGTCGAGTCGGTCAAGACAGTCTCGGAATTATACGCACCGATCTCTGGTAAAGTCGTTGCCATCAACGAAAACCTTTCGGATTCCCCAGAACTCGTCAACGAGTCACCATTCGAAGGTGCTTGGATGGTCGACATCGAAATCGAAGATGCTTCACAAGTCGAGGCATTGATGGACGCTGCAGCGTACAAATCGATGATCAACGAGTAATACTTAACGAAAAGAGAGTGAACGAGGCGCTTGCGTTTCGTCCGCTCTCTTTTTTTTGTATACTGACGACAGATACCACGAAGAAAGGAGCGACCGTCATGCAAGAGGTCACGACCGTCCCGGAAAACGGGCTATTGTATGTCTATGCACCGATGTGCGGGACATGCGCCATTGCGGAACGTATGCTCGATATCGTCGAAGCGACGGAATCAGGTCAATCGATTCAGAAGGCGAACGGGAATTTCATTCCGGATTTCTTAGAAGAAGCCCGTGTCATGAGTGTTCCTGCGTTGTTGCGAATTGAAGAAAATCAAGTCGTAGAGCGACTTTATGCCTTCCAGTCCGTCCAAAACGTCTTTGCTTTCTGTCAAGAACGGTAAGAAAAGTCCGACTGGATTTTTCTTTTTATTAAATTGTCGGAATATTTACAATAATCCGTTGACAACGCAGAAATATGAATGGTATATTCATAACAACTTCTAGAAATGCATTATAGGAAGTCTAGCAGAGATGATCGTTCAATACGATTCAAGTCCTGAACCCTTTCTCCCATCCTAAGCCGGTGTATTGTTTCCCCTTAAGTCGTCCCCCAAAGACGAAGCGGTGCAATGAACGGGTGGTGGATCGAAAGGACCGATCAGGAAGTGAACGTAAGCTGGCGATCATGTCGAACAGGCGCCGTCCTCCACGCGGAAGAGCGAACAATTCCGAATGGAGCTGGGTTTTCCTTCGTAGCATTTCTAACCACATTATTCGTGTTGTCGGTTCGCCGGCAACGCCTTTTTTTGTTTTCTGGAAGTTTTTCGAGCCGGTCGCTTGCCAGGATAGAATCTCCTTGCTACAATGCGAATATGGAAAATTACTTTAATTCATATCCGATTACTCGGAATTAACTGGTGAGATGGAGGACGACAAGGCATGACAGTACGTTTTATGGATGTTTTCACAGAATGGGCATCGACGTATGACGAGACAGTAACCGGACACGATCCGGAATATAAAGAGGTTTTTCGTCGATACGATGAGATTTTGGATACAGTAGCGGATAAAGCGCAGTCGCCGGTCATTGAATTCGGAGCAGGCACAGGGAACCTGACACAACGTCTTCTGGCACGTCACGACGCCGTACTCGCCGTCGAACCAAGTCCGGAGATGCGGGCAATCCTGACGGAAAAGATTCCGTCGCTTGATGTACAGGATGGTCACTTCCTCTCGTTCGAAGCGAAGGAAGCACGCAGTTTCGTTTCGACGTATGCGTTTCATCATCTAACAGATGAGGAAAAGGGAGAAGCAATCGAACTGATGGCATCACATTTACCGGCAGACGGAAAAATCGTCTACGCGGATACGATGTTCGTCTCAGAAGAAGCACGCCAGCAAACGATCCGTGAAGCACGTGCTCAAGGGTTCGACGCGTTAGCGGAAGATCTCGAACGCGAATTCTACCCGTTGATTCCAGTCATGGAAGAATTGTTTAAAGCACGGGGATTCACTGTTAAATTTATACAATACAATCACTTCGTCTGGCTCGTAGAAGCCGAGAAAATGGGGGAATAAATCATGGCACTTCAAAAAATGAACGTCGAAAGCTTCAACCTGGATCACACGAAAGTCAAAGCACCTTATATCCGTGTCGCGGGTTATAAAGAAGGTAAAGTCGACCAAGTCGTCAAATACGATATCCGTTTCACACAACCAAACGTTGAGCAAATGCCGATGCGTGCGATGCACACACTCGAGCACTTACTTGCTGAAAACATCCGCAACTACTCGGATGATGTCATCGATGTCTCGCCGATGGGATGCCAAACAGGTTTCTACATGGCGATGATGAACTTCGACTCTGTCGAAAAAATGAGCGAACTCGTTGAGAAGACGTTGAAAGACGTCCTTGCAGCAGAAGAGATTCCAGCGCAAAACGAAGTCCAATGTGGATTTGCGAGCGCACATGACCTCAAAGGAGCGAAGCACTATGCCGAGAAAATGCTTGCCGGTCGTGATGAATGGGACATCGTCTTCGGATGATCGCGAACAACGTCCGCGACCTCGTCGGAAACACACCACTCTACGAGATCACTTCATTCGATTTGCCTGCTGGTACGCGCATTTTGGCGAAGCTCGAATGGATGAACCCTGGGGGCAGCGTCAAAGACCGCCTTGGCATTCAACTCGTTGATGCAGCAATCGAAAACGGACATGTGACACCAGGCGGTACGATCATCGAGCCGACAGCCGGGAATACCGGCATCGGCTTGGCGCTTGCCGCTAAAAAATATGATCTTCAAGTCATCTGTGTCGTTCCTGAAAAATTCAGTCAGGAAAAACAGACGTTGATGCGGGCACTCGGCGCAACCGTCGTCAACACGCCGACTGAACTCGATATGCAAGGGGCGATCGACCGGGCAAAAGAACTCGGTCAGGAAATTCCGAACAGTTACGTTCCGTTACAATTCGAAAACGAAGAGAACCCAGTCACGTATCAGCGGACACTCGGTCCTGAGCTGATTGCGGACTTGCCGCACATCGACTGGTTCGTTGCCGGTTGTGGTTCAGGTGGTACGTTCGCCGGAACAGCGGACTTCTTAAAACAACGTCTCGGTACAAAAGCAGCGATCGTCGAACCGGAAGGCTCCGTCTTAAATGGTGGTCCAGCCGGTCCGCATAAGACAGAAGGCATTGGAACAGCGAAATGGCCAAGTCTCGTTCCGCGTGAACTCGTCGACGAGATTCATACGATTTCTGACCGCGATGCATTTGACGCGGTTCATACACTCGCTGCTCGCGAAGGATTACTCGTTGGTAGTTCAGCAGGTGCAGCGCTCGTTGCTGCGCTTGATATCGCAAAGCGTCACCCCGGCAGTACGATCGTCACCGTCTTCGCAGACAGTGCCGAACGCTATTTAAGCCAACAAATCTTTGAAAAGGTGGACGAAACTCATGCGTAAGAAGACAGCATTGATTCATGGAGGAACAGGTGTCGACCGGGCAACAGGAGCCGTCACACCTCCGATCTATCAAACAAGCACATACAAGCAGGATAAAATCGGTCAACTCAAGGACGGATACGAATACTCACGGACAGCGAACCCGACTCGGACGAGCATCGAACGTTTGATTGCGGATCTCGAGGGCGGCGCACGTGGTTTTGCCTTCGGTTCTGGGATGGCAGCGATTCACGCCGTCTTCCACTTGCTTGAGTCTGGCGACCACATCGTCATGACGGATGATGTCTACGGTGGTACGTTCCGCTTGATGCAACGTGTCTTACCGAAGTTCAACATTCAAGTGACATTCGTCGATACGACGGACCTTGCGGCAACGGAAGCAGCGATCCAAGACAACACGAAGATCGTCTACGTCGAAACACCGACGAACCCGTTATTGAAAGTAACGGACATCGCAGCGATCGCAACGATCGCCAAACGTCACGATCTTAAACTCGTCGTCGACAACACGTTCGCGACTCCATATCATCAACAACCACTCGCGCTCGGTGCAGACATCGTCTTGCACAGTGCGACGAAATACATCGGCGGACACTCGGACGTCGTCGCTGGACTTGTCGTCGTTAAAGATGATGCGCTCGGCGAAGAGTTGCATTTCATCCAAAACTCGACAGGCGGCGTGCTTGGACCGCAAGACAGCTTCTTGCTCGTCCGTGGTCTTCGTACGCTCGGTATCCGGATGGATGCAATCGAAGAGACAGCACATGATCTCGTTGCGTTCCTACAAGCGCAAGATATCGTCTCGAACATCTTCTACCCAGGACTTGCATCGCACCCTGGTCACGACATCCAAGCGAAACAAGCGACTGGATTTGGTGGGATGATCAGCTTTGATGTCGGTTCAGCAGCGAACGCAGAAAAACTCGTCGAGGCGACACATTTCTTCACACTCGCTGAGAGTCTTGGTGCCGTCGAGAGCCTGATTTCCGTTCCGGCACGGATGACGCACGCGTCGATCCCAGCAGAACGTCGGGCAGAACTCGGCATCACGGACGGTCTCGTCCGGATTTCAGTTGGACTTGAGGATGCGGAAGATTTGAAAGAAGACTTAACACGTGCTTTCACGTTCCTCGAAAAAGTTTCTGAAAAAACTGTTTGACAACAAAAATAACCCCTGCTAATATTCAGAATATATTCTACAAACTTAATACCGAAACTCTTATCGAGAGTGGTGGAGGGACTGGCCCGATGAAACCCGGCAACCGCGGATCTAATCCGAAGTGGTGCTAATTCCAGCAGACAAAAGTCTGGGAGATGAGAGCAAATGGTTTTGTGTACTGAAAAGTGCGCGCGTTTGCTCTAAAACGCGCGCACTTTTTTTATTTTAGGAGGGACAGTAGTGATTCGTTTACAAGACGTAGGAAAGATTTATCGCTCAAAGCGCGGAGCGGTCGAAGCCGTAGCGAATGTCGATCTGACAATCGAGCGCGGTGAAATTTTTGGAATAATCGGTTATTCCGGAGCAGGGAAATCGACCTTGATCCGATTGCTGAATATGCTTGAAGCACCAACGAGTGGTTCGATTCAAATCGATGGTGTTGAGATGACATCACTCAAACCAAAAGAATTACGAGGCGTCCGCAAGAATGTCTCGATGGTCTTTCAGCACTTCAACTTACTCTGGTCACGGACGGTTGAAGAAAACATCATGTTCCCACTCGAGCTCGGTGGCTTCCCGAAAGCACACCGCAAGGAACGGGTAGCGGAATTGATCCAACTCGTTGGTTTAGACGGACGTGAAAAAGCCTATCCGTCGCAATTATCGGGTGGTCAAAAGCAACGTGTCGGTATCGCTCGGGCACTGGCATCGAACCCGGACGTTCTCTTATGTGACGAGGCAACAAGTGCACTCGACCCGAAGACGACGGACTCGATTCTTGAGTTACTTGTCGATATCAACGAAAAACTGAAACTGACGATCGTCTTGATCACACACGAGATGCACGTCATTCAAAAAATCTGTCACCGGGTCGCTGTCATGGAAGCCGGTAAAATCGTCGAGCAAGGACCGGTTGCAGAAGTCTTCCGTCATCCGAAGCAAGCGATGACGAAGGAGTTTGTCAAACAATTGACGTCGCCGTCGGAAAACGAGTTGACGTTCGCGAAACTACGCGAACGGTACCCAACCGGAAAAATCGTTCAGTTGACGTTCGTCGGATCAACAGCGGAAAGCCCGATCCTCGCGGAAGTCATGAAGGATTCACCGGTCCTGTTTAATATCATCGGCGGAAACGTCGGTCAATCGCAGGAAGGGGCACTCGGTACACTGTTCATTCAGTTGATCGGGGAAACAGCAGCAACACAAGCGGTCATCACGAAGCTTCAAGCCAGTGATGTTGAAGTGGAGGTGGATCACCGATGATTTCATTCTTTGACAACCTAGATTGGGACATGGTGTGGGAAGCGACAGGCAGTACGATCTATATGACGGCAATCGCTGGGTTTTCGACATTCGTTCTCGGTTTGATCATTGGTTTACTATTGTATGCGACAAACGAAGAGTTATTGTTCAAGAATCGGGCGTTCTATTCAGTGTTGAGCTTGATCGTCAACGTCTTCCGTTCGATTCCGTTCATCATCTTACTGATCTTATTGATTCCATTTACGACAGCGATCGTCGGTTCGTTCCTCGGACCAACGGCAGCATTACCGGCACTGATTTTCGGTGCTGCACCATTTTACGGTCGGATGGTTGAACTCGCGTTACGTGAAGTCGATAAAGGTGTCATCGAGGCAGCTGAATCGATGGGGGCGACGAAGTTCCAAATCATCTATAAAGTCTTAATCCCGGAAGCATTGCCTGCCATCGTTTCTGGTATCACGGTCACACTCGTCTCACTTGTCGGTTATACGGCAATGGCCGGAGTAGTCGGCGGAGGTGGACTTGGGGACATGGCCTTTATCGAAGGATTCCAGCGTTCTCAAAACGATGTCATCGTCATTGCGACACTCTTAATCTTAGCGATCGTCTTCGTCATCCAAATCATTGGTGATTTGCTGATCCGTGCGATCGATAAACGTTAATTCGAAACTTAATCATATTGGAGGAATCATTCATGAAAACTTGGAAAAAATTCGTAGGTACTGCTGCTGTATCCGTCTTAGCTATTAGTCTTGCTGCATGTGGCGAAAAATCATCAGGATCAGACAGCGACGACAAAACACTTGTCATCGGTGCTTCAAACGTACCGCACGCTGAGATTCTTCAGCACGTTAAAAAAGAATACGAAGCAAAAGGTTACAAGCTTGAAATCAAGAAGTTCCAAGATTACGTACTTCCGAACAAAGCGCTCGCTTCAAAAGAAATCGATGCGAACTACTTCCAGCACGTACCGTATCTTGAGCAACAAGAGAAAGAAAACAAATCGTATAAGTTCGCGAACGCAGGTGGCGTCCATGTTGAACCACTCGGTATCTACTCGAAGAAATACAAGTCACTCGATAAGTTGCCAAACGGTGCAACGATCTTAACGAGCTCAAACGTCGCGGAACGCGGTCGTGTCTTGACGTTCCTTCAAAACGAAGGGTTGATCAAACTCAAAGACGGTAAAACGACAGATGCACAACTCGGCGATATCGCGGAGAACCCGAAGAAACTTAAGTTCAAAACGAACATCGAAGCATCGCTTCTTCCGCAAGCTTACAAAAACAATGAAGGCGACGCCGTCCTCATCAACACGAACTATGCGATCGATAACGGTCTGAACCCGTTAAAAGACGCGATCGCTTCAGAAGATGAGTCTTCACCATACGTCAACATCATCGTCACACGTGACGGCGATGAGAAAGACAAGCGTGTCACGACACTTCTCGATGTCTTGCACGAAAAGAAAAACCAAGATTGGATCCTCGACAAGTACAAAGGTGCAGTCGTTCCAGTCAGCAAATAAGTTCACCGAATCCGGCATCCTTCCTATATAATGGAAGGATGCTTTTCATTTGTCTGAAACAGGGGTTAGGGGGAATCATATGCAACGCATTCGTCAACTGCATCCGTTGACACTCGGGGTCTTGTTCGGGACGTTTTTCTCGCGTCTCGGAACGTTCATCACGATGCCGTTCTTCGCCATCTACATGACGACCGTCCTGAAGTTTGATCCGGTCGATGTCGGCTGGGTCCTCAGTATCTCAGCGATCGCCAGCCTCATTATGAGTTTCATCGGTGGTACCTTGTCGGATCGGTATGGTCGCCGGGCGATGATGCTTGCCGGAACGATCGGATTCGCGATCGTCTTCATTGCGCTGGCACAAGTCGAGACGTTCTGGGCATTCTTTACGCTCAGTGCCTTGAACGGGGTCTGTCGCTCAATTTTTGAACCGTCCGCCCGTGCCTTGATCAGTGATACGACGGATGAAGCGAACCGGTTGTTCGTCTTCAATATCCGTTACGCGATGATCAACATCGCAGCAGCGATCGGACCGGGAATCGCTTTACTGCTGAGTGCAGGGAACACGTCCGCGACGTTTTACATCACGGCGTTCGTCTATATCGTGTACGGGGTGATGATCGGTATCTTATTCAAACGCTATCCGATCACTGAGACGCATGGTGGGAAAAAGGTGTCGTTTGGAGCAACGGTTCGTCTGTTGCGGACGGATATCGCCTTTACGCTGGCACTCGCCGGCATCATCTTCGGGGTCTTCGGCTACAGCCAGTTCAATTCGACCTTGCCACAGTTCTTGACGGAGACGTCACTCCTTGAAGGCGGGAAGACACTTTATGCGATCTTGATCACGATCAATGCGATCACCGTCTTGATCGTGCAATATCCGATCATGAAGTTCGGTGTCAAGACGTCACCACTCGTCTCGATCACGACCGGAATTGCGACCGTCGCTGTCGGATTGTTCATCATCGGTAATGTGAGTTCGATTTGGCTGATGGTCGTCGCGATGGTCATCTTCACGTGCGGCGAAGTCATGATGTTCACGATGACTGATATCTTGACCGATCGGTTCGCAAAACCAGAATTACGGGGCAGTTATTTCGGGGCAATGGGCTTGACGTCGATCGGACAATCAATCGGTCCAATTGCCGGCGGACATTTATTAAGTTTATATGGAGCGGACCGTCCGTTACCGATTTTCGGGATTTTAGCGGGCTTGACATTATTCGGAATACCACTGCTCCTACTGTCACAACGGATTCATCGGACTTCGACGATCGAGGAACTGGAGGAACCGGTGAAACTTTCGAATGATTCTCAACAAAACGCATGATTTTGAGAAAAAACAACGAGCGATGACGCTTGAATAATACGCCATGTTTCTTTAAGATTAGAATGATACTAAATTAGTAACGCTCGTGTTCTGAATCGTCAGTCACGAAATGAATAGATGGAGGGATTCTAACATGAAGGCTTCACACTTGAAGATTGAAGATCTACACGTCGCGATCGACGGCAAGGAAATCTTGAAAGGCGTCAACTTGGAAATCAAAGGCGGGGAAATCCACGCGGTCATGGGACCAAACGGGACAGGTAAATCAACACTCGCATCAGCATTGATGGGTCACCCATCGTACGAAGTGACATCTGGTTCAGTCACACTCGACGGCGAAGACGTCCTCGACATGGAAGTCGATGAGCGCGCACAAGCAGGTATGTTCCTCGCAATGCAGTACCCAAGCGAAATCAGTGGTGTTACGAACTCGGACTTCCTTCGTTCAGCGATCAACTCGCGTCGTGAAGAAGGCGATGAAATCTCACTCATGAAATTCATCCGTGAACTTGATTCACAAATGGGACTTCTCGAGATGCCTTCAGAAATGGCACACCGTTACCTCAACGAAGGTTTCTCTGGTGGAGAAAAGAAACGTAACGAAATTCTTCAGATGATGATGCTTAAACCAGCAATCGCGATTCTCGATGAAATCGATTCAGGTCTTGATATCGATGCACTTAAAGTCGTTGCGAAAGGTGTCAACGAAATGCGTTCACCTGAATTCGGCTGCTTGATCATCACACACTATCAACGTCTCTTGAACTATATCGAGCCAGACTTCATCCACATCATGATGGGCGGAAAAATCGTCATGTCTGGTGGTAAAGAACTCGCACACCGTCTCGAAGCAGAGGGTTATGACTGGGTTAAAAAAGAACTCGGCATCGAAGACGTCGAAATCGAAACAAAAGCGTAAGACGAGGGAGGAAGCATGATGACTGTAGAACTGAATCTTGCAGTAAATCGCGAGGCAGTGGCAGAACGTGCGACTCGCTTAGGGGAACCATCTTGGATGGTCGCAAAGCGTCAAGACGCGCTTGATCTTGCCCCAACGCTCGCATTGCCAAAAGTAGAAAAAATCAAGATCGAAGGCTGGAACTTCACAGAAGGTACGACGGAACTTGAAACCGTCACTGGTCTTTCTTCAGATATCGAAGCATTGATCGGCGAAAACCGTGATCACATGCTCGTCACACGTAACGGACAACTTGTCCACGCGCAAAACAGTGAAGCGTCGAACGGCGTCATCTTCACGACGCTCGAAGACGCATTAAAACAACACCCGGAACTCGTCGAGAAGTACTTCATGACGGAAGGTGTTCAAGTCAACGAAGATCGTCTTGCGGCATTAAACGCAGCACTTCGTAACGGCGGTACGTTCCTTTATGTACCAAAAGGCGTCAAGCTGTCTGTACCAATGCAAGCGATCTACACGCTTGAGCAATCAGGCGCTGCCCTTTACCATCACGCAATCATTGTCGCAGATGCTGACAGCGAATTGACGTATATCGAAAACTTCGTCTCTTACGGTGACGAAGCGCATAACGTCAACGTCGTCACAGAAGTATTCGTCGAAGACAACGCAAAAGTTCTCTTTGGTGGTGTAGATACACTATCTAAAGGTGCCATCACGTATATGAACCGTCGCGGTGTCGTCAAACAAGGCGCAAAGCTCGAATGGGCACTCGGTCACATGAATGACGGTCACACGGTTACAGAAACAAAAACACACCTCGTCGGAAACGATTCGTTCTCAGATACGAAAGCCGTTACGGTCGGTCGTGGAGAGCAAAAACAAAACTTCAACGTCCGGACGGACCATTTCGGTAAAGGATCAGAAGGTTTCATCTTGATCCACGGTGTCCAAAAAGACGCAGCAACATCGATCTTCAACGGAACGTCGATGATCCATCACGGCGCTTCGAAATCAAACGGCGTTCAAACGGAACGTGTCCTCATGTTGTCTGAAAAGGCACGTGGTGATGCGAACCCAATCCTCTTGATCGATGAGGATGACGTCATGGCAGGACACGCGGCATCTGTCGGTCGTGTCGATGAACTACAACTCTACTACTTGATGAGCCGTGGCCTTTCACGGAAGGAAGCAGAACGCCTCGTCGTTCACGGATTCCTCCAGCCGGTCGTCTCGGAACTTGCGATTGACTCGGTGAAAGAACGTCTCGTTCAAGTCATCGAAGGGAAAGTAAACTAATATGGGAATCGATGCATCCATCCGCAATCAGTTTCCGATCCTCGACCAACAGGTCAACGACCGGAAACTCGTCTATCTCGATAGTGCGGCCTCTTCGCAGAAGCCGCTCGTCGTCATCAATGCGATTGACGACTACTATAAGACGATTCATTCGAATGTGCACCGTGGCGTCCATACGCTCGGAACACGAGCGACGGATGCGTACGAAGGTGCGCGTGAGAACGTTCGTCGTTTCATCCAGGCGCAACACCATGAAGAAATTATCTTTACCCGCGGCACGACGACGGCGATCAACATCGTCGCGTCAAGCTACGGTATGGAGCATGTCGAAGAAGGCGACGAAATCGTCGTTACGTACCTCGAACACCATGCGAATCTCATTCCGTGGCAACAAGTCGCTAAACGCAAAAAAGCGAAGTTGAAATACGTTGATTTGACAGCGGATGGTCGCGTGACGGTCGAAGCGGTCGAAGCACAACTGTCTGACCGGACGAAAATCGTCGCGATGGCACACGTCTCGAACGTTCTCGGGACAATCAATCCGATCAAAGAAGTCGCTCGTCTTGCGCACGCTCGCGGTGCCGTCATGGTCGTCGATGCTGCGCAAAGTGCGCCACACCAACGGATCGATGTCACGGATCTCGACTGTGACTTCCTCGCTTTCTCCGCACACAAGATGTGTGGTCCGACAGGCGTTGGTGTCCTTTACGGGAAAAAAGCATTACTCAATGCGATGGAACCGGTCGAATTTGGTGGTGAGATGATTGATTACGTCGGTCTTGAAGAGTCGACGTTCAAACCGTCTCCATATCGTTTCGAAGCGGGTACACCGATCATCGCAGGCGCTGTTGGTTTATCGGCAGCGATTGATTTCTTAGAAGAGATTGGTTTAGAGAACGTCGAAGCACACGAACGTGAACTCGCGCAGTACGCGATGGCACAAATGCGTGACATCGACGGACTAACGATTTACGGTCCGGAAGAACGCGTTGGACTCGTCACGTTCAATCTCGGTGATGTCCATGCACATGACGTCGCAACCGTCCTTGATATGCAGGGAATCGCGGTTCGCGCCGGTCATCACTGTGCACAGCCCCTGATGCGTTGGCTCGGAGCGAGCTCGACGGCTCGCGCTAGCTTCTATCTCTACAACACGAAAGAAGAGGTTGACGCACTCGTGACAGGACTTCGCCAAACGAAGGAGTATTTCAGTCATGGATTTTAACAATCTCGATCACTTGTATCGTCAAGTGATCATGGATCATTATAAAACTCCCCGAAATCGCGGTGCGATCGAGGGGGGCGTCACGATCGACATGAACAATCCGACGTGCGGCGATACGATTCGTCTCCAGCTCGCGATTGAAGACGATGTCGTCCGTGATGCGAAATTTGACGGGGAGGGCTGCTCGATCAGCATGGCGTCTGCTTCAATGATGACGCAACTCGTCAAAGGTAAGACTATCGATGAAGCCTTACGACTCGCGGATATCTTTTCGGACATGGTCCAAGGAAAAGACTATGACGACGAATCGTTCGACCTCGGGGACGTCGAGGCACTCTCGGGTGTCACGAAATTCCCGGCACGCATCAAATGTGCGACACTTGCCTGGAAGGCGCTCGAACGCGGCGTAGAAGAAGGGAAGTAAACTTCGGTCACAAGCAAGTAAGAGGAGGAAATGAACATGGCAAAGAACATGCCGGAAATTGGCGATTATAAATATGGTTTCCACGATCGCGATATCTCGATCTTCCGTTCTGGACGTGGCTTGACGACTGAAGTCGTCGAAACGATCTCGAAAATGAAGGAAGAACCACAATGGATGCTTGATTTCCGTTTGAAATCACTCAAGATCTTCAACGAACAAGCGATGCCCGCGTGGGGTGGCGATCTCTCAGAATTGAACTTCGACGACATCACGTACTACGTCAAGCCGTCTGAACGGGCAGAGAAATCGTGGGATGAAGTACCGGAAGAAATCAAACGTACGTTTGACAAACTCGGTATCCCTGAAGCAGAACAAAAATACTTGGCAGGTGTCTCGGCTCAGTACGAGTCAGAAGTCGTCTACCACAACATGAAAGAAGACCTCGAAGAAATCGGTGTCGTCTTCAAAGATACAGATACAGCGTTAAAAGAAAACGAAGATATCTTCCGTGAGTACTTCGGAAAATTAATCCCGCCAACAGACAACAAGTTCGCAGCTTTGAACACAGCGGTTTGGTCAGGTGGATCGTTCATCTACGTACCAAAAGGTGTTAAAGTCGACACGCCGCTTCAAGCCTACTTCCGCATCAACTCGGAAAACATGGGTCAATTCGAGCGGACGTTGATCATCGTTGATGACGAAGCATCGGTTCACTACGTCGAAGGATGTACAGCACCGGTCTACACGACGAACTCGCTTCACTCAGCGGTCGTTGAGATCTTCATCAACAAAAACGCTTACTGCCGTTACACGACGATCCAAAACTGGGCGAACAACGTCTACAACCTCGTTACGAAGCGTGCAATCTGTGAAGCTGGCGCAACGATGGAATGGGTCGATGGTAACATCGGTTCGAAACTGACGATGAAATACCCAGCCGTCATCCTCAAGGGTGAAGGTTCACGTGGTATGACATTGTCGATCGCGATCGCTGGTAAAGGTCAACACCAAGATGCGGGTGCGAAGATGATTCACTTAGCACCGAACACATCGTCGACGATTGTCTCGAAGTCGATCTCAAAACACGGTGGTAAAGTCACGTATCGCGGTATCGTTCACTTCGGACGGAAAGCGACAGGCGCACGTTCGAACATCGAATGTGATACGCTCATCATGGATAACCAATCGACGTCAGATACGATTCCGTACAACGAAATCCTCAACGATAACATTTCGCTCGAGCACGAAGCGAAAGTCTCGAAGGTCTCGGAAGAGCAATTGTTCTACCTCATGAGCCGCGGGATTTCACAAGAGGAAGCAACGGAAATGATCGTCATGGGCTTCATCGAGCCGTTCACAAAAGAACTCCCAATGGAATATGCGGTCGAAATGAACCGTCTCATCAAGTTCGAGATGGAAGGTTCAATCGGATAATTCGTCTTACTCTCTCATCTGCGGATGAGGGAGTTTTTTTCATGACTTGAGGAAAACGGGTATAGGAGAGAAAGAGGAGGGATTACTATGCGTGACATCGTTTATTCCTTTCAAGTCTCACTTGACGGTTATATCGAGGATGCGTCAGGCAGCATCGATTTCGCTTCACCGGACGCGGAACTGCATCAGTACTTCAACGATTATGAGAGAGCGTTCGATACCCATGTCTATGGACGTCGTTTGTATGAAATGATGCAGTACTGGGAGACAGCGGATCAAGAAGACGAGCCGATCATCGTTGAGTATGCGAAAACGTGGCAGGCGCTTGAGAAGATCGTCTTCTCGCGAACGCTCGACGCTGTCGAAGGAAAAGCGCGTCTAGCGACCACGTCGCTTGCCGAGGAACTTCAAGCACTAAAAGCCTTACCTGGCAAACAGATTGCGATCGGTGGGGCAACGCTTGCTGCTGAAGCGATTGAGCTTGGACTCGTCGACTGTTATCATGTCGTGATTTACCCGGTTCTCCTCGGAGGTGGAAAACGAATGTTTCCAGTATTTGATCAACCGCAACACTTAAAAATGATCAAAACACAACGCTTCGAATCAGGATGTATCATACTTGAATATGAACGTTTAAATTGAAGCATTGAAGAAGAAATCCCGGATTCTGCTATGCTATGATGAATAGGCAGAATAGAACACGCGAGGGGGAAGAGAGCATGATATATATCGGTGTCACGGGCTGGGGAGATCATGATAGTCTCTACTTGACCCCGCAAGATCGAAAAGAAAAACTAGCTGCCTATGCTGGGCATTTTCCAGCAGTTGAGGTCGACTCGACATTCTATGCGATTCAACCGGAACGAAACTACGAAAAATGGACATCTGAGACACCGGACGGGTTCCGCTTCATCGTCAAGGTCCACCGCGCGATGAGTGGGCACGACCGGGAAAATAAAGATCCGCTCGGACCAATTTTTGAACAATATATCGCGTCGATCGAACCGATGCGTAAGAGTGGAAAAATTGCGGCAATCCTTGTCCAACTTCCACCATGGTTCGATGTCAGTAAATTGCACTTGGAATACTTGCAAACGATCCGAAAATCGCTTGCTGGACTGCCAGTCGCGATCGAATTCCGAAATCCATCGTGGTATTCGGAAGCTTATCGTGAGCGGACGCTCCGTTTTTTGAAGGAACATCAGTTCATCCATACGATTTGCGATGAACCGCAGACCGAAGATGGTTCGGTGCCGTTCGTACCGGTCGTGACGCAGGAGACGGCATTCATTCGATTACATGGACGAAACAAGGCCGGTTGGTTAAAGAAACCGGGTCAAAGCAGCGACGATTGGCGAAAAGTCCGCTGTCTCTATCGGTACTCGGAAGATGAGCTACAGGAACTTGCAAGTCACGTCCGCGACGTTGCAGCGGAAGCAAAGGATGTCTATGTCTTTTTCAATAACAACTCAGCAGGAGATGCTGCCCCGAATGCGAAACGATTAATCGAAATTCTTGATCTCGACTATGAACTCGCGCCGCGACAAATCTCTTTGTTTTAAATCATCAAGGGGGGCTTCTGCATGAAGTTACACATCATTCACTATAATGATTTGCACTCACACTTCGACATGTGGCCTCGCTACATGTCATTCGTCAAGGAACATCGGACGTATGATTCGCTCGTCTTTGATCTCGGCGATCATGCTGACCGTGTCGATCCAGCGACGGAAGCAACAAAAGGAAAAATCAATACGCATCTACTGAATGCGTTGATGCCGACTGCCGTGACGATCGGGAACAATGAAGGCATCACGTTTCCGCATGACTGGTTAGCGAATCTCTATACGGAAGCAGACTTTCCAGTCCTTGTCTCGAATTTAGAAGCACCATTCGCCAAGCAAGGTGTCATTCATGAGTTACCGACGGGAAAAGTCGGTGTTTTTGGTCTGACGGCACCGTATATCGAACTATACGGTTTACTCGGTTGGACGATCGAAGAACCATTTGACGTCGCGGCGCGCGAGATCGAACGTTTGCGCCAGGAAGTCGACGTCCTGATTTGTTTAAGTCACCTCGGATTTTATCAGGATGAAGAACTTGCGATGCGCTTTCCAGAACTTGATTTAATCATCGGTGCGCATACGCATCATGTCCTCGATGATGGTGTCGTCAAGAACGGTGTCTTAATCACGCAAGCCGGAAAACACGGTCAGTATGCGGGTGAGATTTATATGAATACGGATACGGGTGAGAAAGAAGCAGTACTTCATTCCCTACACGATTACGTTGAGGATGAGGCAACAGCGAAATTACTCGATCGAGAACAATATCTGGCGGAACAACAGATGAAGGAACCGATTGGCGAGACAGCGGGTCTAGCCAATGATTGGTTCAGTGAGTCGCCGTTTTCACAGTTGCTCGTCGAGACGATGCGCGACTGGTGTGAGGCAGATATCGCTTGTGTACCAGCCGGTATTCTGCTCGGGTCGCTTCCACCAGGTCCCGTCTCTCTCTTTGATTTACATCGACTCTGTCCACATCCGATCAATCCTTGTAAAGTCACGATGACAGGAATGGAATTACAAACATTCCTCGATGAAGTCAACACAGAACAGTTCGAGCACTTAAAGGTTCGTGGTCTTGGATTCCGAGGAAAGTTGATGGGACGGATGCATTATGCTGGTTTGGCGGATCATCAACCGCTTGAGCTAACACGCGATTATTCTGTCGTCTTGCCGGATATGTTTACGTTCGGTCCATTATTCCCGGCCATCAAAGAGATGCCCAAAGAATATTTCATGCCTGAATTGTTGCGTGATTTGTTGTTTGAACGCTTATCGGAGAAGTCGGAATATAATGAATTGCATGTTCGCAAACCCTGATTGTTTGTTATACTAAAGCAGACATGAATTGACTTTTTGGGGATGAAGGGGGAAGCGAAACCATGGGACGCGGAGAAATCCAACGTAAACCGGAATGGTTGAAAATCAAGCTGAATACGAATGAAACTTACACAGAATTAAAAAGTATGATGCGCGAGAAAAAGCTACATACTGTCTGTGAGGAAGCAAAGTGTCCGAATATCCACGAGTGTTGGGCGGTACGCCGAACGGCGACGTTCATGATTCTCGGAAGTATCTGCACACGTGCGTGCCGTTTTTGCGCCGTGACGACAGGACGTCCGAACGAACTCGATCTCGAAGAACCAAAACGCGTCGCGGAATCCGTTCGATTGATGAACCTGAAGCACGCGGTCATCACAGCGGTCGCACGCGACGATCTGAATGATTTCGGAGCAGGCGTTTACGCTGAAACCGTCCGTGAAGTGCGTCGGATGAACCCAGAGACATCAATCGAAGTCCTACCTTCAGATATGGGTGGGAACTTTGAGGCATTGAAAACGCTGATTGATGCACAACCAGACATCATGAACCACAACATCGAGACGGTCCGCCGTCTGACGCCGACCGTTCGTGCGAAAGCAACTTACGACCGGACGCTTGAATTCCTTCGTCGTTCGAAGGAACTCGCACCTGAAATTCCAACGAAGTCGAGCTTGATGCTTGGTCTTGGTGAGACATGGGAAGAGATTCTTGAAACGATGGATGATCTTCGCGCAAATAACGTCGACATCATGACGATCGGTCAGTATCTCCAACCGACGAAAAAGCACCTCGACGTCATCAAGTACTATACACCGCAAGAATTCGCTGAACTGAAGCAAATCGCGCTCAGCAAAGGGTTCTCGCACTGTGAGGCAGGTCCACTCGTTCGTTCATCGTATCATGCAGATGAGCAAGTCAACGCAGCGAAAAAGAATAAAACAGCACTTCCGATCGATTAACGATCAACGACCGTTCGAGCAGCTGACTCGGACGGTTTTTCGTCTGTCAGGAGAAATGGAATATGCTATGATAAGAACAGCAGGAGGTGGGAATAATGATACAAGTCAATCGGGAACGTTATGAAGTCGTCGAAGAGAAACGGGAAGGCTTTAATGAAGAAGCCTTCATCGGTCGTTTCAGCGATGTCCTTGAAAAATATGATTATATCGTGGGCGACTGGGGGCACGGTCAATTACGACTACGTGGCTTCTATGAGGATCAACACGAGAAAGCGACATTCGATACGAAGATTTCGCATGTTGCTGATTATCTCTACGAATACTGTAACTTCGGATGTGCCTATTTCATCGTCAAGAAGGTCGGATTGGTAGAAGGAGAAGAAGCACCACCTCGCTTCGACGGTTCTTCATCCAATACGTTGAAGTTGAAACGGAAGTTCGCACCTGCACCAGAGAAGACGGAAAGCGAGTAATCAAACTGTCATACAGAAAAGCGTTTCTAGTGGACGGAATTCGGCTATTACTATAAGTATCATGCACCTATAGGGGGAATCATCCATGCGAATCGTTGGAATTTACTCATCCGTACCAGAAGTCGTCAGTGCCGTGCACGATCTCCGTGTTGCCGGTGTCGTCTCGACTGATTTAAAAGTCTTAGCACACGACAAATACGATCTCGAACAAATCGAGGAACTAGCGGATCTAAACAACCAACAGACATCTACGCGTCTGTCGCAGGAAGATCATCGTAATCTATGGCAGGAAATCAAGAGTATCTTCAAAAAAGATGAATCAGTCTCTCATGGAGATGCCATCCACGGAAGTGGCTTGACGAAGGAAGACGTCGATCGTGCGAATCATGCGGTCGAAAGTGGTCAATTCGTATTACTCGTCGGTGATGAAGCGGATCAGCATTCAGAACGCCGTGCCCATGACGAGTCAGACAATACGAACGTCTTCAGCGGACCAAACACACTAAATGAACGAAACGATCGTCTCTTATAAGAAAAAGCCTTCGTCCGCGGACGAAGGCTTTTTTCATAGACCGATATAAGCGCGCAGATACATCTCGAGTTCCGTTGCCGCATCGTCTTCGACGTCAAACGCTGTCGCGATGTAGCCCGGTTCATCAAAATCGTCCGCACCGATGATCGCATAGCGATTCGATAAGAGATTCAAGACGAGAATCTTACCGTAAAAATGCTCCGAGTGGGTGATGGCGAGATCAAACCGACTGGCTTCTCCAATCCAACTGACGAAGCGTGTCTTCGTTTGTTCGACATCATCATATAAAAAATCACGTTCTTCCATCATTCAGCTTCCCTCATTTCCCTAACATCTGTTTCAGATTAAAGGGTTTGGGGGACTTTTTGCAAGTATGGTTTACGCGATAAGCTATGCTCAGCGATCACTTTTCGGATTGTCCGTGTCTTTGAACGCATGACGAGGGATGTCGTCTCAACGATATCATCCGTCAAGAACTTAACGCCATCGAGCATTTCGCCCGTCGTGACGCCAGTCGCGGCAAAGATACAGTCGTCGCTTTTAATCAGGTCATCAAGCGTCAAGAGTTGAAGCGGATCTTCAAGTCCCATCCGGATGACACGAGCAGTTTCTTCTTCATTCATCGGATGTAAACGTGCCTGCATGTCGCCGCCCATCGCTTTAACGGCAGCAGCCGTGATGACACCTTCAGGAGCACCACCTGTTCCGATGAAGATATCGATTCCTGTCGCAGGAGAAAGTGGTGCGATTCCAGCTGAGACATCGCCGTCTTCAAACAGACGGACGCGTGCGCCCATCCGCATCGTAGCTTCGCGGAAGTGATCGTGACGCGGGCGATCCTGCATGATGACCGTGACGTCCTCAATCCGTTTATTGTTGTATTGAGCTGCTTTTTCGATGATGACTTCAAGTGGATCGTCGAGTGAGACGTGCCCTTTCAAGTTCGGTCCGACTGTTAATTTATCCATATACATATCAGGTGCGTGGAGCAGGGCACCTTGATCGGCGACGGCGATGACGACCATCGCATTACCGAGACCTTTGGCAACGATGTTCGTACCTTCGAGCGGATCGACGGCGATATCAACGATTGGACCATTCGCTGTTCCGACACGTTCACCGATGAAGAGCATTGGTGCTTCGTCAAGTTCACCTTCACCGATGACGACCGTTCCGTTCATGTTGACCGTGTTCAAGACTTCGCGCATCGCAGTCGTTGCTGCGTCATCCGCTTCATTTTTCTTACCGCGACCAATCCATTGAGCAGAAGCTAGTGCTGCTGCTTCCGTAGCGCGTACGATTTCCAGTGCGAGTTCCCGTTCCATGTATATAACCTCCACGTCGCCAATGTGACATACTATTTTCAGCAAAAATCTAAATTGAGGATAACACATTTGGGAATGTGATGCAAATGACCTTTCTGCTTTTCAGGATTGCCGGATAACGATAAAATGGAGGATGTGAGGGGGAATGAAGATGTATTTCGTCAATCGTCAAAAAATCGAAGAGACGGTCGTCTGTTATGAGACGGCACTTCGACAAAGTAAGGAAGTTACGGGGGATCCGGTGACGACGGCACTGGCTATGGAACGGATCGGTTTTTTAGTCATCGAAAGTGTCATCGACATCGGAAACAGTATGATTGATGGATTCATCATGCGGGATCCGGGAAGTTATGAAGATATCATTCTCATTTTAGAAGATGAGAAGGTCATCGATGGACCGCTCGCGACGAGTCTGAAGAAGCTCGTTGCGTTACGTACGTTGATCGTCCGGTCATTCACACAGTCGAGTATGGCGGAGATTCGGGCGGTACTTGAGACAGAGGAAGCAGAACTACGTCGTTTCCCGGAAGCGATTCGCCGGTATATCGAGACAGAACTCGGACCGGTGTCTGCATTTTTACCAAACGAGGAGTGAGTCAGGATGAAGGCAAAAGGCTATTTATTTGATTTAGATGGAACGATGTATAACGGAACGGAACCGGTAAAAGAAGCGGTCGATTTCGTCAATCGTCTGCAAGCAGAGGGCATTCCGTACTTGTTCGTGACGAATAACGCGTCGATGACGGCAGAAGCTGTGGCAGAGAAACTATGCGGGATGGGTGTTCATTCCGATGCGAAACACGTTTTGACGAGTGCGATGGCGACTGGTCGTTATATTGCTGACCTGTCACCAAAAGCGCGCGTCTATGCGATCGGAGAAACAGGACTGATCGACGCGCTTGAACGAGAAGGGTTAGACGTCGTCGCAACCGAAGCGGCAGATTACGTCGTCATCGGTCTCGATCGTCAAATCACGTACGAAAAACTCGCTGTTGGTGCACTTGCGATTCGTGCCGGTGCCCGGTTTATTTCAACGAACGGTGATATCGCGATTCCGACCGAACGTGGTTTCCTGCCAGGTAATGGTGCTTTGACGTCCGTCCTGCGCGTGACGACGGAGAAGGAACCGTTCTTCATCGGTAAACCAGAACCAGTCATGGTCGATATCGCGACAGAAATGATTGGTCTGTCAAAAGAAGACGTCATCATGGTCGGAGACAACTACCATACGGACATTCTTTTCGGGATCAATGGAGGTATCCGGACGATGCACGTCAATTCTGGCGTCCATACACCCGTCTTCATTCAAGGGCAGGATCGTCAACCGACATACATGGTTGATACGTTAGCTGAATGGATTCTATGAATCAAAAAATCCCGAACGAGAATTCGTTCGGGATTTCATGTATTAGAAGACTTGTTCGACTTCGACGACGCCAGCGACTTCTTCAAGAAGGGCACGTTCGATACCGGCCTTCAATGTGATCGTTGAACTTGGGCAGCTACCACAAGCTCCCATCAAACGGAGTTTTACGATTCCGTCTTCTACATCTACGAGTTCAACGTCTCCTCCATCACGAAGAAGGAACGGACGCAATTTTTCAAGAACTTCATTCACTTGATCAAACATTTCCATGCGTAAACACATCCTTTCGTATAGTTTCATTGTAACAGGGTTGAAAAATGTTCTCAATCTGGAAAACTTGTATACTAAAGAGGAGTGAATTGAAAAGGGGGGACTTCAAGATGGAAATCACGGTTTACGGAACAGCGGTCACCTGTCCGAGTTGTGTCGGGGCACCTAGCTCGGAAGAGACATTCAGTTGGCTACAAGCCGTCCTCGGGCGGAAATATGAGCAAGCGATGACGCTTCGCTATGTTGATTTCGAGACAGCAACATCAGATCAATGGACGGAAGCGCTGAAAGAGGATGTCTATTTTTATCCACTGATCGTGCTCGATGATGAGATGATTGATGAGGGGTACGTCAAACTCAAGACGATCACAGCGGCAATCGATGCGAAGCTGAATCAGGCGGGATGAACGAAAAAGAGGTATCCCAAAGCTTGGGACACCTCTTTTGCTCATTTAATCTTTTTGTGTTTCCATAAGACACCGGACTTCAAGAGACGTGGGACTTTCCCCGTCAGTGCTTGCTTGCCCATGACGATTCCGAAACCGTCTGATTTTCCGAGTGAACCGAGCATCCCGCGCAGTTTAATTTCTGGCAGCTTCGGTAATTTCTTTCCTTGCCACTTGGCTTGTAAGACATCGACGACTTGTTCTGCCTGATGTTCTGCGAGTTGACCACTTGGTGCATATGGTAGACTTGCACAATCACCGATGACGAAGACGTTATCGTATTCCGGTACGTGATGATGTTCCGTCAATTTGATCCGACCGCCACTATCCGCAGCAAAGCCGAGATTGCGTACAACTTTGACCGGCTGCGTACCAGCTGTCCAAATCGTTAAGTCGGATGGATACGTATCGTCGCCGTTTCGCACATCGTCCGCTGTGACGAGCGTGACATTCGAGTTGTTGATGACTTCAACGTCATGTTCCTCGAACCATTCCTGAACGTAAGACGAGACTTTATCGGATAAGAACGACAAGACGGATGGACCGCGGTCGAATAGACGAATCGTCAAATCCTTCCGGCTCTCATGTAGTTCACTGGCGAGTTCGACACCAGATAGACCAGCACCGACGATCGAGACAACGGATCCCGGTGACAGACCATAAATCGCTTGTTGTGTCTTCCGTGATTCTTCTAGTGTCTGGATGCTGTATGTAAATTCTTGAGCACCCGGAATGTTGTGGTATTTATCCTCGCAACCGAGGGCGATGATTAAGTCATCATAGAATAATTCTGATCCGTCCTGCAGATGGACTGTATTCGTCTCTGGTGAGATTTTGATGACATGTCCATATTTATAGGTAAGATGTTTCCCCTCCGGAAATTCAATCCGGACATCCCGATCTGATAATGTACCTGCTGCGAGTGCGTAGTATTCCGTTTTGAGTGCGTGGTACGGTAGACGGTCGACGAGCGTGACGGCAACTTCCTCGTCCTTGAATCGCTCACAAATCCGCATTCCACCATAACCTCCGCCGAGTACGACCAATTGCTTCATAACGTAAAATCCCCCTTAGTTCCCCTAAATCAGTCTGACCTTGTATAATACGACATGAGGCAGGTCGTTTCCTGCTTGAAGGAGGAAAAAAAGTGAATCCGATTATTGAATTTTGTATTAGTAACTTAGCGGCTGGTACACAGGTCGTCATGGAGCAACTTGAACGTGACCCGAATGTTGACGTCGTCGAATACGGTTGCCTTGGTTATTGCGGGATTTGTTCGCTTGACCATTTTTGTCTCGTAGATGGTGAGACCGTCGTAGGTGAAACGCCGGAAGAGTTGCTTGAAAAGATTTACCTGAAAATCGAAGAGAATGAGCTGTGAGCACGGACAGCCAAAAAATCCCCTCGTTCGTCTGAACGAGGGGATTCGTGTCCGTCAGCGGGCGCAGCTTTTCGGATCAGGCAGATTGTTGACGGCGCATCATCCATGGGCGTAGTTTCAAGAACAATGGAATGAAGAGTGCCGAGATGAACAAGGCCTTGATGACGTTAAACGGTAAGATACCGGCTGTGATCGCTGTCCATTTGACAGCTGGATCCGCCATGTAATCCATACCGAGGAACCATGCATACGCTGGAAGGATCAAGATATAGTTGAGGATCGCAAGACCGAGTGCCATCGTGATCGTACCAGCGACGAGACCAGTTGCGAGACCTTGTGTTGATTTCTTTTTGTGGTAGAACCAGCTGACAGGTAGTACGAATGCGACGCCTGCAGCAAAGTTCGCGAATTCTCCGACCGGAACACCACTTCCGCGGAAGATGTAGTATAACACGTTCTTCAATGCTTCGACGATGACACCTGCGACCGGTGAGAACATGATCGCTGCGACAAGAGCAGGAACATCACTGAAGTCAATCTTCAGATAGTTTGGTAAGAACGGTAGTGGAAAATTGATAAGCATAAGAACAAACGAGATTGAACCTAACATTGACAGAGTGACCATTTTTTGTGTGCGTTTCATACGAGTATTGTCTCCTTTTGCTCGTTCCTCTCGATGAAGTATTGGCATGACTGCGACCATAAAGAAACCCCTATTGATGAGATCAACAGGGGAGAAGTCCGCATTAAATAAACCTAATCGATTATTGCAAAATCGATCAAATTCAAACTCATGCCGCCATCTTCTCCCATCCAGACTGTACTGTCGGCTCCTGAATTACACAGAATCAGCAAATAGCGCCCTATTCGCTCGCGGGCTTCAACTTAAAAAGAGTTGTTTACCGCCGGTCGGGAATTTCACCCTGCCCTGAAGATGGAACGATTATTTTATTGTACATACCATTTATACAACGAATTCAAGATAGTTTCAAGCAACTAGGTTTCGATTCGCTCAGAAGTTGCGTATACTAAAGAAAAGGAAGGTGATGACATGATCCATTTAACGGAGGCAGCAGCGCTACAAGTCCAGGACATGATGGCGCAGGCACCAGCAGATGAACGAAATCTTCGGATGCTCGTCCAAGGTGGTGGATGTAGTGGTCTGTCGTACGGAATGGGATTCGATCAACAGAAAGAAACGGATCTCGTTTTTGAACAGCACGGCGTGACCGTCATCGTGGACGAAAAAGATTATCCGGTCGTCAAAGGACTGGAAATCGATTATAAACAGTCGATGCTCGGCGGCGGATTCACGATCACGAATCCGAATGCCATCGCAACATGCGGTTGCGGGACTTCATTCCGGACGGCAACGAATGCCGGGACACCGGGTGGCTGTTAATGAATCCAATCGTGGACATCGTCCACGATTTTTTTATTGTCCGCATACAGGAGACCTGTTCCGTTGACTCGAAATATTAAGAGAGTGAATGCTACTACGAACAGGGAGGGCTTCAGGATGAGAAAAGTATTGATCTTCGGGGGAACGCGCTATTTCGGACGCCGGCTTGCAATTCGCTTAGCCGATTCGGGGGATGACGTGACAATCGTCACACGCGGCGAGCATACGCCACCAGTCGCGAAGGGCTTGACATTTTTCAAAGGAGACCGGACGTCAAGTAGTACGATGAAGGACTTAAGCCAGCAGCACTGGGATGTCATCTATGACAACATCTGCTTCACGCCGTATCAAGCCAAACTTGCGATTGACGCGTTTGAAGGGAAAGTCGGACGCTACGTGTTGACGTCGACGATGTCTGTCTATGAAGACGGCGGTTCGAACATCACGGAGCGTTCCTATAATCCGTTTCCCGGGAAATATGAGCTTGAGAAGGAACATGGCTATGGCGAAGGGAAACGCCAAGCGGAGAGTTATTTCTTCCAACGGGCGACGTTCCCGGTCGTTGCCGTCCGCTTCCCAGTCGTTCTCGGACCAGATGATTATACGGAACGGCTCGTTTTCCATATTAAACGGGCGCTTGACGGACGCCCGATCGTTGCTGAAAACAGTTATGCGAAGATGGGCTATATCTCCAGTTATGAAGCCGCTGCCTTTCTTGAGTGGTGCGGTCGTTCGGAACTGACAGGACCGATCAACGCTGCGAGTGACGGTGTCTTATCGATTCAAGACCTTATGGATAAAATCGACCGCGTTGCGGGAACGACGAGCCAACTCGTCGCAAAAGGAGAGGATGAATCGCCTCTTGCGCCGGAACGTGATTTTTATATGGATACGACAGCCGCAAAACAAGCGGGCTATCTGTTCCAGCACATCGATGACTGGCTCGATCGCTTGATTGAAGAGGAGGTGCGCAATCACCAATGATGCAGTTGATGAAACCAACCCTCGCATGGGAGACAGAATACCGCGCCTTTTTAGAAGACTGGCGAGAGTCGGGCGAAACGATCGTGCCGGAAGCAGTCGGAGACACATATGAACCACTGGGCGCTTATTTTGCGGAACTGAAGGAAATGGAGACAACAGTCAGACCGGGTCTTGTCACCCATTCGACGTACTGGATGGTCGACGGGCAACGAATCGTCGGTGCGCTGAACTTCCGGCATGACTTGACGGAGAACTTAAAGTTGTACGGCGGACACATCGGATACGGCATCCGACCATCCGAGCGTCAGAGAGGGTATGCGACGACCGGGCTCCGTTTAGCGCTAGAAGAAGCACGGCAACGTGGACTCGATCAAGTGCTGTTGACGTGTGGCGTTGATAATGTAGCATCACGTCGTGTCATCTTAGCGAACGGCGGACGAGAAATTGAGCCGACTGTTCATAATGGACGCGAGACACGTCGCTTCATCATCCCATTATGAGAATTCGTGAAGCACGTCTTGAAGATGCGTCGACCATTGCGCGCGTTCATATCGATGTCTGGCGGGAGACCTATCAAGGGATCATCCCTGATTCTTATTTAGCACAGTTGTCTTACGCGAAACGGACGAAACAATGGGAGCAGGCGTTAATCGATCAGCGCGTGTATGTTGCCGTGTCAGGAGAAGGAGTCGTTGGCTTTGCGCAAGGTGGACCAAATCGAAGGGATGCGCGTGAAGGGGAGTTGTATGCGATTTATGTCTTGCAAGCGTCGCAAGGACAAGGACTCGGAAAAGCGTTGTTTCAACGCATCGCTGAGGACTTAGCGGAATATGAGGCAATGCAGGTTTCTGTCTTGCGAGATAATCCGGCGTGCCAGTTTTACGAACGATTCGGTGGTCAGGTCTTCAAAGAATCGATGATTGAGCGAGGTGGAGTGGAACTCGTGCAACGGGTTTACCGGATACCGGTTAAAAGATCATCTATATGAAATCGGACGTTTTCAACATCTTCGCTTTCCTCAGGCGGGATGTAAGCCGCGCCAGTTCCCATTCCATGTGATCTGTCGGGTCTTACCTATCTCTGACGGAAGCACACATCGTGCTTCCTTTTCCTGTAGGAGTCGAAGATGTGTGGTCACGTCCTATATGTGATGCCATCAAAATAAGAGGTCGGACTCCGGTATGTCATCCGGAATTCGACCTCTTATTTGTTTTCAGCATTCAGTTATCTCAAGAATGATTCGTTACTTTTTCGAACAGACTCGTCGAGTGTTGCGGGTGACGAGCAGATGGATCAACAAGAAGTTTCGCTTGGTTAACGGCGATTGGTGCTTCACCGAAGCCCGTTGCGATCAATTTGACGCGTCCTTCGTAAGTCGCGATATCACCACAAGCGAAGACGCCCGGAATCGCAGTCTCCATCTTCGAATTGACACGAATCGAATTGCGTTCGAATTCGACTTCCCATTCTTTGAGCGGTCCGAGTGACGAGACGAAGCCGAAGTTACAGACGACATCGTCCGCAGCGACGACGACGACTTCACCACTTTCAGCATGTTTGAACGTCAGCGTCTCGATGTGCGTCTCACCTGTAACTGATTCAAGTGTATACGGCGTCATGACGTTGACGGACGAATCGTGTAACAATTCGACCGAATGTTCATGGGCACGGAACTTATCACGACGGTGGACGAGCGTGACGGATTTTGCGATCGGCTCAAGCATCAATGACCAGTCAACTGCTGAGTCACCGCCACCAAGCAGGACGACTTGGCGATCCTTGAAACGTTCCATGTCGTTGACGAAATAGTGTAAGTTCGTTTCTTCGAAGCGTTCTGCGTCAGCGACGCCGAGTGGACGTGCCGCGAACGAGCCGTTTCCTGCCGTCAAGATGACGGTCTTTGTATAATGCTCGCCTTTGTTCGTGACGAGGCGGATGATCCCATCATCCATCCGTTCATAAGCGATGACGGTCTCACCGAGTACATAGGTCGGATCGAATTCGTTCGCTTGTTCAAGCAACCGATCGACCAGTTCCTGAGCTTTTACTTTCGGAAAACCGGCAATATCGTATATATATTTTTCAGGATAAAGCGTAGCGAGTTGACCACCTAATTGAGGTAGACTCTCGATGACCTTCGTCTTCATCTGGCGCATCCCTGAATAAAACGCGGTGAACAGTCCGACTGGACCGCCGCCGATGATCGTGACATCATATGGTTGGTGCATCTGATTCCCTCCTAGCATTGGATAGGTCTATTATATAGGAAGTAGGGGGTTCGGGTGCAAGTACGGAACATCTCACATTTTTTTAAGGGAAATTACATTTTTCTTTTGCAATCATTCTTAAAAAGTGTTTCAATAAGCTTATAGACATGTGAACATTATTTGAACAAAGTTTTTGAACATTCGTCTGTAATTGAATGTGAAGAAAATCACAACAAAACTACGATTCGTAAGGAGTATCAGAACATGAACACACCTAACATTGTTATTCTTGGAGCGGGCTACGGTGGATTGATCACAGCAGTCAACCTTCAAAAGAAACTCGGCGTCGATCAAGCGAACATCACGTTGATTAATAAACACGACTATCATTACCAAACAACTTGGTTGCATGAACCAGCTGCAGGTACGATGTCTGCGGAGCAAGCGCGCATCTACATCAATGATGTCATCAACCCGTCACGCGTCAAACTTGTCAAAGGTATCGTTGAGAAAGTCGACACGGCTGCTAAAACAGTTCTTTTACAAGATGGCGGAACAGTTCCTTACGATTACGTCGTCGTTGCTCTCGGTGGCGTTCCTGAAACATTCGGTATCAAAGGATTGAAGGAACACGCATTAACGATCAGCTCGTTGAACAGCGTCCGTAAAATCAAGGAACATATCGATTACTCATTCGCACAGTACAAAACAACAGGATCACAAGATCGTTCACTCTTGACGATCGTCGTCGGTGGTGCTGGATTCACAGGAATCGAGTTCATGGGTGAGCTCGTCAACCGTATTCCAGAACTGTGCAAACAATATGATATCCCACGCGAACTCGTTCGTGTCGTTAACATCGAGGCAGCGCCAACAGTCCTTCCAGGATTCGATGCTGATCTCGTCAACTACGCACACAAATGGCTTGAGCGCCAAGGCGTCGAGTTCAAACTCGGTAACGGCATCAAGGAATGTGGACCAGGAAGCGTCACATTCGGTCCGCTTCAAGGCGACACGACTGAGACGATCGAAGCGAACACGATCATCTGGACTGGTGGCGTCAGCGGTAACCCTGTCGTTGCAGCATCTGGTTTCGAAGCGATGCGTAACCGTGTCGTCGTCGAAGAAGATCTCCGTGTTCCAGGACACGACAATGTCTTCATGATCGGTGACTGTTCAGCAGTCATGGATCCAAGTTCGAACCGTCCGTACCCACCGACTGCACAAATCGCGACACAACAAGCACACAAAGTCGCTGAGAACATCGCAGCACTCATCGCGGGTCGTCAAACATCGACGTTCACGTACGAGAACAAAGGAACGGTCGCTTCGCTTGGTCACAAAGACGGCATCGGCATGGTCTTTGGTAAGAAGATTTACGGTCGTAATGCATCGTTCATGAAAAAAGTCATCGACAACAAGCACTTCTTCGAACTGAAAAAGCTTGGTCTTGCGATCAAAAAAGGGAAGTTCTAAGTTCACGTTTTAGGCAAATGTACACTCGTGCATTTGCCTTTTTTGTCGGTTATACTAGAAGAGATTCAAAGGGGGAACAGTATGCATATCATTCAAGCCGTGATCGGGAGTGTGCTTTATCTCGTCATGTTCTTTAGTATCGGATTCATTTTAAACATGTTGTTGCGGAGTACATGGGTGATGCTCGTACTCTATCCGATCATCCTCATCATGATGATCGACAATCAATCGACACTCGAATACTTCACGAACGCTCGTGAAGCGATTCCGAATCTCGGGGACCGGATTGCTGGTCTACAGGCAGCGGATATCACGATGTTCGCAGCTGGTTTTGCTGGAATCATCATCGCCGGTCTATCGATTCGATTCTTACGTAAGAGCGGTTACCAAATGTTTTAAAGTCTACTTGAGTAAGTAGGCTTTTTTCGTGCCTGAAAAACCGTTATAATAAAAACAATGTCTTTAAATAAATGTGTAAGAGCAGATTGGGTTGAGAGCGAATGGATAAACAAATGTACCACGTTATCAAGGTATTGAATAATAATGTCGTCATTTGTTCGACTGGTGCGAATCAGGAAGTCATTATCCTCGCGAAAGGGATTGGCTTCGGTCGGAAGCCAGGCGATCAACTGACAGATCTCGATAAGTTGGAAAAAGTCTACACGTTGAAGGATAAAGAAGAACAGGATCAATATAAGGCGCTCGTCGGTCACCTGGATGAAAACTTCATTGCGTTGATGAATGAAATCGTTTCGATGATCGAGACACGCTTCGGAAAAAAGGTCGACGAACATATCCATATCGGATTGACGGATCACTTGACGTTTACGTTCAAGCGACTAGAACAAGGAATGGAAGTCACGAATCCGTTTCTTGCCGAAACGGAAGCCTTGTATCCGGAAGAGTATGCTCTTGCAGAAGAAATCGTCGAGTTCATCAGTGCCGAAATGAATTTTTACCTGCCCCCAGCCGAGACAGGATTCATCGCACTTCATATTCATTCGGCGACGAACTTCAAAGACGTACTTGAAGTCAACCGCCATCATCAGCTCGTCGGTTTAATTGCTAGTCATATCGAACAGCGACTGGAAATTAAAATCGACCGAAAATCGCTTGATTACAAGCGTCTGATTCGGCACCTTCGTTCAGCGATTGAAAGGGTTTCCAATGGGGAGTATCTAGAGGCTCCAGAAAAAGTAGAAAAGCTATTGCGTGAAGAATATCCGCTATGCTATGATACTGCTTGGGAGCTGATGTCCATCATGGAACGTCAGTTGAAGAAAGCGGTACCGCGCGGTGAGGCGACGTATCTTACGATGCATCTGCAACGCTTAGTGCAGTACGATTCAGGTAAATGACCGCACGGACTACGTGTTACTGATACGATCAGGCATGAGTGGGATGTCGGGCAAGAAGCTTTATTTCCGTTATGCAACGGGATAAGTCTATTGTCTACAATCCGCTCGTGCCTGATTTTTTTCTGTAAAAAACGGTCAGATGTCTGACTTTTTTCGTCTCAATCATTGGCATTATTCATCATACTTCGCTCTTAACAGGAAAAGGAGGAAACACACATGTTCAAACAGATTTTTGCTGTTCTTCAACGTGTCGGTAAAGCGTTGATGCTTCCTGTAGCGATTTTGCCAGCTGCCGGTATCCTACTCGGATTCGGTAACGCGATGCAAAATCCGAACTTGACGTCAAAACTCGAGTTCTTGAAAAATGATGCAATCATCAAGGTTGCAAAATTGATGGAAGCAGCTGGGGATATCATCTTCGGTAACTTAGCACTCTTATTCGCGGTCGGTGTCGCGATTGGTCTTGCAGGGGACGGCGCAGCCGGACTTGCGGCAATCGTCGGATTCTTGATCATGAACAAAACAATGAGCGTTTGGCTCGGCGTTACACCAGAAATGGTTGCTAACGGTCAAGGATATGCAAACGTACTCGGTATCCCAACACTTCAAACTGGGGTATTCGGTGGTATCATCATCGGTTTGATCGCAGCTTGGGCGTACGGGAAGTACCATAATCTCGAATTGCCACAGTTCCTTGGATTCTTTGCTGGTAAACGTTTCGTTCCAATCGTCACAGCAGTTGTTTCATTGGTTGCAGGTCTTGTTCTCGTATTCGTCTGGCCGTTTGCGCAAGATGGCTTGAACTCGTTCTCGCACTTCATGATGGAGAAAAACCCAACACTCGCAGCATTCGTCTTCGGTCTCATCGAGCGTTCGTTGATTCCATTCGGTCTTCACCATATCTTCTATGCACCATTCTGGTTCGAATTCGGTTCGTACAAGAATGCAGCAGGAACAGTCGTTCATGGTGACCAAGCAATCTTCTTCGCACAATTGAAAGACAACGCAACATTAACAGCTGGTACGTTCATGACTGGTAAATTCCCGTTCATGATGTTCGGTCTTCCAGCAGCAGCACTCGCAATGTACCACGAAGCTCGCCCTGAGCGTCGTGCAGTCGTTGGTGGTCTTCTTGGATCAGCAGCACTTACAGCATTCTTGACAGGTATCACAGAGCCAATCGAATTCGCATTCTTGTTCGTAGCTCCAATCTTGTTCGCAGTTCACGCTGTCTTCGCAGGTCTCTCGTTCATGACGATGCAATTGTTGAACGTTAAGATCGGTATGACATTCTCTGGTGGTTTGATCGACTTCCTTCTGTTCGGTGTTCTTCCAGGGCGCACACAGTGGTGGCTCGTCATCGTCGTCGGTCTTGCACTTTCTGTCATCTACTATGCTGGATTCCGTTTCGCAATCCGCAAGTTCAACCTGAAAACTCCAGGTCGTGAAGATGCAGCTCAAGAGACTTCATCTGCTCAAGGTTCTGAACTCGCTGAAGGTATCCTTGATGCACTCGGTTCAGAGTCGAACATCAAACACTTGGATGCATGTATCACACGTCTTCGTGTCGAAGTTCTCGACAAATCGAAAGTCAACAAAGATGAGTTGAAAAAATTAGGTGCTGCTGGTGTCCTTGAAGTTGGTAACAACGTTCAAGCGATCTACGGACCGAAATCAGACAACATCAAGTCTGAAATCCAAGCTGTCATCACGTCACGTAAACAAGAAAAAACAGTCTAAAGTTTTTAGAGTGAGTCCTTCTGCGGAAGGGCTCATTTTTTTTGGAAAAATCTTTTAGAATCGTTTTGCGATAGAATATTTTAGGGTATGAATTAAGTAGTTTGTTTAAAAAAGGAGGGAATATGCGCATGTGGAAAAACGTGTTTGGTGTCTTACAGCGGATCGGTAAGGCCTTGATGTTACCGGTAGCGATTTTGCCGGCAGCGGGGCTATTGCTCGCGTTCGGGACAGCGTTTCAAAACCCGAACTTGACGCAATATTTACCGTTTCTCGAGAACGATTCGCTAGTCGTCATCTGGCGGGTCATGCAGGATGCGGGTGATATCATCTTTGCGAACCTCGGGTTACTGTTTGCTGTCGGGGTCGCGATTGGTCTTGCGAATGGGGAAGGGGTCGCCGGTCTAGCAGCGATCGTCGGTTTCTTGATCATGAACAAGGTCATCAGTTCTTTCTTACAGATTACACCAGAAAAAATCACGGAAGCACAGAAAGCGAGTGATTTGTCGTATGCGACGGTCCTCGGGATACCGACCTTGCAAATGGGGGTATTCGGAGGGATCATTGCCGGTTTGATAGCAGCGTACAGTTATAATAAATTCTTTAAAATCAAACTGCCTGATTTCCTCGGATTCTTCGCAGGGAAACGTTTTGTTCCGATTGCAACTGCCTTATTTAGTCTTGTCGCCGGGTTTGCCTTATCGTACATTTGGCCACCGATTGGAACAGGTATCAATACGTTCTCGAAAACGATCATCGAAGCGAACGAACCGTTGTCTGCCTTTATCTTTGGACTCGTCGAACGTTCATTGATTCCGTTTGGTCTTCACCATATCTGGTACTCAAGTTTCTGGTTCCAGTTCGGGGAATATACGGATAAAGCCGGAACGATCATTAACGGGGATCAGCGGATCTTCTTCGCACAGTTGAAGGACGGTGTACCATTTACGGCAGGGACATATATGACTGGGAAATATCCATTCATGATGTTCGGTTTGCCGGCAGCCTGTCTTGCAATGTACCATACTGTCGCAAAAGATCGTCGAAAAGCTGTTGAAGGTCTTTATTTTTCAGCAGCATTGACGTCTTTCCTAACTGGGATCACGGAGCCAGTCGAGTTCTCATTCGTATTCGTTGCACCGCTTTTGTTCGCTGTGCACGCTGTTTTCGCAGGTCTATCGTTCATGATTATGGACTTGCTAAACGTTAAGATTGGGATGACGTTCTCCGGTGGATTGATTGACTACACGTTGTTCGGGATTCTACCGAACCGAACCTCGTGGTGGCTCGTCATTCCAGTCGGTCTTGTCTTCGCCGTCATCTATTACTTCGGATTCCGCTTCGTCATCACGAAATTCGATCTGAAGATTCCAGGACGCGAAGCGATTAAAGAAGGTGCCGCTACCTCAACGGCACAAGCAGGCGATCTACCGTATGAAATTCTACAAGCATTCGGTGGTCCATCAAACATTAAACATTTAGATGCTTGTATCACGCGTCTGCGGATTACGGTCAATGATAAATCAGGCGTCAACAAGGATCGCTTGAAAGAACTAGGTGCTGCTGGTGTTCTTGAAGTCGGAGATAACGTCCAAGCCATCTTTGGACCGAAATCCGATGGGATCAAGTCAGAAATGGCAGATATCATGAAAGATCCAAATTATAAACCGAAAGAGACACCAGAAGCCGATCCGATCCCACAAGTTCCAACGGGAGACGAAGCGCGCACTTCTCGATCGGGTACAACCGATACGGGACCACTCGCTGGAGATCGTGGTGGTGCTTATGTGCCTGAAGATGGATACGTCGCACCACTGAGCGGTATCATTCGTTCTCTGGATGATGTACCGGATCAAGTATTCTCCGGTCGTATGATGGGTGACGGATATGCGATCGAACCGACGGAAGGATATGTCGTCTCTCCCGTCTCTGGTGAGATTACAACCTTCTTCCCGACGAAACACGCGATCGGTATTCTTGCGGATAACGGAGATGAGATCTTGATTCACATCGGTATTGATACGGTGTCACTTGAAGGAAAAGGGTTTGAGGCGTTAGCGAAAGCTGGAGATCGTGTCAAACCGGGGACACCACTTCTCAATGTCGATCTCGAGCAAGTACGACCACTCGTGCCATCGTTACTGACACCGATCATCGTCACGAACAGTGGCGATCGAAAAGTCGACGTCGATGTCGGACAGACGGTCGAAGCCGGAGAAGCGATTTCGTATCGTGTAGAGTAAAGGAAGAAAAGCGACGGATCGTCACGAACGGTCCGTCTTTTTTTGTGTGAAAATATTGTAGAACACATTTGATAGTGAGATTTTGCACATATGATGATACAATGAGCTAGCTATTATAAGAGTTAGCTAATTTTTTAGAAATGAGGTGTGTCGATGTCTTCGACTACAACAAAAACGAATACGACACCTGTCGTCATTGGACTATTGATTGGGATTTTAGTCGCAGCAATGGATAACACGATCGTTGCGACGGCGATGCCGACGATCGTCAGTGAACTGAATGGGTTTGATCAGTACGCTTGGGTCACGTCGGCTTACATGATCGCAACCGTTGCCGGGATGCCGATCTTCGGTAAATTGAGTGACATGTATGGAAGAAAACGCTTCTTCCTCTTTGGGATGCTTATCTTCATGATAGGGAGTATCTTGTGTGGAATGGCAGACTCAATCATTGAATTGTCTGCGTATCGTGCCTTACAAGGGCTTGGTGGCGGTGCGTTGATGCCGATCGCCTTTACGATTATCTTTGATATCTTCCCACCGGAGAAACGTGGGAAAGTCAGTGGATTGTTCGGAGCGGTCTTCGGGATCTCGAGTATTTTCGGACCGTTGCTTGGTGCCGTATTGACGGATTCCCTCGACTGGCGCTGGGTATTTTATATCAACATCCCACTCGGATTGATTGCCCTTGGTCTCGTGACAGTCTTCTATCAGGAATCACCGGTGCACCGGACACAGAAAATCGACTACGTCGGTGCCTTCACGCTTGTTGCAGGATTGGTTTTATTCTTACTCGCGCTTGAAATGGGTGGGAAAGAGTATGCATGGTCTTCACCACAAATTCTTGGTCTGTTCGGAGCAGCACTCGTCGCGTTCGTTGCCTTCGCATTCGCTGAACGACGTGCCGCGGATCCAGTCATTACATTCAGTCTGTTCCGTCGTCGTTTATTTGCGGCAACACAAGGCGTTGCGTTCTTTTATGGATTCGTCTTCATCTCGGCGAGTGTGTTCATTCCAATCTTCGTTCAAGGTGTCTTTGGTGGCAGTGCGACGAACTCCGGTCTGATCCTTATGCCGATGTTAATTGCCTCAGTCATCTCGGCGCAGCTCGGTGGCCAGTTGCCGAATAAGTTTGGTTTCCGAAATGTCATGATCGTCTCGGCTGTCTTTTTCCTACTCGGTGTGTATCTCCTCAGTACAATGACGCTTGAGACATCGCGTACAGCAGTAACAATCTATATGATCATTCTTGGGTTCGGTGTTGGATTTAGCTTCTCGTTGTTGAACCTAGCAAGCATCAATGGGATCGAGATGCAACGTCGTGGTGCTGCGACGTCGATGGGATCGACATTCCGGACGATCGGGATGACGCTTGGTGTCACGGTCCTCGGAATCATTCAATCACGGACGTTCACATCGGCTGTAGCGGATCGATTGCCGCAAGGTGGAGCGCCGTCAGGTGGGCAGTTCCCGACGGCAGCTGCCTTTGCGAAGATGCCACCAGAAGTCGCGACAGCAATCAAGACGTCGCTTGCAGAATCCATCTCTACCGTCTATTTCTGGGCCTTGATTCCAGCAGTACTCGGTGTCATCTTTATCTTCTTGATGGGGAACGAACGTCCGATTTTATCGGAACAAGCGACTCCAGCGAAGAAAAAACAAGCTCAATAATCACGTTTCAACAACGTCTTCTTTCTTATTAAGAGGGGGCGTTGTTTTTTTGTTAATCGGCACAAAAAAAGACGAACCTGGATTACTCCAGATTCGTCTAACAGAAATTACTTTTTGATATCGAATGTCGTGCTGAGGAAGTCGACGACTTCTTCTGCTGTATCCATATCAAGCACTTGCTCGACGATTGCTTCACATTCTGACTTGTTGAGGCGTGTCATCAAGCTACGTGCGCGAAGGACAGATGATGCTGACATCGAGAACTCATCGAGACCAAGACCGAGAAGGATTGGAAGTGCCAATTCTTCTCCTGCCATCTCACCACACATGCCGACCCATTTGCCTGCTTTGTGTGCTTCTGTGATGACGTTGTTCAAGAGGTTCAAGATGGCTGGGTTGAACGGCTGGTACAGGTATGATACTTTTTCGTTCATCCGGTCTGCCGCCATCGTGTATTGAATCAAATCGTTCGTTCCGACAGAGAAGAAGTCGACTTCTTTTGCAAACTGACGAGCCATGACCGCTGTTGCTGGGATCTCGACCATCATACCGACTTCGATGTCTTCTGATACAGTAACACCTTCAGCTTGGAGGTTTGCTTTCTCTTCAAGGAGAAGTGCTTTTGCGGCACGGAACTCTTCGATTGTTGCGATCATTGGGAACATGACAGCGAGTTTACCGTATGCACTCGCACGAAGAAGTGCGCGTAATTGTGTACGGAACAAGTCTGTTTGATCGAGACAGAGACGGATCGCACGGTAACCGAGGAACGGGTTCATCTCGTGTGGGAGATCAAGGTACGACAATTCTTTGTCGCCACCGATATCGAGCGTCCGAATGACGACTTTTTTATCGCCCATTGACTCGAGAACGGTTTTGTATGCTGTGAATTGCTCGTCTTCCGTTGGGAATGTCTCTGCATCCATGTAGAGGAATTCTGTCCGGTAGAGACCGACAGCTTCTGCTCCGTTTTCAAGCACGCCTTTGACATCGTTTGGTGTACCGATGTTTGCGGCGAGCTCGACGTGGTGACCGTCAGCTGTCATTGTTTTTTCGTTCTTAAGTTTTTTCCACTCTTCTTTTTGTGCGATGTATGCTGCACGTTTTGCTTCATACTCAGCGACTTGCTCTTCACTTGGGTTGACGATGACGTCACCTTCCGCACCGTCAAGGATGAGAAGATCGCCGTGTTTAACGTCCGTCAAGACAACTTTTGTTCCGACGACTGCTGGGATTTCGAGTGAACGAGACATAATGGCAGAGTGCGATGTCCGGCCACCAATGTTCGTTGCGAAACCTTTAGCATACTTACGGTTCAATTGTGCCGTATCTGAAGGAGTCAAGTCTTCCGCGATGATGATGACTTCTTCGTTAATTTGAGCTGGAGTGACGAACGTGATACCGAGAAGGTGAGCCATCGTCCGTTTCGTGACGTCGCGGACGTCCGCTGCACGTTCACGCATGTATTCGTTATCCATTGATTCGAAAATCATGACCATCATGTTCGCGACTTCATCGAGTGCTTTCGCAGCATTTGCTTGCTCGTCCTCGATTTTTGCGTTCACCTGACTAACGATTTCCGGATCTTCTAGGATGAGAAGGTGAGCCGAGAAGATCTCCGCTTTATCTGGACCTAATTCTTTTAAGGTATTTTCACGAATGACTTCGAGTTCCGTCTTCGATTTTGCGATCGCTGCTTGGAAACGTTCTTTTTCCGCAGCCGTATCCTCGATTTTGTGCGATGGAATCTCAAAGACCGGTGTTTCCATCACGAATGCCTTTGCAATCGCGATCCCTGCAGAAGCGCCAATTCCTTTGATGTGTTGTGCCATGTGCATTACCCTCTTTTCAGTAAGTTTTTTTAACGCGACGACTTCGTTTCTTAGCTATCTATAGATACCCATAAACGCCTCTCTCTTAACGAGCCTTCTGCGCACTCTCCCTTGAATGAAAACGTAGACATTTCCCGGAACAGCAAACGCATCGTTTCTTGAAGTGTCTCAATTTTTCACCTGTTTAATCCTATCATATTGTGAAACGGGCAACAATTGTTTGAAACCAAGCATTTCGACAAATTGGCAAACAAGAATCATGTAAGCGTTTGCAGTCCGCTGAGAGGCTATCAGTTGGAAAATGACTGAAAACACTTCATACTAGTAGGTATTAGATAAAGGGGGAATTTTTATGCAAACGAATCAACCCGTAGACGTACTGATCGTCGGGATATCAGGGAATCAACCGATTGATGAACGATTACAAGCAATGTATGGTGACAAACTAGATGAGTGGGTCCGTCAAGGTGATATCTCAACGAAACGGGGAGAACTTCGTCTGTTGCCGACGTTATCAGGAGACGTCGCACGTGTGCTGTTCGTCGGACTCGGGAAAGTCGATCAACTCTCGCAAGGCAACTTGCGCCGTTTGCTCGGAAAAGCCGCACAACATGTCAAAGCACGCCGCTTAGAACAGGTGACAGTCGACGCGACGACGTTTCCAGGTCAACCGGTCGAACTGATTGCTGAGACATTCACCCTCACTACATATGAGGTCAAACATTATAAAACATCTCCTTCTAAAGCGTACACGCTTCATCTGACGGTCTTACCTTCTGAAGACGAGGCAGTGCGTCGCGGAAAAGCCTTAGGGGAAGCAACGAACTTGGCGCGACGTCTCGTAACGATGCCGGGAAATCTTTTGACGGCGCCAGCGCTTGCGGACGAAGCACGCTTCATCGCGGAGCGTCATGGACATGATCTCCGAATCATCGATAAGGAAGAGATGGAAGCACTTGGCATGGGTGCCTTGCTTGCCGTCAATCAAGGATCGGTCATCCCGCCGAAGTTGATCGTCCTTGAATACAAAGGCTCAGTAGAAGCACCGATTGCTGTCGTCGGAAAAGGTGTCACGTTCGATACAGGTGGTTATTCGATCAAACCAAAAGACGGGATCGTCGGGATGAAAGGAGATATGGGAGGCGCAGCAGCAGTTCTTGGTCTGTTTGAAGCACTCGGTCAACTCAAACCTGATGTTCACGTCATTGGCGTCATTCCGGCAACGGATAACATGATTTCTGGGGATGCTTTCAAACCAGATGATGTCATCACGTCGATGGCAGGAAAAACGATTGAAGTCTTGAACACGGATGCAGAAGGACGACTTGTCCTCGCAGATGCAGTCACGTACGTGAAAGAGTACCAGCCGAAAGCCATCATCGACCTCGCAACATTGACAGGTGGTGTCCTTGTCGCCCTTGGAACAGAAATCACAGGTGCATTGACGAATGATGCGTCACTTTACGAACGCTTTGAACAGGTGACGAAAGAGACGAACGAGATGGTATGGCAAATGCCATATGTCGATGCGTTCATTAAACAAGTCCGCCGTTCGGATGTCGCAGATTTGAATAACTCACCGGGACGCATGGGACACATGATCTTCGGTGGTGCGTTCGTCGGGGAATTTGTAGGCGACACACCATGGTTGCACCTCGATATCGCGGGAACATCGGAACAGAATCAAGCGTCTGAGATTGGTCCAAAAGGAGCAACGGGTGTCATGGTTCGTAGTCTGTATCGATTCGTCGAGCAAGAAAAATGAGACGTTGGAATCTACTCGGCGTCTTGTTGACGATTCTTACCGTCGTCTGGTACTTGGATGCACGAGATCGTCTATCGCTCGGTCTTGCGACATTTATCGGTATCTTCACGGTCTTATCACTACTGCGTTCTTTCCGGGAGAAGACGAATGCACGTCATCGGGATTGATGCGGCAAAGGCAGGATGGGTCGTCGTCAGGTACGAAAATGAGACGTACTCAGGATCAATCGAACCGACGCTTGGACAGATCCCGCCAGCCGACCGAATTTGGATCGATATGCCGATCGGTTTGATGGAAGGACGACGCGAAACAGATCAGCTGTTACGACAGGCACTACGCCCCGGACGAACGAGTAGTGTCTTTAATGCACCGTTCCTCAGTGCGTTGACAACACCAAGTTATATGGAAGCAAATAATTTAGCGAAACAACATGCTGGTATCGGACTTTCGAAACAAGCGTGGTATCTATTACCGAAAATCCGAGAAGTCCGTCATGCACATCGATCTGAAATGATTGAATCACATCCAGAAGTCTGCTTTGCACGCCTCGCCGGTCATCCGGCACGTTTTTCTAAGAAAACAAGGGAAGGCATCGCGGAACGAATCGAATTACTTGAACAATATGATTGTCCCCCGTTATGGGAACAGCGTCAGCCGAACGTCGCGATTGATGATTGGCTTGATGCTTGTCTGCTTGCGACCGGTGCACGGTTTCCATGCGATTACTTGCCAGCAAGTCAACCAGTGGACACGGAAGGGTATCCTTTATATGCCGCTGTACCCAAAAAATCACCCTCACCGAAATGGTGTGGGTGATCCTTTCACGAAGTCCCAGATATAATGGAAAATCTGTGCATTGTAGAGTGCTTTTAAGATGACGGCAATCAATGGTCCAAGGATTAGCCCGAAGACGCCGAAGAATTTGATCCCGACGAACAACGCAATCAATGCCGTAATCGGTTGAATGCCGATGTTATCGCCGACGATCTTCGGTTCCATGATGTTGCGCTGGAGAATGACGATGGCATACAAAATGCCAAGTCCAATCGCAAGCGTCGTATCTCCGGTGATCACCGAGTAAGCGATCCAAGGCAGGAAGACGGAACCAGTACCGAGATACGGTAAGATGTCGAAGAAGGCAGCGATGAAAGCAACTGCGAATGGATGATCGACACCAATGATGATTAAACCAATCAAGACGATGAAAAACGTGATCGTGATCAACGTGAGTTGCGCTTTAAGATAACCAAATAAGGCAGATCGTAAGCTCAAGAAGACCGACTCGACACGAGCGAACCAAGGAAGCATCTCGTAGCGCTTCAATCGCATTTCGTACTGATGCCAATCCTTTGCGATGAAGAACCAAGCGAGTAAGACGATGACGAAAATCAACGCAATCGATGGTAAAGTCGCAAGAACAGATTGAAGCATCATCGCAACACTTTTTGAGCCTTCTCCAATCGCACTCGCAAGCGAACTACCGAGCGATTGAATACTGTTTTGGACCGTATTTTGTTGGGATGGTTCTAATGAACGTAATGCTTCAGAAGCATCGTTCCAAATCGGTGCCAGTTTTTCGTTATATAGCTTTTGGAAATACAGACTCAACTCCTGGATTTGTGCCGGTAATTGATTGGCGACAAATACGAGACCGCGAATCAACTGCATGATGATCAAGGCAAGCGAACCGATCAATAAACCACTGATCAAAATGATGGACAATAACGCACCCCATCCACGATTGATCCGTAACCGCTTTTGAAAGAAATCGACAAGCGGACGGCTGAAAAGAGCAAGCAGAAACGCAAAGACAAACGGGTACAAAATGGACGAGAGGCGGATGAATAACCATCCAACAGCTACGAAGGCGAAGATCACCGTCAAGAACCGGGCCATTTGCCAAAGACGTTCAGTCGACACAAGCAACACCTCTTACTGGATTATGTAGAATTGATATCATCATATCATGTTTAGGTAGGGAACGAGTCATTCAAAAGGAGGAGAAAACGATGCGTAAAAGAGAAATCGGATTATTTGCTGCATTGATTGCTGCGACATCCGTTGGAATCCGAGAATGGAAGAAAAATCAGGCGTTTGCCAAACGCGTCAAACAAGAGACGGAGGCGCAAGTACGTCAAGCAATCGTGGGGGATCAGACAGATGGAACAGATGAAGACACTGCAACAAAAGGTTGATGCGACGATTCGTTCACTCGGAGGTTATTTTCGACCACTCTCTGGTCTCGCACGCTTGACCGAAGAAATCGGTGAAGTCGGTGAAGCACTCGAACAAAGAGATCAAGAAGCTCTTCGTTCAGAACTTGTAGACGTTTTGATGATCTCGACGTGTCTTGCCAATCAATACGTGACGGATCTTGCGGTGCAACATGAGGCACTCGGAACGGTAAACGATGATCAGGACGGTTCCTTTTATCGACTTGTGCATGAAGCTGGTCAAGTCGCACGCGTCATGAATGGGTACGAAGGGGATAAACCGCCTAAAGCGAAGGATACAATTATTCCAATCGGTCATTCCATCGCACGTCTGCAACGGGAATTATTTCGTTTAGCACGACCGCTACAACTCGATTTACTGTCGGAAATCGATCGGACGAATGAAAAGAATCTCAAGCGGGATAAAACACGCTTTGCGTTGACACGTGACCCTATCACGGAAGAGACGATTGATCACTTCCGGAGTGCGACAGGAAGTGAGGCACGTCTCTGGGGAGCACCTATTTATGAGGATGATCAAACATTAGCGGGTAATATGGAGGCGGCCCTCCCGTCGCTTCGACGATTCCTCCGCTGTGCGCCGATTGAGGGAATCGAGGCGTTCGTCTTCGAGGCACCGATGGAACGATCGCGTAGTTTAGTCGAAGTGAAAGAATTAGCAGATGAAATGGGGCGCTTGATCAAAGAGCGGACACCACTTGATTTCAAGGACTCACCGTATCGGTTAGAAGTTTTTGCGCCACAACTCGGTCCAGTCTCACCGTATCATGCGGAAGACGACTATCGGATGTTTCTTGTCTTCTATGTCGATTAAAAAATAAGCCGCCTGCTCGTTTGAGCAAGCGGCTTATTTTTAGTGTGAGTGAGACGATGTTGTCTCATCCTGAGTCTGCCATTTTTTCATGAAGCGCTGAATGCGCGCGATGGCTTCTTGCAGTTGCTCGATTGAACTCGCGTAACTTGCCCGGACATAGCCTTCACCGCTTGCTCCGAAGACGGATCCTGGAACGACAGCGACGCGCTCAGCGAGCAACAATTGCTCGGCGAACTGCTCACTCGTCAGCCCAGTATGACCAATGTACGGAAAAGCATAAAAGGCACCGCCTGGTAAGTGCGTCGGAAGACCCGCATCATTTAACGCCTTGACGAAGTAATTCCGGCGTTGGCGATAACTTGTCACCATATCAGGGACTGTCTTATGACGAGAACGTAACGCTTCGATACCCGCGAATTGGACGAGTGTTGGTGCACACATCATTCCATATTGGTGGACCTTCAGCATCGATTGCGTGATCGCAGGTGGTGCGCAAGTAAAGCCGAGCCGCCAGCCCGTCATCGCGAAGGCTTTCGAGAAACCATTGATGATGATCGTCCGCTCCCGCATACCAGGAAGGGTCGCAAAACAAATCGCTTCTGTTTCGTAGGATAGCTCCGCATAGATTTCATCACTGATGACATATAAATCATGCTTTTGAACAAGTAACGCGAGGTCCGCTAACTGATCGCGTGTCATCGTCGAGCCTGTCGGATTCGATGGGAAACAGAAAATGATTGCTTTCGTTTTGTCCGTCAGCAACTGTTCGATCGTTTCCGGTTGAATCGCAAAACCGTCTTCTGCGTGACATGCAGCGGCGACAGGAATTCCTCCAGCAAGTTCGATCAAGGGGGCATATGAAACGAACGCCGGTTCAACGACGATGACTTCATCTCCCGGATTGATCAAACTACGAAACGCAAGGTCAAGTCCTTCCGAAGCTCCGGTCGTGACGATGATCTCTTCCGTCGTCGAATAGGAGATGGCGAACTTTTCTTGCATGTAAAGCGCGATTTCCTGACGTAACTCGAGTAAACCGGCGTTAGCGCTGTATGCTGTGTAGCCCTGTTCAAGTGCTGCAAAGCTTGCTTCTCGGACGTTCCATGGCGTGACGAAATCGGGTTCACCGACACCAAGTGAGATGACATCTTCCATCGATCCAGCTAAATCAAAGAAACGACGAATGCCGGATGGAGCTAGCTGTTCGACACGTGTTGATAAAGATTTCATGGAGACACCTTCAATCGTTTGTCGTCATCATCCTGACTGAAGAGAACGCCATCGTGCTTATACGTCTTTAAGCGGAAATGGGTCGTCGTCGAGATGACGGAGTCGAGTGTCGATAATTTTTCAGAAACGAATTGAGACACTTCTTGTAGCGATTTGCCATCAAGTACGACTTGTAAGTCATATGCGCCTGACATCAGATACAGAGATGTCACTTCCGGGAAACGATGGATTCGCTCTGCGACTTCATCAAAGCCGCGTCCCCGTTTTGGTGTGACCTTGACATCGATGAAAGCTGTCACGCCGTGATGGGCATGAATCTTTTGCCAGTCAATGACGGCGGTATAGCCGAGTAGGACACCGTCACGTTTGAATGTTTCAATCGAAGCAGCTACTTCTGACGCTTCCCAATCGAGCATCTGCGCAAGTAAGTTTACGTCCATCGGACCATTTTGTGTTAATAGTGCTAATAATTCGAGTTGTTTTTCGGTGTACATGGAATCACTCACTTTCTGTCAATTGACCATTGAAGGTACGACGTGTCTGTCGCAGTCGTGCGCGTCGTTCTTCCTGAACGATATGGAAGTTCTTCATTTCACGTGTCGGAAGTTGATGTTTTTCGACCAGGCGGTCAAAATAGACGCGTCGCGTTGCGTCTTGTCGTGCCGACTCATGATTGCCGGACGGGTTGAAGGCGTACAGGACGGTTGCTCGTGCCGGATGTAACACTAAATGATCCTTACCGACGCGTAAAATCCAGTCCCAGTCCCAGTAGTTGAAGACGTCTTCATCAAACAGACCGAGTTGATCGTGGAGCGATTTACGGTAGAGCGATCCGGATGGAATGTACGTCGAGTCTTCTCGCATCGTCTCCGGATCATACGGGTACGCGAACGGTTCGGAATGAAGTGCAATCCGGTGACCGTCTTCCCAGCGATACGTAAAGAGCTCCGCGTCCGTATACGTTAGATCCGCGCCGGCTTCGAGATCACCGACCGCTTCTTCGAGATGACTCGGTAATAAGAGGTCATCGTCATCATGAAGTAAGATATACCGACCGGAAGCGAGTATGACACCGTGATTTCGAGCACGGACGTGATGATTTTCAGGTAACTCGACATATGTGATCTGCAGACGATCCTGATAGGCAGAGGTCACTGCTGAGACATCGTCGCCATTATTGTTTAGAACGATGACATCGAAGTCCTGATAGTGTTGACGTGTCAACGCTTCTAGCGCTTCTGCTAGTTCGCGAGGACGATTGTATGTCGGGATGATGATGGATACGGTTGGCATCAGCGATCGCTCCTTGAACAAAGACACCTGTTCAGGAACAGGTGTCTTCTTGTTTTTTTACATGTTTGCTTCGATACGTGGTAGCAGCTCATTCCATTCTGCTTCTGGTTCTTTCGTGACCGTCACGAAGTCGCCGTAAGCGAATAGATTATCAATGCCATCGATAGCGATCAAAGATGCGAGCAACGTATCTTCCGGTGTATCTTCTTTTTTGACACTCGTACTTTTTGCACCGAAGCGCTGTTCCTCGAGCGTGATTTTGACGGAATTCGGGTTTGGTGTGTAATCGACTTGCATAGGTAAGCTCCTTTCAACGTACATACGTATATGCCATATGTCATCTTTTCGTGATAGTTGGATTCAATCCTTCTTCCTCCAAACGGAAGATCGATACGTTCAGTATATCAGAAAATTCGAAGAGAATATTTTTCTTCTGATAGGAGAAATGACTCATCTTTATTTTAAGAGTTCGCGTGAACTTATAATATGTTTTACTCGCTATCTCAATATATCTCAAAAGGCGTCATGATGCCTTTTTCAAATTGTTTGACCTGAATTTCAAAGCAAGGGGTTATTTTTTTAGATTTCAGTGATAACCTATATCTTGTACATTAACAGGTTTAAAAACGTCTAAAACGTCTATATATAGAGTGATACTTGTAGAGTTCTTTCTATATGTAGGACGTCTTTTTTTAGTTTAGCGTATTTCATAGTGTAATGCGAACCTGTTTAACGATAGAGAATGGGAGTGGTTCATAGTGGCATCTCCACTGAATACAGCACGCATCTTTAAGGGTGCAATGACAATAGAAGACGTATATGTCGTGATTCGACAAGCGACGGAAACGTATCCGGAACTTGATATCGACCGCTATACAGAACGTGCCATCCGAGCGCTTGAAGGAAAATCCCTACAAGCTGATCAAGTCTATGAACTGTTAACGATGCACGCACTCGATATGTTAAAGGCAGAAGAGCCGAACTGGACATTCGTAGCGACAGCGACTTACTTAAATCGGTTATATCTAGAAGCGGGTGAAAACCGCGGATATGCAGCGGAAGAACGATATGGTTCGCTGTATACATTGATTGAAAAGCTGACAGAAATCGGCATCTTCACGAAACATTTACTGGATGCGTATTCGAAAGAAGACATCAACGAACTGTCGGCAACGATTGATCCTTCCCGCGACCACCTGTTCACATACATTGGCCTTCGGACACTAGCAGACCGGTATCTTGCACGTGATCACGTTAAAAATTTGTACGAGCTACCGCAAGAACGATTCATGGTCATCGCGATGACGCTGATGCAGAACGAACCGAAGGAACGTCGTTTAGAGCTCGTCAAAGAAGCATACTGGGCATTGTCGAACCTCTACATGACGGTCGCGACACCGACGCTTTCGAACGCCGGTAAATCATATGGTCAACTCTCATCATGCTTCATCGATACAGTCGATGATTCGCTACGCGGCATCTATGACTCGAACACGGATGTAGCGACACTTTCTAAGGGTGGCGGCGGAATCGGTGTCTACATGGGGAAAATTCGCTCACGTGGATCAGACATCAAAGGCTTTAAAGGTGTTTCAAGTGGTGTCATCCCATGGATGAAACAATTGAACAACACGGCAGTCAGCGTCGATCAGCTCGGTATGCGCCAAGGATCAATCGCCGTGTATCTTGACATCTGGCATAAAGACATTCTCGAGTTCTTAGATGCGAAGCTCAACAATGGGGACGAGCGACTTCGGACACATGACTTGTTCACGGGCGTTAACTTACCAGACCGCTTCATGCGTGCTGTAGAAGCACGAGAAGACTGGCACCTGTTTGACCCACACGAAATTCGGACGATTATGGGCTTCAGCCTTGAAGATTATTTCGATGAGACAGAACAAGGCGGTAGCTTCACGGAAAGATACGAAGCATGTGTCAATGAACCGCGTCTCAGCAAAAAAACAGTTCCGGCAATCGATCTCGTCAAACGCTATATGCGTTCACAACTTGAGACAGGGACGCCATACATGTTCTTCCGTGACGCCGTTAACCGTGCGAATCCGAATAAACATGCTGGGATGATCTACTCATCAAACCTGTGCTCGGAAATCATGCAAAACATGAGCCCGACGACCGTGACAGAAGAGTACACGGAAGATGGTAAGATCATCGTCACGAAGACACCAGGGGACTTCGTCGTCTGTAACTTGTCATCGATCGCGCTTGCACGTGCGGTTCGCTCTGACGTCTTAGAACGATTGATTCCAATTCAAATGCGGATGCTTGATAACGTCATCGATCTGAATACGATCGATGTCCCGCAAGCGCAATTGACGAATCAAAAATACCGTGCCGTTGGTCTTGGAACATTCGGTTGGCACCATCTGCTCGCGCTTGAAGGTATCCGTTGGGAATCGGTCGAAGCGGTGCAATACGCAGACCGTCTCTACGAGAAAATCGCTTACTTGACGATCGATGCGTCGATGCAACTTGCGAAAGAGAAAGGCGCGTACCGTCTCTTTGAAGGTTCAGAATGGCAAACAGGAGAGTACATCAAACGTCGCCACTACAAAACGACGGATGAACTCGATTGGGATCGTCTCCAAGCCGACATCACGGAGCACGGGATGCGTAACGCTTACTTGATGGCAGTCGCACCGAACTCATCGACGGCAATCATTGCGGGAAGTACGGCATCGATTGATCCAATCTATAAAAAAGTCTACTCAGAAGAGAAGAAAAACTATAAGATCCCAGTTACCGTTCCGGATTTAACACCGGAAACGAACTGGTTCTATAAATCAGCGTTTGAGATTGACCAGTTATGGAGCATTCGTCAAAATGCTTCGCGCCAGCGTCACATCGACCAAGCGATCAGCTTCAATCTGTACGTGAAAAATAACGTCAAAGCAAAAGAATTACTCGAGATGCACATGGAAGCATGGCAACTTGGGATGAAGACGATCTACTACACGCGTTCGACGACGGTTGAGATCGACGAATGTGAATCGTGTTCATCATAATATAAGGAGGACGATATCATGAAGGCAGCAATCGTATACGCGTCATTGAGTGGAAACACGGAGGAGGTGGCAGAACTCGTCGCGAAGACGTGTTCTGAGATGGGAATCGAGCCGACGATGTTGTTTGCGGACGAAGTGACGACGTATCAGTTAATGCCTTATGATATCGTCTATTTTGGTTCGTATACGTGGGGAGATGGGCAATTACCCGACGATATGCGCGACTGTCTTAGAACGGTTTTGAAGGAGAGCACGCATGCGATTCCGCAGGCAGCTGTTTTTGGAACAGGGGATAAGATGTTCGTGAAATATTGTCGCGCCGTCGATGAGATGGCGTATCACCTCTCGAAATTCGGGATCCCGCTTGCCGGAGAACTGTTGAAAATCGAACAGTCGCCACGCAATCGCCCGCATCTCGTCAAGGAATGGACAAGACGGACCATTCTTCAATTACAGCATGAGGGGGTCGAAGCACATGGAACAGCTACAAAAAATCAAACTGCTTGATGCACGTCATCCAAACCGCGCGACAGCGATCATCGGTGGCGAAACAAGTGCCATCGTCAATTGGAATGATATTGCCTATCCACAGTTTTACTCGATCTACAAACAACTGTTATCGAACTTCTGGATTCCAGATGAGATTTCAATGTCAAAAGACATGCAACAATGGAATCAATTGAGTGAACGGGAACAAGATGCATTCAAACGAATCATTGGGCTACTCTCGATCCTTGACTCGGTTCAGACACGTTATATTTTGGAATCAGCGATGTTCACATCAGACTCATCCGTTCATGCGATTCTCGCCATCATCGCGCAACAGGAAGTCGTTCATAATCAATCGTATAGCTACGTCTTATCCAGCTTAGTTCCATTGGCTGAACAAAACCGGATTTTCGATATCGCAAAAGACGATGACATGGTCATGAAGCGTAATGCATTCATTCTTGATTTATACGAAGATTTCCAAAATAACCGGACTCCAGAGAACTTCGCGAAATCACTCGTTGCTTCAATCGTTCTTGAAGGGATCAACTTCTATTCTGGCTTTGCTTTCTTCTATAACCTAGCACGCCATCAGAAGATGGTCGGAACATCGACGATGATCAGCTATATTCAACGTGATGAATTGCAACACTCGTACTTCATCAGCCAGTTATTACGTGCTGTCTTGTCGGAGCATCCTGAAATTGATGCAGATGGCTCATTCACACAATTCGTCTACGACACGTTTAAGCGTGCCGTGGATCTTGAAATCGAATGGAGCGAATATGTCTTGCGTGATCTAGACGGTCTGGACGTCAGTGAAATGCGTGACTATGTCAAATATCTTGCGAATAAACGCCTTCGCGTCATCGGTTTGTCGGACCTCTACGAAGGACACGACGAAGACGTCATGCCATGGATTCGGGCATATTCAGATGATTCGATGAACGCGACGAAATCGGACTTCTTCGAACAAAAATCACGTTCATATGCGAAAGTAACGGATGCGAATGGATTCGACGATTTGTAAGTGAAATGAAAAGCATGTGGAAGGGACTAACTGATAAAGTTTTGTTTACACTATTCAGTTAGTCCTTTTTCTAATGGTTGAAATAATCGAAAATTCAGATATCAGAGGAGGTGGTCCGAAAAAGTGTACAAAAAAAAGCAGCTGCGAAATCGCAACTGCTTAGTACGGCAGTGAAGAATGACCTTCAACTGCGCGTTGCACTCATGCTGTACGCCAATACAACATGAATAGAGGTAGTGTTTAAATACTTAATTTATACGATACTACATATGCGTATTCGGGTAAAACTTTATTTGATTGATGTTGCGAGTCATTCTTCCCTGCTAAAAGGGAAGGAGGTAACTACAAATGTGTATCCTTACTTCGCATCAACGAGCGGCTCATTTGGTACGTGGACATTTTCGTCGCGATAAATGGATTGAAGAACACTTTCGTTCAGGTTCGTTTGTGAACGGTCATTGTCAATTACGATTTGATTTTTGAGTAATTAATCAACCGTCTTAAATTGTGATTGCTTCACAAAGAGAATTCATATAACCTAGGACAGGTGAGGTTCTGCTCGACTCCTGCGGAAAAACAAGTCATCATGACCCTGGAAGATGCGACGCATCTGAAGCGGCATGAGGGCTTGTCCGCGGAAAGCGAGCAGACCGAGACTGTCCGTTTTTTTTGATAGTCTTATCTGTTATTCGTCTTTCTCGTTTCAAGCATTACTTTTCTTTGTCACTTAGGTCAATTGAGTAAAAGAACAAAAAAAGGGCCGAACTCGGAAAGTTCGGCAGAATCAGGGGGAATACTTGAAGTCTTGCTACTAAAATGTTCCCTTGTGAAATAAAAAATAAACAAATTCCAAAAATATTTTTTACGATACAAGAAAAGTGTGTTATTATAAGTTGATGAATTTAGTTAGGGAGTGTATACATTATGGCAAACTTTGAAAAAGACCAAGTCGTTACTGGTAAAGTAACTGGTATTCAAAACTTCGGTGCTTTCGTAGCACTTGACGAGCAAACACAAGGTCTCGTCCACATTTCAGAAATCTCACACGATTACGTAAAAGACATCAACGATTACGTAAAAGTTGGCGATGAAGTAACTGTTAAAGTTCTCGACATCGACGAAGCTAACAAAAAAATGAAGCTTTCGATCAAAGCAACTCAGGAAGCTCCAAAACGTGAAGCACGCGCGAAAGGTCCACGCAAAAACGCTGGACGTCGCGATGCAGGTCCTGCTTTCAAACAAGAAGAAGCACCTGGATTCAACGTTCTTAAAGGTAAATTGGAAGAATGGATTGAAAAATCAAACTTCCAAAAATAAGCCACATGAGAGAATCGACATCGGTCGGTTCTCTTTTTTTTTGCGATTGTTACATGCAATAAGCATTAAATTAGATGCGAAAGGGGAATGTGTGGATAATGTAAGGTGTTCATTACTTAATGAGGAGGCAACACAGATGGAAAACTTTGAATATCGCAATCCAACAAGACTTATTTTTGGTGACGGTCAAGTCAGCCAACTGAAACCACAACTCGAATCACTTGGTGCGAAGAAAGTCATGCTTGTGTTTGGCGGCGGAAGTATTAAACGTAACGGCGTCTATGATGATGTCACACGTGAACTCAATGCGGCAGGAATCGAGTACGTCGAATGCGACGGTGTCGAACCGAACCCGCGCATCGAAACTGCAGAACGCGGAATTAAAATTGCACGTGAAGTAGGCGTTGACGCACTACTTGCACTTGGTGGCGGTTCTGTCATCGACTGCACGAAATTGATCGCAGCAGGTATCCCGTATGAAGGCGAAGCATGGGATCTCGTCATCGGTAAAGCGACACCAAAAACAGTCATTCCATTCGGAACAGTCTTGACGCTTGCAGCGACAGGTTCTGAGATGAACTCAGGATCGGTCATCACGAACTGGAAAACACAAGAGAAATATGGTTGGGGTAGTCCGCTTACGTACCCAACATTCTCAATTCTTGATCCAAAATACACAGTCAGCGTACCGAAAGATCAAACGATCTACGGTATCGTCGATATGATGAGTCACTGTCTCGAACAATACTTCCATCCTGCACATGCACCGGTTCAAGAACGCATGACAGAAGGTGTCATGAAAGCAGTCGTCGAAGCAGCACCAAAACTCGTTAACGATCTCGAAAACGTGGAACTTCGTGGAACGATTCTCTTCGCTGGTACGATGGCGCTCAACGGTGTTCTTCAAATGGGAGCACGCGGCGACTGGGCATCACACAACATCGAACATGCTGTCTCGGCTGTTCATGACATCCCACATGCAGGTGGACTCGCCATTCTCTTCCCGAACTGGATGCGCCACGTACTCGATGAATCAAACGCACATCGTTTCGTCACACTCGGTGAGAACGTCTTTAACGTCGACACGGAAGGTAAATCAGAGATGGAAGCAGCACATGCGACAATCGACGCGATTAGTGCTTTCTGGACATCACTCGGCGCACCAAACCGCCTTGCGGATTACGACATCAAAGAAGATACAGTCGATTCAATCGTCAAGTCAGCAATGACTCGTGGTGACTTCGGAAACTTCAAATCACTCGGAAACGAGGATGTTCGTCAAATCGTGACAGCTGCCCTATAACAACTCGTAACATTTGCTAATCTTTTCACAAAAGACTTGAACGACCTTCCTTCTTGCGTTTTAATGAAAAGGAAGGTCGCATTTCGTTGCGAATGAATAAGGAGGACGATGGCATGTCAACAGTACGTTTTGATTATTCGAAAGCCCTACAATTCGTAGGTCAACATGAAGTAGAACACATGACGGAGACCGTAAAGACGCTCCACCATGCGATTCATGCAGGAACAGGTGCAGGAAGTGATTTCTTAGGATGGGTAGATCTTCCGACGAACTACGATCAAGCGGAGTTTGCACGTATCCAAGCGTCTGCAGAAAAAATCAAGTCGGATTCTGATGTGTTGCTAGTCGTCGGAATCGGCGGTTCGTATCTCGGTGCACGTGCGGCAATCGAGATGCTTGGACACTCATTCCATAACTTGTTATCAAAAGACGAGCGTAAAGCACCACAAATCATCTATGCAGGGCATAATATCTCATCAACGTATCTGCATGATTTATTTGAAGTACTTGAAGGAAAAGATGTATCGGTCAACATTATCTCAAAATCAGGTACGACGACAGAACCGGCAATCTCGTTCCGTCTCTTGAAAGCATTCATGGAAGAAAAGTACGGTAAAGCAGAAGCGAAACACCGGATTTACGCAACAACGGACAAAGCCCGCGGTGCATTAAAAACACTCGCAGATTCTGAAGGATACGAAACATTCGTTATTCCAGATGATGTCGGCGGACGTTTCTCTGTGTTAACGCCAGTTGGTCTATTACCGATCGCAGCAGCAGGAATTTCGATCGAAGAGTTAATGCAAGGGGCACGTGACGCACAAGAGCGCTACGCGAGCGAAAACCTAGCTGACAACGAAGCGTACCAATACGCAGTCGTCCGAAATGCATTGTATGCGAAAGGGAAAACGATCGAGCTACTCGTCAACTACGAACCAGCACTTCATTACGTATCAGAGTGGTGGAAGCAATTGTACGGCGAATCTGAAGGAAAAGACTTCAAAGGTATTTTCCCAGCAGCAGTTGATTTCTCGACTGATCTTCATTCAATGGGACAATATGTCCAAGAAGGTCGTCGTGATCTGTTTGAGACAGTCATTAAAGTCGGACAAGCGCGTCACGCGTTGACGATTGAAGAAGACGCTCAGGACCTTGATGGATTGAACTTCCTCGCAGGACAGTCGATTCAGTTCGTCAACGATAAGGCAGCAGAAGGCACATTGCTTGCACACACGGACGGACAAGTTCCGAACCTGACAGTCGAACTTCCAGAGATGACACCGTATCACCTCGGATTCCTGTTCTACTTCTTCGAAAAAGCATGTGCGATGAGTGGTTACCTCCTTGGAGTAAACCCATTCGATCAGCCAGGCGTCGAAGCGTACAAGAAAAACATGTTCGCTCTTCTTGGGAAACCAGGATTCGAAGCAGAAAAAGCAGAACTCGAAGCACGTTTGAAATAATACAAAACGACAGTCGATTGTTCCTTAGTGGAACATCGGCTGTTTTTTTACGTTCACGAGATGAGGACGAGTAATCATTTTCCAGATTTATAGGCAATCCTAGCGTTTTCACTTTTAGAATACCCGTGAAACAGGTAAAGTGAAGTTAGAAGAAGAAATGAGGTGCACGTACGTGATTACATTCTTGGATTATTATCAAAATCAAGTGGAGTTAAGTTTTGAGGACCATCCGTTCTCGGATCGTCCTCTACATGTGTGGGTCATTGCCGTGTACGAAGGGAAATGGTTGCTGACCCATCATAAGCAACGCGGATATGAATTTCCTGGTGGGAAGGTTGAACCGGGTGAAACGGCAGAAGAAGCCGCACGTCGTGAAGTGATGGAAGAGACAGGCGGGAAAATCGATTCCTTGAAGTATATCGGGCAATATCGTGTTGCCGGAAAAGGGGATACGATCATCAAAAATATCTACTTCGCACAAATCGAATCGCTGTCATCCCATTTGGCTGTAGATGAAACAGATGGTGCTTTTCTGTTCGAGGAACTCCCTGATCGTCTCGATACGAACCGACAATACAGTTTCATGATGAAGGACCGCGTCCTTCCGGAGACACTCCGTGTACTTAGCGAACGCCGATTGGTTTGAACTTCCGCGGCAAGGTCCGTTTCGGACGTTTCGGATGTTCTATACGACGGCAGACGGGGAGCGCGTCGGTGCCTATATCGTACTTCCGCAAGTCGCGAACGGACAGGGGATTCTCTACTTGCGAGGTGGCACACGATCTATCGGAATGGTTCGACCGACACGGCTGCTCGCGTTCGCGCAGGCTGGTTTTTTCGTCATGGCACCTTTCTATCGGGGAAACTTAGGCGGAACAGGAAAAGAAGATTTCGGATATCGGGATGTCGAAGACGCATGCAGTGCTTTCGATTGGTTGCAACAACGTGTCTCGCATGTTCATGCATTCGGATTTTCTCGTGGGGGGCAAATGGCATTACTTCTGGCTCATCATCGTCCAGTTTCGCGGACGGTGTCGTGGGCAGGCGTGACCGAGTTGACATGGACCTACGAGGAGCAGAAGACGATGCAAAAGATGTTGCGTCGCTATACGGGGGGGACACCAGACACCGTACCTGAGGCGTATAAGGTGCGCTCGCCGCTTCATATTGCTCCTCAAGGTGAAGTATTATTGATTCACGGTGCGTATGATGAGAACGTTCAGTTACGACATGCGACGGCTTATGCTGCACGTCATCCCGACCAAACCCTGCTTCAGACTTATGCGTATGCACATCAATTCCCGATCCATGAAAAATTACGTGTGACGCGTGATATTTTGACTTGGTTCGAGACAGGCATTTGGAACCGATATGATACATGATTTAAGCAATACGATGTTTGTCGTATTGCTTTTTGTATTTTGGAAGATGAAGCATAGAGATTGAAAAAACAGACCATTGATACATTGTAAAAAACAATAATCTCCTAAAAAGTAAACTTTGATATAATAGAAACCATCTGAGGACAATGGAGGGGGCAGGAGAACGATGGATATCTTATTAGCACGTCAACCCATCGTTAATCGAGTTGGATCAATTGACGCATTTGAATTATTGTATCGTTCGATTAAGCAAATGACTATTTTTGATGGAGATTTAGCGACGATGGATGTATTGACGAATACACTCGTCCATATGGGGGTGGAACATGTCGCGGAAGGAAAAAAACTTTTCGTCAACTTTACGTCAGATTTGTTGAAAAGTGATCTGATTCATTATTTAGATCCTAACCGATTCGTCATTGAAATTTTAGAGACAGTTGATATTGATACTGAAATGTTGTCTGTTCTGCATACTTGGAAAGAAGCAGGCTTCACATTAGCACTTGATGATTTTGTGACAGATTTACTTCGACAGTACGGAGCGGAATTGTTTGCATTGATCGATTTAATTAAAATCGACATCGAGGCAATTTCCCCTCGCGAGCAAAGTGCCATTTTGCATATCGTTCGACGTAATTATCCTCATATTAAGATGCTTGCTGAACGTGTCGAGACGCACGAGGATCATACACGTTGTCTTGAGATGGGGTATGACTGGTTCCAAGGCTATTTTTATGCTAAACCGATGCTGATGAAGGGGAAAGCTGTCCCACCACAATTGCCGGTGTTGTTAAAGATGCTGAAATGGCTTGATACGGATGAGAAGTACGATGAAGTCATTGACGAAATCGAAGCCAATCCGTATATCAGCATCCAGGTATTACAACTGATCAATTCTCCGGGAGTGGGATTACGCAATACGGTTAGTTCCGTTCGTCAAGCGATCTCACTACTTGGCTTTGCTCAACTTAAAAGCTGGATTTCGTTGATTGTCTTACGTGAAATGAAGCTCGCAAGTCCTTATGAATGGTCGAATGAGTTGCTGCGATCTTCCTTACATTGCGCAAAGCTCTGTGAGTTGTTTGCAACAGAAACAAGGACGCTGCAACAAGAGAGTGCCTATATGATCGGCTTGTTATCGCATATCGATGCGTTATTGTCCGTTGATATTGACGACATCATCGATCAATTGCCAATCGAGGAATCCTTGAAGATTGTCCTCCAAGGAAAAGACCATCCGTTCCGGGATTGTCTAGTGCTTGCGATCAGCGCAGATCGCGGTGATTTCGAACAGTTCGAATTGCTCAGTCAACGGTTAGGTGTATCACTTCCGCGAGCATATGCGTTACTGACGGAAAGTCAGGAGTGGCTTATGCAAAAAGAGATGCATCTTCAAGAAGAGACAGATGCCATTCTATAAAAAAAAAGAGCCCTGAGGCTCTTTTTTTATAGACATGGACCTGCTGACTTGATCGCATCCGTCGCACTTTCGAAACGAAGGAAATTATGTTGGAATTTCTCAGCAAGCGAACGCGCTTGTGTGTTGTATTCGTCAGGATTTGACCAGACGCGTACCGGATTGAGTAATTCACTTGGAACACCAGGAACTTCAAGTGGCATATGAAGTCCGAAAATTGGGTGCTCTTCTGTTGGAATCGTTGCAAGTGTTCCGTTGACGGCAGCGTTGACCATCGTCCGTGTATACGATAGCTTCATTCGACTACCTGTCCCGTAAGCACCGCCTGTCCAGCCTGTGTTGACGAGATAAACGGTCACACCGTGACGATCAATCAGTTCTCCGAGCATCGTCGCATACTTTTCAGGTATCAGTGGAAGAAACGGTGAACCGAAGCATGTCGAGAACGTTGCTTCCGGTTCCGTGATACCACGCTCTGTTCCAGCAAGTTTTGATGTATAACCTGATAGGAAATGATACATCGCTTGTTCTTTCGTCAACTTACTGATCGGAGGCAAGACGCCATACGCATCAGCCGTCAAGAAGACAATCGTCTTCGGATGACCAGCCCGTGATGGGACAGCGATGTTATCGATCGCTGTGATCGGATAAGCAGCACGTGTATTTTCAGTCAACGATGTGTCATCGTAATCAGGATGACGAGATTCATCGAGCACGACGTTTTCAAGGACAGTTCCGAAACGGATCGCATCAAAAATTTGCGGTTCTTTTTCGCGTGACAGATTGACCGTCTTCGCATAACATCCACCTTCAATGTTGAAGACGCCGTCATGCGACCAACCATGCTCATCGTCACCGATCAATTGACGGCTATCGTCTGCTGACAGGGTGGTCTTACCAGTACCGGATAGACCGAAGAACAAGGCGACGTCGCCTTCGTGTCCGACGTTTGCTGAACAGTGCATCGAAAGGACATTTTCTTGTGGTAAGAGGTAGTTCATGACGGAAAAAATCGATTTTTTGATTTCGCCCGCATATTCGGTTCCGCCGATCAAGACGATCCGGTGTTCAAACGACATGGCGATGAATGTCTCGGAATTCGTTCCGTCAACGGTAGGATCTGCTTTGAAATGTGGCGCGTAGACGACCGTGAACGGTTCGAAGGCAGCCACTTCAGGATACTCGCGTAAAAAGAGTTGTTTGGCAAACAGGTTATGCCAAGCGTATTGTGTGAGCACACGAACCGGAAGGGTGAAGTGCGTATCTGCCCCAGCAGCAGCTTCTGTGTAGTAGAGCTGATCGGCTTCGTTCATGTAACGAAGAACCTTTTGTAACAATTGTTCAAATTTGTCTCCATCCATCGGTTGGTTAACATGACCCCAATCAATGTGAGACTCGCAGGAAGAATCACGGACGATGAACTTATCTTTTGGTGAACGACCTGTAAATTTCCCCGTTTCTACAGATAGTGCGCCGTTCTCAGTAAGGACACCTTCTTCGTTTCGAATCGCATGTTCGACAAGTTCAGCAACAGATAGTTGTTTGAACACATGCTCTTTCTTGAGTAGTTCTTCGATATTCAGGACCGTCATCGGCATCCTGACCCCACCTTTCCCCTACGTTGGTTTTGGCTCACTGAATTTAGTATGACACATTTATTATATATGACATACTAAAGAGAGCGCAATCATTTTCTGGTGCTGATTTCTATTTATCTGGAAACGCTTTCAGCATTAATAGTTTAACATCTCTTTTAAAAAGTTTCGACTAGAATTTGAAACCTTGCTTGACAGAGTAGGTACAACTTTATATCATGTAATTCGTAACGGATACTCTTATTCTGAGCAGGTGGAGGGAACAAGGCCCGAAGAAACCCGGCAACCGTCCTACATTAATTCATATATTAATGAGGGAAAAGGTGCTCTCCTGAAGCGAAGTAAACACTTCGAACGATAAGAGGGTAAAGGAAGAACGCACAACCTTTCCCTGACCATTTTTTGGACTTGGAAAGGTTTTTTTCATTTTACCGTCCCACTCAACTAGGGGAAATGAGTACACCGTCAAATTCTTTTTTGGGAGGGTCATACATGACAAACCTTAATCGCCGACTATTCACGTCGGAGTCAGTCACTGAAGGTCATCCAGATAAAATCTGTGACCAAATTTCGGATTCAATCCTCGATGCGATTCTTGCAGCGGATCCAAACGCACGTGTTGCGGCAGAAACTTCTGTTACAACAGGTCTCGTTCTCGTTGCAGGTGAGATCACGACATCCACTTACGTCGACATTCCAAAAGTCGTTCGTGAAACGATTCGTGAAATCGGCTACACACGCGCGAAATACGGTTTCGATGCGGATACATGTGCTGTATTGACATCGATCGATGAGCAATCAGCAGATATCGCTCTTGGTGTCGACCAAGCGCTTGAAGCACGTGAAGGTAGCATGTCTGATGCAGAAATCGATGCAATCGGTGCAGGAGACCAAGGTCTTATGTTCGGTTACGCAACGAAAGAAACACCAGAACTCATGCCACTTCCAATTTCGCTTTCGCACCGTCTCGCACGCCGTTTGGCAGAAGTGCGTAAAAACGGTCAACTCGACTACCTTCGTCCGGACGGAAAAACACAAGTCACGGTCGAATACAACGAGAACAACGAGCCGGTTCGTGTCGATACGATCGTCATCTCGACACAACATGCGGAAGAAGTTACGCTTGAGCAAATCCAAGCTGATTTAAAAGAACACGTCATCACACCAGTCATCCCGGCTGAATACATCGACGCAGCAACGAAATTCTTCATCAACCCAACTGGTCGTTTCGTCATTGGCGGACCACAAGGAGATGCTGGATTGACTGGTCGTAAGATCATCGTTGATACGTATGGTGGATACGCACGCCACGGCGGTGGAGCATTCTCAGGTAAAGATCCAACAAAAGTCGACCGTTCAGCTGCATACGCAGCACGTTACGTCGCGAAGAACCTCGTTGCTGCAGGTCTTGCAGACAAAGCAGAAGTTCAACTCGCTTACGCAATCGGTGTCGCACACCCAGTATCAATCGCGGTTGATACATTCGGCACAGGAAAACTTCCTGAAACACAACTCGTCGAATTGGTTGCTGAAAACTTCGATCTTCGTCCGGCTGGAATCATCAACATGCTTGATCTCCGTCGTCCGATCTATCGTCAAACAGCTGCATACGGTCACTTCGGTCGTACAGATGTTGAGCTTCCATGGGAGCAAACAGATAAAGCAGCAGTTCTTGAAGAACAAGCAAAACGTTTCGCATAATCAAAAAGTCCGGAAATCCTACTTGGGTTTTCGGGCTTTTTTGTTTCCGCGGAACTTTGCAGGAAACGAATGTTTTTTCTAGAAAAGGGTAAAAGTACATGAGTCGATTTGTATGAGTATAAAGGGGGGTTCCGATTATGGAAATACGCGAAGCTATTCCAGCTGATGCAGGACGTATTCATGACATTGCTATCACATCTTGGATGGATACGTATGAAGAAATCTATTCCGAACGTTCGAAAGCGCATTTCGTGCAGGAGGCGTATCCGCAAGAAGAAGTCGTTCGTGCGATCCTGACAGCGGAAGAAGCACGGGGAGAGTATTTTTATGTCGGAATCATCGACGAGGAAATCGTCGGTTTCATTCATGCTGTTGATGTCGAAGGAACATGGGAGATCATTCGGCTTTACGTCCTGCCGGAATATCAGCAAAACGGAATCGGAAGACGTCTGATTCGTGAACTCGAACGACAAGGAGCCGTCCCACTCGAAGTCTACGTGGAAGCACGTAACTATAAAGCGCGTCAATTCCTGACCTCATTTGGTTTTGAAGAACTTAGTGAGATGACGGAAGAAGTGTTTGGGCAAGCGGAATCAGTCGTTCGTCTTCGCCATGTTGCCTCGTGAAATCCGTCTCGGGACGGTTTCGTTTGCGTTTGAAATAAGGTATCGTGAAAAGGAATTATGAAGTGAAGAGGTGAGTTTGTGGTTGAACAACCAACAGGAATCATCGTATTAGTCTATCCGTTACAACTGCGTGCCCGTCCGAGTGAAGCTTTGATTCGAGTACTCGAAAGAGAGTATGAAGTGTTACTCGTCGACGCACCACGTCGCATTTCGTTTGAAGAGCACGGTCAACTGTTAAAAGAAGCATTACGCGAAGCAGGAAAACGAAAGCTACCGATTCATATCATCGCCTGTAGCATGGGCGCACTCGTCGTCAATCGTCTATTGCAAGAATATGAACTACCAGTCGCAAGTCTTGCATTCGTTTCACCATTGTTTGATTGGCATCCGTCGAAACAACTCGGAGGTGTCAAACAAGTCTTCGCGAGTGCGTTTGATCGTTTCCGTCCCGATGCGCCACTCGGTACGTTGCCGTTTGGTCAAAGTACGGAAGATACCGTTCGCATCGGTGAACTGACGTATGCGCAGTACCGGGAAATCGAAGAAGAGATCGTCGTACATGACGAGGAACGAAAAAAACTGCCTCGTGTGAACTTGGCTTGTTTTTATGCACCGGACGATCAGTTCGCAGACGTCAAACTGACACTCGAAGTATGTCGGAAAATGGGTGGCGATCAGATTTACTTACAACGTTTACACGGTTTCCCGCATTTCAGCTTTGAACGGTTGAATACACGGTTTGCGGAAAAATTATTGTTGTTTTTTAAATTAGTCGAAGAGTGAAAAAAGTGATGGTTTCCATAGCGGAAGCCATCACTTTTTCATTTCTACTGTCAGCGCACTTTTTTCTCGATCGCGATGATGAACGGTGGATGATTCTGTTGATTCAAGAAGCGGTACTGAAGAACGGCGTAATCTTGCTGATCAAGGGCTGTGACGTAATCGAGGACAGCATCGCGTTCTCGTTTTCCTTCAAGATGACCGTGATAGACGACAAGGACGACAAGACCACCAAGTGCAAGGACCGGGAGGAGAGCGTCGAGTGCTTCGAGCGTCTCTTCACCTGTCGTCGTGATCGATTTATCACTTCCGGGCAAGTATCCGAGATTGAAGACGCCGGCACGAACAGGGCGTCGTTCGTTCGAAAGACGTGCACCAACATGGATATGACTTTCGTGATAAAGATCGACACGTTCTAACATTCCGGCTTCGTCGAGACGTCGTGTCGATTCCTCGATGGCTTGAGCTTGGACGTCGAACGCCAGGACTCTACCTTCTGGACCGACGCATTCTGCTAAGAACTGCGTATCATGTCCATTTCCGGCAGTCATATCGACGACGCAGTCACCAGGTTCGATGACGGACTCCAGTAATTGTTTCGTATAAGGTAGTACACGGGCAAGTGACATGGCATAGACTCCTGTTCCTATGGGCTGTTTTTCTCTTTATACATGATCATCGTATGTATGATTCCTCCTGCATTATACCATCTTTTGAGTCATTGACGAAAAGTGAAGTGGCTTGACAGGCGGGGGAGGGATTGCGTAAAGTGGCAAGGTTGAGAATGAAATAGGAGGACCACAGGTATGCCAAAATTACCAAAAGCGGTCTGGATCCTTGTCCTTGCGATGGCCATCAATACGACGGGATCCTCTTTTTTATGGCCGTTCAATACATTATATATTCATGAATATTTAAGGGAGTCGATGACGAAAGCCGGAATGGCGTTATTCGTCAACTCAGCCTTAGCAATCGTTGGGAACTACTTAGGTGGAAAAGCGTTTGACCGACTCGGCGGAAAGAAGACGCTTGTCATCAGTGTCATCGGACTTGTCCTGTCTTCCGTCGGCTTGTTGCTATTTCATCAGACGTATATTGGATACGTCGCGATGCTTGGATTGATTGGATTCGTCGGTGGGATGGTTTTCCCGACGATCTACGCAATGACGGGCGTCATCTGGCCGGAAGGCGGACGCCGCGCCTTTAATGCGATCTATGTCGCGCAAAACGTCGGTGTAGCCCTCGGGACAGCTGTTAGTGGTCAAATTGCTGCTTTTTCGATTCAGTACATCTTCATCGCCAATCTCGTTCTCTATATCGTCTTTGCCATCATTTTGTTTGTCGGTTTGTCCTGGATTCAGGCGCCAGCGCGGATGCATGCGGCACATGACGAGATCGAAACGACACGCACACCACTTTCGCGCGGATCCGCACGGACGATGTTGCTCGTTTCGATCGGTTATGCCTTACTTTGGTTCGTTTATGTGCAATGGCAAGGGACCTTTGCTGTCCATACGAAATCGCTCGGTGTCACGATTTCCGAGTACTCGATTCTTTGGACAATCAATGGAGCGCTTATCGTGTTCGCACAACCTTTATTAACACCAATTCTTCGTTGGTTTGGAGATGATTTGAAACGCCAACTGATGACCGGGACAGGGATATTCCTTCTCTCTTATCTGATTGTTCCGTTTGCAGGCGGCTTCAAGATGTTCCTCGTGGCGATGATCATTCTGACAATCGGTGAGATGTTCATCTGGCCAGCGGTTCCTGCAATGGCGGCGCGACTTGCACCAATCGGAAAAGAAGGAGAATTCCAAGGATATGTTAATATCGCTGCTTCAGCAGGGCGGATGATCAGTCCGACAGTTGGAGGTTTGATCTACGATTTATCAGGTATGTCAGCAGTTTTCTTGACCTTAATTGGATTGATCCTGTTAGCAGGAGTTGTCTTCCTTCGTGCTATTCCTAAAACCACATCATGAGCTTTATCTTGTGAGACAGCGGACGATAGATCAGCTGTCTTTTGTTACATCATTCGTTCGAAAATTATAAAACAAACATTTAATAATATGGAATATTTCGGCAAAGAAACGGGTACTTTCTAATCAAGAACTTGAAAAGAAAGGTCATATGAACGTTGCTTCTTTTTGATTGGAGGTGCACGGATGGAAAGGTGTCAATTCATCACAGATGCCGCAACTTGGACGACACACGTACAGAAACAGCCTCTTGATATCTTCTATAGTCACCAATACGTCACTCTCAACGCTAGACCGTCTGAGCAAGCGGTATTATTTCTTTATGAAGGTCATGCAGGAACACTGTTTTATCCCTTTTTGAAGCGTCGTATTTTTGATACGCCTTATTCAGATCTCATTACACCGTACGGCTATGGTGGACCGGAAATCATCGGTCAACTGACTGCGTCTGAGATTCAGCAGGCTCGTTTATCCTTTGAGAGGTGGGCGGAGCAAGAATCGATCGTCTCGGAAATGATCCGCTTTAATCCGTTAACAGGTAATGAACGGTTTATGCAGGACTGGACAAAAGTTTCCTTCATCCGTCATACGACGAGTATTGATTTGCGTCCTTCACTTGAAGATATCATGCAGACATTTCATAAGAAGACGAGAAGCATGATTCGTAAATCGCTTGCTTCACCCTTAACCGTCAGAACAGGAACACAGGACGATCTACCTGTTTTTTTAGCGTTGTATCATAAAACGATGGACCGGAAGAATGCCTCGGCTCATTATTATTTTACCGCGACGTATTTTGAGCAATTGATGGAGACGACCCCACTTTGTGAGCCCTTATTACTGATGGCGGAAATCGACGGAAAAGCGGTTGGGGGATACTTCGTATTGCTTGGAAAAGAATACGCCCACGGTCATTTGATCGGCTGTAAGCGGGATGAAGCGAAGATGTTCCCGAATCAGCGACTTGAGTACGAAGCAATTCTTCAGGCAAAAGCACGGGGACTCGTCGAACAACATCTTGGGGGCGGGTATCAAGAACGGGATAGTCTTTTTGAGAGTAAATGCCGTTATACTGGATATCGACTATTTGAGTATCATCAAGGAAAATCCATCCTGCAACCATCACTATATGATTTGCTCTGTATACGATACGGATCAAATGCTGATTCAGATTATTTTCCGGCGTATCGACAAGCTGGTATTCAGGTGGCAACTAGTTAAATAGATAATGAGAGTATGAAAACGACTACATCGTGTAGTCGTTTTTTTTGATATGCTGAAGTCAGGATCGATCAATAAAGGGGGAGTTATCATGAAAAAACGCGGTCTGATTTTTGATATGGACGGGGTTATCTTAGATAGTGAGATTCGCTACTTTGAAGTGCATCAACAGATGTTCAAAAGGTTATCGATTCCGCTTGATCCGGTTCAGTATGCGACGTTCATGGGAAAAACAGGAGATGAAATGTGGGAAGAACTCGTCGCCCAGCATCAGCTGAAAGAAACAGCTAGTGCGTTGCTTGAGGAAGAACATCGCTTGTTTCAAATTCATGCAAAGCCGGAGGAGTGTGGATTAAAAAAAGGCGTCACACAAGTCATCGAACAAGCGTCGACTCTTGGTTACGATATCGGCATTGCTTCTTCGAGTTCACTTCAGAAAATCGAACGTGTCATCCTTCATTATGGGCTTCCGATCACGCACTACGTCAGTGGAGAAGAAGTCATCCGTTCGAAACCGGATCCCGCGATTTTTCGACTTGCGGCAGAGCGGATTGGACACGCACCCGAGAACTGTCTCGTCATTGAAGACGCTGCGAACGGGATGATTGGCGCGAAAGCAGCAGGTATGGAAGTGATTGCGCTTCTTGATGACCGGATGCCGACGCAACGCTTAGAGCAAGCGGATCATGTCGCACAATCACACGCAGAAATCGAGGAAATTTTACGGAAGCGTTGACGCTTGAGGAAGAAACAGATTACACTAGAAAAAGATAGTCAAATGCATGGAACTGAAGTAGTAGGGGAAAGGTGCCGTCAAGAGAGCTGGTGGAAGGTGCGAACCAGTCGGTAACAACCGTGAACTCGTCAGGGAGCACGATTCGTGAAGTCGTAGTAGCGAATCCGGTCTTTCACACCGTTATCCGTGAATCAAGCGGTCTGTCATAGACAGACAACGTGGGTGGTACCGCGGAAGCCAAACCGGTCTTTCGTCCCTTTTCTTAGGGGCGGAAGACCGGTTTTTTTAGATTAGAGGAGGAAAAGACATGCCGTACAATCATCGCGAAATTGAACCAAAATGGCAGGCGCGTTGGGATCAAGACAACGCCTTCGTCACGACAGAAGATCCAGAAAAAGAAGGGTTCTATGCCCTTGATATGTTCCCGTATCCGTCAGGTGCTGGACTCCACGTTGGTCATCCGGAAGGTTACACAGCAACGGATATCCTCGCACGGATGAAGCGGATGCAAGGATACAATGTCCTTCACCCAATGGGATGGGATGCGTTCGGATTACCAGCAGAACAATACGCGCTCGATACAGGAAACGATCCACGCGAATTCACAGCGAAAAACATCGAGACGTTCAAGCGTCAGCTTAAAGAACTTGGATTCTCGTATGACTGGGATCGTGAAATCAACACAACGGATCCAAAATACTATAAATGGACGCAGTGGATCTTTACGAAGTTGTATGAAAAAGGACTTGCCTTCGTAGACGAAGTCGCAGTCAACTGGTGCCCGGCACTTGGAACCGTCCTTGCGAATGAAGAGGTCATCGACGGATTATCCGAACGCGGAAATCATCCGGTTGTGCGTGTTCCGATGCGTCAATGGGTCTTGAAAATCACGGAATATGCGGATCGCCTTCTTGAAGATCTGGATGATCTCGATTGGCCGGATTCTGTCAAAGAGATGCAACGCAACTGGATCGGGAAATCTGAGGGTGCTGAGATTGATTTCACGATTGATGGACATAAAAAACAAGTCACGGTCTTTACGACACGTCCGGACACGATCTTCGGTGCGACGTATCTAGTACTTGCACCGGAGCATCCATTCGTAGCTGACATCACGACAGCGGATCACAAGGAAGCCGTCGATGCGTACATTTCGCAAGTCCAAACGAAGTCAGATCTCGAGCGAACGGATTTAGCGAAGGAAAAAACAGGTGTCTTCACGGGTGCTTTTGCGGTCAATCCGATCTCAGGCGATCGTCTTCCAATCTGGATCGCTGATTATGTCCTTGCTTCTTACGGAACAGGTGCGATCATGGCTGTCCCAGGACACGATGAGCGCGACCACGAATTCGCGAAGCAGTTCGACTTACCGATCGTTGAAGTCGTCGCGGGTGGAAATGTCGACGAAGCAGCCTACACGGGAGAGGGCGAACACGTCAACTCGCATATGCTTGATGGACTTGGGAAACAAGAAGCAATCGAGACGATGATCGCTGAACTCGAAACGAATCAAGTCGGTCGTAAAAAAATCACGTATCGACTCCGAGACTGGTTGTTCAGTCGTCAACGGTATTGGGGCGAGCCGATTCCAGTCGTTCATATGGAAGATGGTTCGATGAAAACACTCAATCAAGAGGAATTACCACTTGAGCTTCCAATCATTCCAGAAATCAAACCGTCTGGTACAGGCGAATCACCACTTGCGCTTGCTGAAGACTGGTTGGATTACACGGATCCTGAAACAGGAATGAAAGGCCGTCGCGAGACGAATACGATGCCACAATGGGGAGGAAGCTGCTGGTATTACCTTCGTTTCATCGATCCACACAATGAAGAAGCGATTGCGGATCCGGAAAAATTAAAATACTGGCTTCCAGTCGATATTTACATCGGTGGAGCAGAACATGCTGTTCTCCACTTGTTGTATGCGCGCTTCTGGCATAAAGTCTTGTATGATGCAGGCGTCGTACCAACAAAAGAACCATTCCAGAAGTTATACAACCAAGGAATGATCCTTGGAGAGAACAACGAGAAAATGTCAAAATCTCGCGGTAACGTCATCAACCCAGATGAAATCGTCAAGTCGCATGGTGCTGATACGTTACGTTTATACGAAATGTTCATGGGACCACTCGATGCATCGGTTGCCTGGTCTGAGAACGGTCTTGACGGGGCGCGTCGTTTCCTCGACCGTGTCTGGCGCTTGTTCGAACGGACAGCAGACATTCAAGACGTCACGGAAGTCGATGCTGACTTCGAACGGATATACCACCAGACCGTCAAGAAGGTCACGGAAGACTTCGCGAACATTCAGTTCAACACCGGGATTTCGCAACTCATGGTCTTCGTCAACGAAGCGAATAAACAGCCGGTTCTCCCGCGTCACTTCCTTCGTGGATTCATTCAATTGTTAACACCAGTCGCGCCGCACCTTGGTGAGGAACTCTGGGAACAACTTGGCTTTGAAGAGACATTGACGTATGCGGCATGGCCAACATTCGATGAATCAAAACTTGTCAGCGATACGATGGAATTCGTCATTCAAGTGAACGGTAAAGTTCGCTCGAAAATCGAAATCAACATCGATGCGACAAAAGAAGAAATCGAAGCACTTGCCTTTGCTGATGAAAAGACACAAGAATGGATTGGCGACAAGACGGTTCGGAAAGTCATCGTCGTACCGAAAAAATTGATCAATATCGTGGCGAACTAAGCCATAACCCCTTTCATTCACTTGATGCGAATGGAGGGGGTTTCTTCATTTCCGTCGCAAGTCCGCTTTTTTTTTGAACGTCCTTCTGCTACACTGAATCAGAAACCGAGAAAGAAAGGCGAGTACCATCAATGAAACGATCTTATATAGTCTATACAACGATTTTTGCTGTCGTTTCGGGGTTGATCCTTTGTATACTGCTCGTCTTCTCAAAGCCAGAGACGTTGTCACGTATTCAGGAAACGTTCGCGAAAATCGAGACGCAATCGAAGCATCAGGCAGCTGTCAAACAGGTGCCACCGAAAACGCCTTCAGCCATTCCGAATCCAGAAGAACCGTTGATTAAAAATGTTCAACAGATGTTATATGATGATTCCATCGGTTCGTACCTCGTCGTAACAGAGGACTATCGTTTCTTTGAAATCAGTGGAACTGGAGAACGCATCAATGCGACGTTTCAGTTGGAAGAAGGGAATCTCTTATTGTCTGGTCTTGACGGGATGACACTCGTTGACGGAGAGACAGTCGCTTTATTGACGTCGAATCAAATTCTAGTCACGATTAAACGAAAAGATGGCGTCTGGAGTGAAGAAAAACGCGAAAAAGTACAAGGGACGACGATTCGAGACAGTTTCCATGGTCTTGGATATGATGCGAAGAAAAAAGAATTCTATACAATCAATCAAATTCGCTCGATTGGTCGTGTTGAATTGACTTACTTTGCAATGAAAGAGGACAAAATCAAGATTGATCCAGATGCTTCGGAAAAGAAGAAGCGTGCCTTAAAGAAAAAGCAAAAACCACCGTACTTGTCGATCATCAAACGAGAGAAAATCGAAGCGGCGAGCGGAATGCGAAGTGATGCGAAAAAAGCATTTGAATCCAGATTCCGTCCGATTGGTCTTGCAGAACGGCAAGGTCGGATCTACACGTTAGACTCAGAAGCACTTTATCTTTATTCGATTGATCAGAAAGAGAAAACGATTACGGGGGAGACAGCGAGTCCGAAAGTGTATGGATCAAAAGGAATCTTTGTACAAGATAATGAATTGTTCGCCTTAGTCGTCACGGATAAATTCTCAAGTCGATCGTTCACACCGATTGACTGATGTAGAAAAAAGACCCGATTTCTCTGATTATACAGAGACGAATCGGGTCTTTTTTGTATTAAGAGACAGTGTCACGTGCCATCTCTGCAGCGTGACTACCGGCACAATGACCCGTCACGAACGCAGCTGTGATATTGTATCCACCTGTATAGCCATGGATATCAAGAATTTCGCCAGCGAAGAATAATCGCTCCGCCTTTTTCGACATCATCGTTTTGGGATCAATCTCTTTAATCGAGACACCGCCACCAGTGACGAAGGCCTTATCGAAATCGAGCGTTCCTGTTGCTTTGAGTGGGAATCGTTTCAATTGTTGCAGGAAGTCCGTCCAGTCCTGTTTCTTTACTTGTGTACACACTTCATCGCCAAAGCCGATTCGAGCGAACAGGAGTTCAAGCAATCGTTCTGGTACAAAACCACGAAGGGCATTCCGAACCGATTTCTTCGGATTTGCCGCAAGTGCTGCCTGGAAGCGTTCTGTTAATGCACCGAGTGACTCATCCGGGAAGAGGTCGATCGATAGATGAACGATCGTCTCTTTCGATCGTTTGCGCTCTTTGATCGTATATTGGCTACACCGTAAAGCGATCGGACCACTTAAACCGAAGTGTGTGAACAGTAGATCACCCGTATGTGTCTTGATTGCTTTGTCCTTTTTACCGTGAACCGTTAAGGCAACGTCACGCAACGACAGTCCTTGTAATGTTTTTTCATGAATGAACGTATCACCTAACAAAATCGGGACTTCCGTTGGGAAAAGTTCCGTGATCGTATGACCCGCTTTTTCAGCCCACGGATAGCCGTCACCCGTCGAACCCGTGTGCGGAACAGATTGTCCGCCGACCGCTACGATACAACTTTTTGCTTCAAGACGCATGCCGTTTTCTAAGATGACAGCTGCAAAAGAACCATCTGGATGAAAGTCGAGCGTAGCGACTTGCGCGTCTGTTTGAATCTCGGCGCCATGTGCACGGATTTGATCAATCAATACACGAACGACGTCTGCCGCCTTATCCGAGACCGGGAACATCCGACCGTTATCCTCTTCTTTGAGTGCGACACCAAATCCTTCGAACAAATCGATGATCGATTCATTATTAAATTGAGAAAAGGCGCTATAAAGGAAACGTCCGTTTCCTGGAATCGACTGGACGAGCTCATCGAGTGGCTTTCGGTTCGTGACGTTACACCGTCCGCCGCCAGAGATTGCGAGCTTTCGTCCTAATTTATTTCCTTTATCGAGCAGGAGCGTCCGGGCTCCGGCTTGTAAAGAGGCGAGCGTCGCCATCAAACCGCTCGGTCCGCCTCCGATTACGATTACATCGTACATAAGGTCACCTCATTCATAGAATTCTGCTTGTTTCACTTTAGCAGAAGTTGCGACTGTAAACAAACCGTCTCTTTCAATTCAAGATAGACAGCGGTATAATGATTTGCAATTGTGTACGAGAGAACTTGTATAATGAGACAATCACGATTAGAGTGTCGATTTAAAAATTAGAAAGCGTGAGGGATGTTACCATGTCCACAGTCAGTAATAAGCAGTCTACTTCTTCCGGCAATGCAGGATTCGTTCGTGGAACGATGCTCCTGTCCGGTGCGTCGCTGATTTCCCGCGCACTGGGTTTGATTTATCTCTTTCCGTTTCAGTTCATGGTCGGTGCGACAGGTATCATGTTCTATACCTATGCCTACAACTACTATGCGATCATGATTGGTGTCGCGACAGCGGGGATTCCTGTTGCCGTCTCAAAATTCGTCGCCAAATACAATGCGTTAGGAGAATATGATACGAGTGAACGATTGTATCGATCTGGTCTAAAGATCATGTCCTTGACCGGGGTTGTCTCTTTTCTCGCCTTATTCTTCCTTGCACCGTATTTAGCGCACCGGGCGATTCCAGGCGGTGACGTTGATTCAGCCTCGTACGTCGATGCCGTCACGATGACGATTCGAGGGGTTAGTTTTGCGTTACTCTTGATTCCACCGATGAGTATGACGCGTGGATATTTCCAAGGATATCAATCGATGGGACCGACAGCGATTTCGCAAATCTTGGAACAAATCGTCCGCATCATCTTCTTACTCGTAGGAGTCAGCATCGCTATCTATGTATTTGATTCAGGTGTAGCCTTTGCAGCGACGATTGCAACGTTCAGTGCATTCATTGGTGCAATCGGTAGTGTCGCGGTTCTCATCTATTACTTCCGCAAACGATCCAGTGGGCTGCAGGAGCTTCGTGCTACTCAAACCGTCCGTTCGCCGGATCGCCCGTTAACGGATTTGTATAAGGAATTATTGACGTACGCGATTCCGATCGTCATGGTCGGTCTTTCGACGCCGCTTTACCAAGTCATTGATCAGAACACGATGAATGCCGCGTTACAAAGTATCGGCTATACGCTCGAAGCTGCCGGAAATGCGACGGCTTATCTGATTGCGGATAGTCATAAGATCGTCTTGATTCCGGTCTCTGTCGCAACGGGCTTATCTTTGTCTGCGACGCCACTATTGACAGCCTCATTTACGCAGGGGGATATGCGAAAGGTACGGGCTCAAATTTCACAGATTTATCAACTCGTCTTCTTCGTGACGATTCCTGCAGTTGTCGGAATGATTCTCCTCAGTGAAGAAACGTTCCACGTCCTGTTCCCGAAAGATCAAGCAGCATGGGTCTATCTGTTGAGTTATGCACCAAGTGCCTTGTTCCTTGCTCTTTATTCAGTCACGGCAGCGGTCCTTCAAGGGATTAACCGTCAATACTTTACGATCATCGCAACACTTGCTGGATTACTTGCGAAGTATCTCTTGAATGCACCGTTGATTCATTTGACGGGTGATGGAACAGGTGCTGGATATGCGACGATCATCGGCTATCTCGTTGCGACCGGTTTAATGTTCTTCCGGATCACACAAACGGTGAAGTTCCCATTCAATACGGTCTTACGCCGGACGTCGTTGATCTTGATCATCAGCGCCTTGATGGGAGCGGGTGTCGCGCTCGTCAAGTGGGGAATGGTATCCATCTTGCCAGAGACGACATGGGCGTCTCTATTGATTCTGATCGTAGGTGCAGCAGTCGGAATCGTGATTTTTGCAGGACTCTCGATTTGGAGTGGCTTAGCAGAAGTCGTATTAGGACGTAAAATTTCATTGAAACGAGGACGAGGTCATGCGTCTAGATAAATTGTTATCCAACATGGGAGCAGGCTCCCGAAAAGAAGTGAAGCTGCTGCTGAAGGCAGGGGCAATTCAAGTCGATGGTGAGATCGTGCGTGATCCGAAACAACATGTCGATGTCGAGACGCAACAAGTTCTGATGTACGGCGAACCGGTCACGTATCAAAAATACATCTACTTGATGATGAATAAACCACCGGGTGTCATTAGTGCAACAGAAGATAAACGAGATGAGACCGTCATTGATCTGTTGTTTGAAGACGTGACGTATTTCAAACCGTTCCCGGTCGGACGACTCGATAAAGATACAGAGGGTCTATTGCTGTTGACGAATGATGGGTCGTTTAATCACGCTTTAATGTCTCCAAAGAAACACGTCGAAAAAACGTATTACGCAGAAGTGACAGGAGTGTTGACGCAAGAAGACATCGAAGCGGTTGCGGCAGGCGTCACGTTAGAAGACGGTTACCGAGCAAAGCCGGGAAAACTTGTCATCTTATCGACGACAGAAACAGATTCAACGCTTGAGTTGACGATCACGGAAGGGAAGTTCCATCAAGTCAAACGGATGATGCTTGCGCTCGGGAAAGAGGTCACTTTTTTAAAGCGCCGCTCGATTGGGCGCTTGGAACTTGATCCGGCACTTGCGCTAGGGGATTATCGTGAACTGACGCCAGCGGAACTGTCTTTGTTTGATTGGCAACCTGAATAAGCAAAACGAAAAGGCGGTGGAATGAGCGTACATTCCATCGCCTTTTGTTATGGGTTTCGATTATTGATTACGCAATGCTTCTGCGATTGGATAAGGACCACTGAGTACTTCGAATACACGAGATTGTGTCGGATGATCGATCAAGTGAACGAACAATGCTGCGACATCATCACGCGATATCTTACGATCTTCGTATGAATCAAAATGCTCTTTCGTTTCAACGGTGCCTGCCGGGTCGTCGTAGCTGAGCGGACCAGGACGTACGATCGTATAATTGAGTCCGCTTTCCTGTAGGTGTGCGTCTGCTGTTGCTTTAGATTCGAGATATACTTTCAATTCACCTTTTGGTTCTTCCGTACCTACTGAACTGAGCATCAGGAAACGATCGATACCGTTAGCTTTTGCTGCATCGATGACTTTAATTGCGCCTTCTTGATCGACGGCGCGCGTCAATTCGTCTGATGCGCCACCAGCACCCGCTGCAAAGATGACGACGTCCGCATTACTGATGACACCACTGACATCCTTCGTCAAATCCCCAAGTCTGACTTCAGATGCACCGAGTGCAATCAAATCGTTGATTTGATTTTCTTCCCGTACAACCGCGATTGCTTGATGATCACCTTGTTTAGCGATCAATTCGACCATCTTGCGTCCAGTCGTTCCGTTTGCTCCAATGATTAAAATATTCATTCTTCTCAACTCCTTCTCCCAATAGCTATACCCCACGTTTTAAAAAAGATAACAAAAAAAGACGCGAAGAATCGCGTCATCGAAAGATATACATAATGAAACAGTGGATCAACCCGCTTGCTTTTGTTTCTTGCTCGACGTCCATGTACCGCGTCGAGGGCTCACAATGAGATTGTTGTATTCGAGCACGTTCAAATCCCGCTGAACGGTCCTTGAAGTGATGCCAAACTCTTCAACCAACTCTGCTGTCGTAGTAGCTCCGTTCTCTTGGATGTAGAGATAAATCGATTTAATCCGGGTCAACATACGGTCTGTAGAATCTTTCATTGGTATAACCACTCCCCCAATGGATAGAATAGTGTTCTAAAGCTTCGGGTGACAAAAGACAATGCAATATCCAGTTGTTTCGCCTTTAGTATAACGTTTTGATGTTAAATTGCAAGTGATTTAACCGAACGTTTGCATAAAAAACATATTCAAACAGATTGTAAAGTCGATAGTTGGAGTTTTAACATCGTTGAATGTTCGTTATTTAAACAAATAAAAAAGAAAACAGAATTTGGATGTTCGTATCTGAACGAATATTCGCTATACTAGAAAGGTGTATAGGAAACGAATTCAACCCAGAATGAAGGAGCGAAATCAGATGGTGAATTGGAAAGAAGAAGTACTCGCGCGTCGCGAGGACTTATTAGAGGATTTAAAAGAACTACTGCGGATTCCGAGTATACTTGATGAATCAACAATCGAAGCAGGTGCACCGTTTGGTCAAGAAGTCAAACGAGCCCTTGATTGGATGCTCGCGACAGGGGAACGAGACGGATTCAAGACAAAAAATGTTGATGGATACGCCGGACATTTGGAATATGGTCAAGGGGAGGAATTACTCGGTATTCTTTGTCACTTAGACGTCGTACCAGCTGGTGGCGATCACTGGACATACGGTCCATTTAACCCAACGCTTGTCGATGGGAAACTGTATGCGCGCGGTGCAATCGATGATAAAGGACCGACGATGGCAGCTTATTATGCCTTGAAGATCGTCAAAGAACTCGGATTACCGCTCTCAAAACGTATTCGTTTGATTGCTGGAGGAGATGAAGAGAGTGAATGGCGTTGTGTGAATCATTACTTCAAACATGAAGAGATGCCGACTCTCGGCTTTGCACCAGATGCCGACTTCCCGATCATCAATGCGGAAAAAGGACTGTATGATGGGTTATTGATTCAAGGAAAACCAGCGCAAGCATCTGATACAGGCTACCATCTCGTTCGTTTTGAAGGTGGCGAACGTCCGAACATGGTTCCGGGTCATGCCCAAGCACTTCTTCGTGTCGTCGAAGTGGGGACGCTTGAAACGGATTTCCATACGTATCTTGAAGAACAAGGCTTGTCTGGGACGGTCAAGCAAGAAACGGAAGGTCTCGTTCTTGATGTGAACGGTGTCGCAGCCCATGCCATGGAGCCGGATAACGGTAAAAATGCTGCCTTACATTTAGCACGTTTCCTCAATACGCTTCACTTGGATTATAACGGTCGTCGTTATATTCAGCTTGTCACGCACATGTTCCGTGATTCTCGCGGTGTAGCGATTGGTGTCGCTGCTTCAGACGAGACAGGTGACTTAACGATCAACGGTGGTGTATTCCGGTATGCAGAAGAGCAAGGAACAGCGTCGATCAACATCCGTTATCCTTATTCAGCAGATTTCACGGAACGCTTGCAAATCATCAAGGAAGCGGCAGCGGGATATGGCTTCGAGTTACAGACTCGAACACATATGACACCACACCATGTCGATCCGGATCATGAATTGATTCAGACACTGAGTGCCGTGTATGAACGTCATACGAACCAACCAGCTGATCTGATTGCTATCGGTGGTGGTACATATGCACGTTCGTTGACGGCAGGGGTTGCATTTGGACCAGTCTTCCCAGGTGGTCCTGAAGTTGCCCACCAAGTCGATGAATATGTTGATTTTGAAGAACTCTTGCTTGCTGTCGCGATTTATGCAGAAGCAATTTATGAACTCGCAAAATAATGACTGATGATCCCCCGCATCGTGGAGATGGGGGGATTGCTTCTTGAAAGGAAGTTCCGTGTGAAAAATCGTCAAACTTATCATTTCCAAGCGTTATATTTCTTTATTTTCTTTGGACAAGGTGCACTCATTCCGTATCTTGCGCTTTATTTTTCAAGCGATGCGTTCGGTCTGTCCGCTTCAGAGATTGGTACAATCGTTGCGATCGGACCGATTCTCTCTATTTTCTTACAGCCCGTTTGGGGCATCGCGGCAGATCGACTCGGAAAGCCGAAACGTCTCTTACTCGTTGCCATGCTCGCCGCTGGAGTATTTACATTAAGTTACTTACTGACGTCCGCTTATCTACTTTTACTGTTGATTTCATGTGTCTGGGCATTGTTCCAGTGCGCGCATATTCCACTCGTTGATACATTAGCGATCGAATATACACGAAAACGTAAGGTAGATTATGGCGCCTTGCGTCTTTTTGGATCAGCTGGTTTTGCTTTAGCCGTCTTCATCCTTGGACAAATCACTGAGGAGGGTGGACTTGGTCTGATTTTTTATGCGACCGGTGCAGCGTGGGTTCTTGGTTTTCTTGTGTTGATCGGTATTGAAGAAACGGGGAGCGTACACATTTCACATCAACAACAGGTACCGTTGAAACAACTTTTTTCGAATCGACGCTTCTTGTTATTCTTAGCGGGAGGGAGTTTGATCTTCGGACCGATCTTCGCCAATAACTATTACTTTGGCAGCTACGTCACGATTCGTGGAGAGACGACCGCGCTCGTCGGGACCTTGTTCTTCGTCGCCGTTCTGTGCGAAATCCCGTTCATGCGCATCGCTTCGCGTCTATTGTTACGATTCGGAGCGATTCCAGTTCTTGTCTTCATTTCCTTGCTGTCAGCTGCTCGTACGGCGATGATCGCATTAGAGCTTCCGATCGTCATGCTTTGGGTATTGTCTGCGATGCAAGGAATGATCGTCGGATTGTTGATCCCTGTTGCGTTAGACTATGTTCGGTCACTCGTTCCAGAGACGATGGTCGCAACAGCTGTCAGTACATATATGGCAACGACGACAGGGCTAGCGACAGCACTGTTTAACTTGATGAGTGGGTTTGTGCTAGACCAAAGTACAATCTATACCGTCTTTTGGGTATATACAATTAGCAGTATTCTTGGTGCCGTCTTGTACAGTGTCAGTGGTCGAATGAAGGAGTGAAGATACGATGAGACAGGAACGACACTTTTTCGTTGCCTTACCGATTCCTTCTGAAGATTTAGCGAATATCGCTAATCGTTTATCTCTATCTGATTACTTTCGAAATGTCTATACGTTAGAAGAGTACCATTTGACGCTTCGTTTTTTTGGTCCATTGGGTGAAAAAGAACAACAATCGTGGAAACAGCAACTGCAGGAGATTGCGCGCACGATCGAACCTTTCGTACTTCGATTGGATCGTCTAATTACCTTTGGACAAAACGAGCGACCACGTGTCGTCGGATTCGGAACAGAAGCAGAGGAATTGTTTCGATTAGTGCGTCTGATTGATCCAAGTGCGACTAAACCATTCGTTCCGCATGTCACGATCGCGAAGAAGTGGCGCACGGAGGCGGAAGAATGGACGACGAATCCGATACAACCGGTGGAATGGACTGTTCGTGAACTTATTCTGTTTGAAGTACGACTAGGCGTTTCGCCGCGATATGAACCGGTTTACCGGATTCATCTAGGTAAAGAGGAATGAGGTGATCCCCATCGCAATCTTGATGAAACTATATGACTTAGATAGTCGATTTGAAAAAAATCCGCTTGAGATGACAAAACGGTTCGGTGAACATCAGGCACTTGATTACGCTCATGTCTATCGTAGATGGGAGGCTGGAGAATTATTTCCCGGGGAAACGCTCATCCGTCCGAAGAAGTGGTGGCAAGTGATGAAAAAAAGCGAAGTCATTCAACTTCCGGGTAAACAATTATCTCGAAGAGCGTTTGATAAATGGTACAAAAAACGTCTCGAGTTACAAAAATTATTAAACGTTACTGGTGGAGCGGGCGAAGAGGACATTTGGCGGATTCCGTTAAAACGTCATTTAGACTTTTATCAGATGTTACATCTCTTGAATGAACAGTATGCAATGTTTTATCGCGCCGTCATTCAATATCAAGTCGGGGAAGTCGAATTGAGTCCGTTCGTCGTCGGTCCATCCGCGATTTATATCATGGAATGGCTTGACGGTGACGAAAGTATCTATCATATCCGGCGAGATAAGTTGTGGCGGGAACAACCGTTCAAGGCATCCGCAAAACAAATTTTGAATCCGAACATCGGTTTAAAACGGACGGAAGATATTCTACGAGTCGTACTTGGGCGAGATTATGTCTTGCCGATCGAACGAGTCATTTTAGCACCTTCAGGTTATTTTGATCAGATTCCAAAAGAAACGACGACGACTTACGTCAATAAAGTCGAGTTTCCAAACTGGCTACAACGAATGAATGCAAGTGCGCCGCATACAAAAGCGTTTCAGATGCGGGTGTGTGAAAAAATCCTGAAAGAGACCGTATCGATTCCGTTTCAAATGGCAATTCTAAGTGAAGGGCAGTCACGAATTCAAGAGTAGGGGAGGAAGCGACGGCATTGTCGTTGCGAAAGACATGACGAACCAAGAGGTGGTAATACCGGTGATCCGGGCAGAGTTCTCATCGTTTCGAAGCATCCGAGTCGAGGTCGAAGGCAATCCGTCAATCCACTGGTCGCTTGAATGTGATGGGAAACCGCTTGAAATTCAACAGACCGAAACGCATCGAGAGGAACAGTTCGTGATTTATGAGTTAACGGTTCTTGAACCAGTCGAGTTAGAATGCCGCTATGAGGTGTTCGGAGCAGGCAGGTCAATCCGTGTCGTTCCTGATCGATTAGTTCGGACGGAAGCGTTCGAGCGAAAGTACCGTTACGAAGAGAAACTCGGTGTCTGGGAAGAAGACGATACGTATCATTTTGCTGTCTGGTCGCCTGTCGCAGAGCAAATCGTGTGTATCGTATACGATCAAGATGAACAGGTACTCGGAAGACACAAGATGGAGCGACAAGAGCAAGGTACCTATCACCTTCGACTTGGGCAAGAATCAGCAGAACGATGGTACCGCTATGAAGTGACGACTTACGTTGGCACACATGAAGTCGTCGATCCATACGCTCATGCGATATCGGTAAACGGTCGTTACGGTGTCATCGCCGACGTTGAACAGACGATTTCCGAGTGGTTTCCAAAGCGAGTCGCGCGTCCTCTGTTCGTCAAACCGTCGGACGCTGTCATCTATGAAGCAAATATTCGCGATTTTACGATTGATCGTTCCGCTGGTTCAAGTCATCCGGGACAATATGCAGGGGTGGCGGAACGTGGAACAGTTTCTTCTCGTGGACATGCGACAGGTCTTGATTATCTTCTTGATCTCGGGATTACGCATCTGCAGCTGTTACCGGTCCACTTCTTCGAAACGACCGATGAACGAACAAGGTCGCCATATAACTGGGGATACGATCCGATGCTTTGGTTCGGATTAGCTGGGAGCTACGCGAGTTCGGTCGCACCGCTCGTTCGCGTCCGAGAATACGCGGATATGGTGGAGCGACTCCATGAAGCAGGGATTCGTGTTACGTTCGATGTCGTCATGAACCACGTTTTTGTTCGGGAGCGTTCCTCTCTTGAACAGCTCGTTCCGGGTTATTATTTCCGTTATGAAGTAGACGGCACACTTTCAAACGGAACGGGTGTTGGAAACGATACCGCATCCGAACGATTCATGATGCGTCGACTCATCGTTGATTGCTTGACGTACTTTGCTCGTGTCTACCGCATTGATGCGTTTCGATTTGATTTAATGGGCATTCATGACATTGAGACGATGAATGAAGTACGTGCAGCACTCGATGCGATTGATCCTACGATTCTTGTGTATGGAGAGGGCTGGGATCTTGCGACGGCATTGCCGGAACGATTCAAAGCGATGAGCGCCTCGGCTGCGCAAATGCCGCGAATCGCTCATTTTAATGACGTGTTCCGTGATGCCTTGAAAGGATCGACGTTCAGTGCATACGATCGAGGATTCGTTGCCGGAGACGGATGGAAAGAAGGAGAGGTCCGAAACGGGATTGCGGGTAGTGTTCATATCAATAACCAAACGTATGGACGTTTTCCGGAACCGACTTATTCGATCAACTATGTCGAGGCGCACGATAACCATACGCTGTACGACAAATTGAAGATCTCCTGTCCGGAAGCGGACGAACTTCAGTTATTACGGATGAGTCGATTAGCTCAAACGATCGCTTTGCTTGCGCAAGGCATTCCGTTTCTGCATGCGGGTCAAGAGTTCTTGCGTACGAAACAAGGTGTCGAAAACAGTTATAATGCATCGGACGAAATCAACCGAATGGACTGGGAACGCCGGGATGATCATCTCTCCCTCGTTACGTATATCAAGACGATTTTACAAATTCGCAGAATGCATGGCGGATTCCGTCTACACCGGGCGAATCAGGTTCGAGAACTGCTTCGTTTCATCAACTTACGTCCGGGTGTCATCGCCTACGAAGTCGAAGCGATCCATTCGTACGATGCGTGGCAACGCACGCTCGTTGTCTACAATACGACGCACGAAATCGTGGAAGTCTCACTCGATCACTCGCGCTGGAATGTACATGTCCAAGGGGATGATGCCTCGGTCGACCCGCTTCTGAAAGGTGTCGATAGGATTCAAGTCCTTCCGTTGTCAACGACGATTGCGACGTGTTAAGATAAGCATTGTGCCTTAGGCAAATCTACTAAAAAAGTTGAGCGGATTATAATGGAAATAGATATTTTAGATGCGCTTGGCGAAGGCTGGACCCTTACGCCAGCAGGTGGAATCACAGGAGAAGCGTACATCGCTTCAACCGGACAATCAAAATTGTTCTTAAAACGAAATTCATCGCCGTTCTTGGCGATTTTATCCGCGGACGGAATCGTCCCGAAATTATTATGGACGAAACGAATCTATAGCGGGGATGTCATCAGTGCGCAACAATTCATTGAAGGCGACGAGTTGGAGCCGGAAATGATGGAACGTCCGGAAGTGGCGCGTTTGCTTGGGAAAATCCATGATTCGAAGGAATTGCTGTTCATGCTACAACAGCTTGACCAACGTCCGATCGAGCCTGATGAGTTATTGCGCCAATGTCACTTATATTTTCAACCAGAAGACTTAGAGAATCCAGAACTGGTAGAACTTGCGATGGATTATCTCGAACGAAATCTGGAGCAAGTAAGAACGGATGAACAAGTCGTCTGTCATTCAGATCTAAATCATAATAATTGGTTAACGGGAGCGGACGGTCAACTCTACCTGAACGACTGGGATGATGCGATCATTGCCGACCGTGCGTATGACCTCGGGATGATGTTATACAGTTATGTCGATGAAGCGGCTTGGCCCGAATGGTTTGAGCATTATGGTCATCCGTTGACGAATGATCTGAAACAACGAATGCATTGGTATGTCGTAGCGCAAGCTGTATTATCCTTGTATTGGTATGAAGATATGCGTCATCCGGATGTCGAGGACAGTTATCATTTTCTAGAACAGTTACTTGAATACTCGAACGACTAAAAAGCGTGTCATTCCGAAAAGGAACGACACGCTTTTTTGATTAACCTTCTGCGATTTTAATCTCTTTTTCAATATCATGACTTTCAAGATCCGCCGACCGATACGCTTCAGTCGTTGGTAAACGTAAATCAAGCTGCGGTTTTTCTTCGAATGTGACGGTGACGTTCTTGACCGTGTAGTCAAAGACATGGCCTCCGCCCGCGCGTTCAGCATCGATGAAATGAAGATGATATCCAGCGACGGCGATACCGTGACCGAACCGTGGTGTGTAGTAACCGGCGAGTGTTCCTTCCGTTTGTTCGAAAGTACGCGCGCTTTGAGAGGCGACAGCTTCCGTGATTGGAACGAACGGTTTCTCTTGACGTGCGACGGTACGTGTCTGCACCTCTGTGAACGTTCCATCAATTCGAACGGCATAAAAACTATTGATCGTCGGTAGTTGTTCATTTAACCAGTGTTCGAATTCCGATTTTGACATCTCTTCTGTCACGGAGAGCGTTTGCTCTGGCACGAAACGGGTCAATGTCGCAAACGGCGTTGTCGTCTCAGGCTGAAGTGGTCGAGCGCTACCGTCTGAACGGAGCTGGTAGAACTGACCATCAAAACCAATCATCTCACCATCCAAGTGGTCGAACGTTCCGATACCAAAATTTCGTTGATCAATAACGGACGCGTATGTGACTTCACTCTCGAATACTCCGTCGAGCAGTGCCATCATCGTTGAAATCTGGACGAGCGTTTTATCGTGTGTCATGTGAATCCTCCTCAGTTCAATTGATCGAGATGAACTTGTTCTCCGAGCGCGATGTTGTCGCGATAATCAATCGGAACATCAACGATGACTGGTCCTTCTGTCGCGAGTGCTTCATCCATGATTGCGGCTAGTTCAGATGGATGATTGACGCGTAATCCTTTTGCTCCGAAACTCTCAGCATATTTGACGAGATCGACGTCACCAAATGACGTACCGGATTTCCGTTTGTATTTCATCTCTTGTTGGAACGCGACCATGTCGAATCCGCTATCACGCCATACGAAGTGGACAAGTGGTGAGTTCAAACGAACAGCTGTCTCAAGTTCCATTGCCGAGAAGAGGAATCCACCATCACCTGAAATCGAGACGGCCTTCTTACCAGGACGTACGAGTGTTGCTGCGATTGCCCAAGGAAGCGCGACACCAAGCGTTTGCATCCCATTACTAAAGAGAAGGTGACGTGGTTCGTACGAACGGAAATGACGTGCCATCCAAATATAGTGAGAACCAACGTCGACTGTGACCGTGACATCATCCGCAATTTTTTCACGTAACGTCTTCATGAAATAGAGTGGGTGCGTCAACGGAGAATCCGCGACAGGAGGAACATCACGATCGACAAGACGTTGATGTAATCCTTCAAGGAATTGAGCTGAACTTTCAGGTAATGTGAGTGGTTGCAGGCGCTCAGCGATTGCATCGACCGTTTTCGCCATATCACCGACAAGCTCGCGGTCTGGGCGATAGAAGTGGTCAATTTCAGCACGCATTTGATCAATATGGACAAGCGTCCGGTCGTGCGTCGGTTGGTTCCAGAATTTCGGATCATAGCCAATTGGGTCATAGCCGATCGAGAGGACGAGATCCGCTTCTGCGAGCAGTGCATCTCCCGGTTGGTTACGGAATAGTCCGACGCGTCCATAGAAATTCGATTCAAGCTCACGTGATAATGTGCCGGCCGCTTGGAACGTCTGGACGACAGGAATCGAGACGTGTTTGAGCAGGGAACGAATCGCATGTACGACGTCCGGCTGACTCGCACGCATACCGAGCAACAAGACAGGTAGCTTCGCATCTTGGATCAAACGAGCTGTTTCTTCAACCCAAGCTTCTGGTGCAACACCGAGCTTCGGTGCTTCAACCGCACGGAATGCCGTGACGTTCGCTTCGCTCAATCCGACGTCTTGCGGGATACTAACGAAAGCAGCCCCGGAAGTCGTTTCCGCTGTTCGGAAAGCATTGGACAGTACTTCTGGAATATTATCGGCATCTTGCACTTCTGCACTGAAGTTCGTAATCGGTGTAAAGAGTGCCTGATTGTCCATGGACTGATGTGTTCGTTTTAAGCGGTCTGCTCGTGTAACGGCTCCGGCGATTGCGACAACTGGGTCACCTTCAGAGTTTGCTGTCACAAGACCTGTCGCTAAGTTTGATGCGCCTGGGCCAGATGTTACAAGTACAACGCCTGGTTTGTCTGTCAAGCGACCAATGGCTTGAGCCATGAATGCAGCATTTTGTTCGTGACGTGCAACGATGAGTTCAGGTCCCCGATCCTGTAACACATTGAAGACGGAATCAATTTTGGCGCCAGGAATACCAAAAATGTAATCTACACCCTGTTCGATGAGTGAATCGACGACTAAGTCTGCACCTGTTTTCTTCTGTACTAGTTCTTTTGAATCACTGTTTTTATTTTCGTTCATTACAATTCTCCTTTTTACCAACGTTTTTTGGTGTTCGATAGCTGTAATAAATAATCTGTTTCGAAAAAAGTATACATCTGTTTCATGGTAAATCCAACCTAAATTCGTTTAGAGAATAAAAAAAGTACCTTGTGTACGATTACACAAGGTACAGAGATTGCGCTTATTCAACGTCGACTTTTCCGAAAGTCGCCCAGACGAATAAGGCACAGATGCCCATGACGAGAACGATGGGGGAGCCCCAAGCAATCAAGAAGTCTTCCATGGTATAGCCCTCCTTTTTAGTTCTTACGTACCTTTAGTGTAGTAGATTGCTCACTGTTTCTCAAGTGACGAACTGCTGAACATTCTTCAATCGGGATTGAAGAAGTTCTTATATAATTACCCGAATCATGATAAACTTATCTGCGGATAATCTAAGTTTGGAAAGGATGAACGATAGTGCGTTTACGACATAAACCATGGGCGCAGGATTATATGAAGGAACAATCCTCAATCTATATAGCAGAACCAGCATCCCTGAAAGGAAACTGGGCAACGGAGTTCAAGAATGATAATCCGATCTACATCGAAGTGGGGTCAGGAAAAGGAGCCTTCATCACAGGGATGGCAAACCAACATCCGGAGATCAACTTCATCGCGATTGAACTTTTTGAGAGCGTAGCAGTGACGATCGTTCAAAAATTAGTAGAGGCTCCACAAGCAAATGTTCGCGTCTTGACAGTCGATGCGAAAGATTTACGTGATTACTTCGAAAAAGGTGAAGTAGCGCGCGTTTATTTGAACTTCTCGGATCCATGGCCGAAGACACGTCATGCGAAACGTCGTTTGACGTATAAAACGTTCCTCTCAACGTATGAAGATATCTTACCTGCGAAAGGACAAATTCACTTTAAGACCGATAATCGCAAGTTGTTTGAATCGAGTCTGATGACGATGTCGGCGTACGGCATGCGCTTCGACTGGATGTCGCTTGATCTACATGCGAATGAACCGGAAGATAACGTCCGGACAGAGTATGAAGAGCGTTTTTCTTCAATGGGTCAACCGATTTATCGGATGGAAGCAACGTACCAAAATTAATTTAGACAAAAAGTTTTCTTATTTTCCTGGTATTTCTTTCACACTTTTTTCTTATTAATTGGTACAATGTTGTTGACTGAAGAACTTGTACTTATAGGTAAAGGGGGAATTTGGGGATGTGGCAGAAAAGCTTAGCCTTCGTAACGGCGCTCTTTCTCGCATTAAGTATCGGTCAATCGGTACTTGCTGCGGTTGATACCTCAGAAATGACAAAAGCATTAGATGAGGAATTACCAACGACGCATTACGATTATAAAAAAGGTTCGGTCGAAATCGAGGATCCGAAGACGTTCACGAACGGAAAAGGAGAAGAAGTCATTGGCGGAATCGCTGTCATCAAGACAGTCCGTGACGGCATCTTCATCACAATCAAACGTGAAATCCACTTCTTCAATGCCGATAGCGGTAAATTGTTGACGAGTGCCGACGCTGCAAAAGTTGACGGCGTAAAAGAATACATCGACAGCAACTCGGACAATCTTCATCAAAAAGTCGTTTACTGGTTACCGGTACTCTTGATGTTGTTGATCATCGCTGTACCAGCGATCGTCTTATACATCGTCGTACCACGTTTGTACTCTACTTCGGAATACATGAATCCGATTTATGAGCGCAACGATAACCCGCGCTAATCAAAAAAACCTTTACCCGTTTGGGTAGAGGCTTTTTTTATGCTAACAATATAAAGATGAAAGCGAGTATGGCGGGTAATCCTTGTTTAAGTAAAATGGAGCGATTAGCCGTCAAGGCGCCATAGAGTGCGGCAATGATCACACAAGCTAAAAAGAACAATTGGACAGCAATATCTTCACGGATCAGACCAAACAGAAGACCAGCAGCTAAAAATCCATTGTAGAGACCTTGATTGGCAAAAAGCGTCTGGATTTGCTTAGATGCGACCGCTTCATCCGTCAGTCCGAATGTACGTCGTGCCGCCTTAGAGGATAAAAAGAACATTTCAAGAGCCATGATATAAAAGTGCTCTAAGGAAACAAGTAAAACGAAGATAGTAGCAAGAATGGACATGAATCATACCTCCTTTATAGGAACGTGAAAAAAAGACCGCACTTCATCGATTGAAGCACGGTCTTCTGATTAAGCGTATTCGAGTAATGCGCCAGTTTCGGCATCGACTGTGAATTGATACGTTTTTTCGTCATCACCTTCAAGGACCGAGATGCCACCTTTATAGCTTTGGTAGTCGCGTGACTCATATGCGTAAGCCTCCGGTGTTGCAGAGATCCATGCACCTTGGACACGTCCTTTTGCTGAAAATGTGCGTTTCGTGATTTCGAGCGCTTCTTCGGCAGAAAGTTGTTTGTTGTCAACGGCCTTCTTCACTGCGAAAGCGGCGACGACAGCTGCTGCCAATCCGATAATCCAATAGCGTTTTTTCATTAAAATTCCCCTCCTTACAGGTTCTATTCCTACTGTACCAAATAATTCGTTCAGAGAGAAACAAAAGGTTAAGTGATTGAAGCAATTTTTTGTATAATGGGTAACAGGAGGCGATACATATGAATGAAAAAACGAGAGAGTTATTTCGAACATTGACGGAATTAAATGGGGCACCAGGGTTTGAACACGAGGTGCGTCAGTTCGTTCGCGAACGCATTACACCTGTCACGGATGAGATCGTTACAGATGGACTGGGTTCGATTTTCGGGAAGCGAACAGGGGATGCGACAGGACCGAAAGTCATGGTTGCCGGACACATGGATGAAGTGGCATTCATGGTGACACAAATCACGAAGAATGGGATGTTACGGATCCAACCGCTCGGTGGTTGGTGGAGTCAAGTATTGCTTGCCCAACGCTTCTCGATCTGTACAGACAACGGTATCATCCCTGGTGTCATCGCGTCGATTCCACCACACTTATTAACAGAAGAAGTACGCAATAAGCCAATGGCAATCAAAGACATGTTCATCGATATCGGTGCGGATTCAAAAGAAGAAGCAGAATCGTTTGGTGTACGTCCGGGTATTCCGGCAGTACCATTTTTCCCATTCACACCGATGGCGAATCCGAAGAAAATCATGGCGAAAGCATGGGATAACCGCTATGGTGTCGGAATGGCAATCGAATTGTTGGAGGAGACGACAGCAGCGGATCATCCGAACATTTTGTTCTCTGGTGCAACGGTTCAAGAAGAAGTCGGATTGCGCGGTGCCCAAACAGCGACGACACTTATCGATCCTGATGTGGCGTTCGTCGTCGATGCGTCTCCAGCCAATGATGCGTCAGGAGACAAAACGGAATTTGGTCAACTCGGACAAGGACCATTACTCCGTATTAAAGACAGCGTCATGATTCTTTCGAAAGAGATGACGGATTATGTCCTTGATACGGCAGAATCGAACAAGATTCCGTATCAATACTACGTCGGTGCAGGTGGAACGGACGGCGGTGTCATCCATCGCTCGAACAATGGTATTCCAACAACAGTCGTTGGTTTACCGGCACGTTATATTCATACCCATGCGTCAATCATGCATACAGATGATTATGATGCGGCGAAGGAATTGCTACGAAAACTCGTCACGAATCTTGATACGACGACGCTTGCAACATTGCAAGTCAAGTAAATAACGAACGGGGAGGACCATTCTCATAAAATAGACGGCGGACTTATAATCCGTCGTCTATTTTATTGTAGTGAGAACATAATGATGTTGATTGTCTTGTCAGTTGGAAAAACAGCCTAGTCGAATCGAAAGTGGATTTGGTATAATGATACGCGATGTTGAGTAAAGGATGTGACAAGATGTTCAAGCAAAAGGGAATTTCACTTAGCCCTAAAGTATATTTCATCACTGTATTAAGTTATATGGCGCTTGGTTTATTCAGTTCGCTGATCATGGGCTTGATTGTTCAAACAATCGGAGAAGGGTTGGTAGATCGTGGTATCGAAGCAAGGTTTCTTATTCAATTAGGCGAGCAGGCGATTGCTCTGACGGGACCAGCGATCGGTGTCGCCGTAGCGTTTGCGCTTGAAGCACCGCCACTCATCTTATTTGCAGCAGTTGCGGTTGGAGCATTTGGATATGAAGCTGGCGGACCGGCAGGTAGTTACATTGCGACGCTACTTGCAACAGAAATTGGAAAACTCGTGTCAAAGACGACGCGACTCGATATTCTGTTGACGCCGTTCGTCACGTTGCTAGTTGGATTCGTTGCTGGACGTTATGCCGGGAAATGGATTGGAAAAGGCATGACCGATCTGGGTGAAATAATTCGCTGGGGGACGGAACGCGAACCGTTGTTCATGGGTATCTTCATTGCTACTGTAATGGGACTTGCATTGACAGCGCCGATTTCAAGTGCTGCACTTGGAATCATGCTTGGATTGGATGGACTTGCTGCGGGTGCTGCGACGATCGGCTGTGCCGCTCAAATGATTGGTTTTGGTGTCATCAGTTATCGTGATAACGGAATCGGGGGCGTCATCGCACAAAGTATCGGCACATCGATGCTCCAAGTCGGAAACATCATCCGCAATCCTTGGATTCTCATTCCGCCTACGATCGCAGGTGCTATCCTAGCGCCATTCGCGACTGTTCTGTTGATGCTTGAGAGCAACCCAGAAGGCTCGGGCATGGGGACGAGTGGTTTTGTTGGTCCATTGATGTTGTTGAAGACGATGGGGTTTGAAATGGAATACTATGTAGCCGTCATCGTATTATGTTTTATTGCGCCTGGCATCATCAGCTATCTCATCTATCGGTTATTACTTCGACTCGGTCGGATTCAAGATGGTGACTTGAAAATCGAATATTAAGTACAAAAAGCTGATTCTAAAGAATGTGTCTGTTTGACCGAATGGTGGATAAACAAGGACATGCCTTTTGAATCAGCTTTTTTTCATTTCATAAAGAGAATCCGAATGAACTCGAATAAAAACTCGTGAAGAAGATGTAAAGATAAACGAGATAGAGGGGTATCAAGTAACGCATGCGCACGACAGGTAATTTCCGAGCAAGTCGTTTTCCAAGTGCTTCGAGTAGAATGATGACCGCGAAACCGACAACTAAATATAAAAAGATTTCGGGTAAGCTCCGTTCGGAATCAATGAAGGAATAGCCGTAACGTAAACAACTCGTCATGCCGATGAAGCCGACGAAGCGTTCGAACGGATGTTTGATTGGTTGATCTGCCATAGTGAAGTCCTTTCAAGGTGTTTTCTAGTTGCAGTATAGCAAACCGAGCACAAAAACGCACAGTCACATTTGAATATGCTATGATGAGGGCAATGACTTCTAGGGAAATTAAAGGAGGAAACCATCATGAAAACATTACAATCCAAACAAGAATTCGATACAGCAAAACAAGGCAAGACCGTCTTTTTATTCTCAGCAAACTGGTGCCCCGATTGTCGCTTTTTAGATCCGTTCATGCCAGAAATCGAGCAGACGTTTGACGCGTTCGAATTTTACTATGTCGATCGCGACGATCACATTGAAATTGCCCAGGAAATGGACATCTTCGGAATTCCAAGTTTTGTCGCGTTCCGAGATGGTGAAGAAACAGGGCGTTATGTCGGCAAAGAGCGGAAGACACCAGAACAAGTGACAGCATTTTTAGAAACCGTTTAAGAAAAAAGCGAGCGCTGACTCGCTTTTTTTCATGATAGAAAGGATGAAATCAAGTGGAACTACAACAAATCCGAAGAATGATGACACAAACATTCGAAGAAGAAGGTTATACAACGTATTTCGATCGTGAAAAGTCCGTGTTACGAATTGAGCGGAAGCATGATAAATCAGGCGTTGATGTCGGATTGAACCCGCTCGTCGCAAAAGCAAAACGAAGAGGTGTCATCGCAGTCGAAGAGACGATCGAATACATCCGTGCTGTACTCGGACAAACGGATCAAATTTCACTCATTGGACAAGAACAGAAAATATTCCCTGTCATTCGGGCTAAATCGTTTGCTGATACGACAAAAGAAGGAAAAACGCTTGTCAGCACACCACATACTGGTGAGACGAAAATCATGTACGCACTTGATTTAGGGGCGACATATCGTTTGATTGACGAAGAGTTATTGGCATCTGCAGAATGGACGGCTGAACAGCTGTCGGAAGCTGCACGTTTTAACCTGAAATCGCTCGATGCGCCATTTAAACAAGATGAAGTAGCGGGGAACATCTTTTATTTCTTGAGTCTTGGAGACGGATATGAGGCGAGTCGTGTCTTGAACAAGACATTGTTAGCTGATTACGCGGCGCGAATCGAAGGGGAATTCGCTGTTGGTATTCCACACCAGGATGTCTTGATTTTTGCCGATATCCGCAATGACGCTGGATATGATGTCTTACAACAACTCATGTTTGATTTCTTCTCGAACGGTCGTGTACCTGTTACGGCATTGCCATTCTTATATGAAGATGACAATCTAGAGCCGGTCTTCGTCCTCGCGAAAAACAAGCAGCCGAAAGAGTAAAGAATCTGATACAATAGGCATTGTGAGAAAGACGGAAGGGAGTCATGGATTGAATGAATGTGTTTTATAATAAAGAGGGCGTCGGTGACGTCTTAATGATCATTTTAGAAGACGCACCACGTGCGGAAGTGACGGCGACTCGTGAAGGAGACGTAGCAACAATCAAGCATGGTGATCGTATTATTGGTTACAACTTGTTTGAGGCGTCGAATACATTTACGATCGAGTCACGAGGACCGGTTGAATTGACGGAAGAATTGGCAACACGCATCCAAAAGGAACTTGCAAACCGAGATATCGAATTGTCACTCGAACAAGTTGACTATTCTCCGAAATTCGTTGTTGGGTTTGTTGCTTCTTGTGAGAAGCATCCGGATGCTGACAAATTATCGGTCTGTCAGGTAGAGGTGGATAACGGAACTTTACAAATCGTTTGTGGAGCGCCGAATGTAGCAGCGGGTCAAAAGGTCGTCGTCGCTAAACCGGGTGCGGTCATGCCGTCTGGGTTAATCATTCGTCCTTCAGCATTACGTGGCGTACCGTCAAGTGGTATGCTATGTTCAGCGCGTGAGCTCGGACTTGCCAATGCGCCACAAGAAAAAGGGATTCTTGTACTTGATGATACATCAGCAGTAGGGGAAGCATTCTCAATCGGTCGATGATTCGACCGATTTTTTAACAAGATGGAGGGGTGAACGTATGAGTAATCGTTATGAACAGTCACTAAAGGAGCAGGCTGCCCGAATTCGTCGAGAGCTTGCGGGGGAACGTGAGACAAAGCCGGTAGAGCGTCCGAAAAAAGAGGAGCGCGAAGACCGCTTCGTTTTAACAGATGTTCCTTCACCGATTTATGGATTCCAACGTCCGAAACAATCTGTATCTGAAACGGTAGAAGCTGCGGAAGAAACAAAAACCGTTGAACAGGTTTCAGATGCAGATGAACAGGGAATTACTGATGAGGTTACTTTGACGGAGCAGGAGGCTGTTGCGCCGGAAGAAGTTGTCTTAGACAATGCAGAAGCAGATGCTGGCTTTGTACCGGTGACGGACGTTGAATTACTTGTACCGGAACCTGAAGCCAATCAAGATCACGTAAGCGAAGTCGAATTGCCGACCGTACCTGAAACAGAAGAAACGGTTGTAAAAGAGCGGGTAAGTGAAGCACCTTCTACACGTGAAACCGTAGAAGAGCAAACTGTTCCGATGGATACATCGAGCGAGGCACTTCTTGATGATCAAGAAGCAGAGAAGCAACAATCGGAAGAAGTCACTTCGATTTTGGATCCATCTGTTGCTGAAGCGGAAGCAGTAGCACCCGTTCAGTCGGAAGTGAAAAAGCCGGTTGGACCGCCTGTCAATGTCGTTATGACGACAAAAGACTTGATGGCGATGTATCGTGCGCGTCGAGAGCAAAATAATTTACATGGTAAAAAATAAATCGGTTTGCTATAATGGTACAGGTTTTGTACCCGAGCCCGATGGTACGGACCGGAACGTGAATTGGAGGGCTTTTATATGACAAAGTATCATTTTGTTGGAATCAAAGGAACAGGGATGAGCGCGCTCGCCCAAGTACTACATGAGATGAATCATGAGGTACAAGGTTCAGACATCGAAAAGCACATTTTTACTGAAGACGCGTTACGGGCTAAGGGAATTCCATTTTTCCCGTTCAATGCGGATAACATCAAAGAAGATTATGTCATCATCCAGGGGAATGCCTTTGGAGATGATCATCCAGAAATCGCACGGGCAAATGAACTTGGTTTAACGATCCATCATTATTACGATTTCTTAGGACACTTAGCAAATGAATATCGTTCGGTCGCCATTACAGGCTCACACGGAAAAACGTCGACGACAGGTTTGCTTTCACACGTCTTGAGCGGTATTACACCGACGGCCTTCTTGATCGGAGACGGAACAGGGGCAGGAGTAGAAGATGCGAAGGCATTCGTCTTCGAGGCATGTGAATACAAACGTCACTTCTTATATTACAAGCCGGATTACGCTATCATGACAAACATCGACTTCGATCATTCGGATTATTTCACGGGAATCGATGATGTCGTTTCGGCTTTTCAAGAGATGGCGATGCAGGTCAAGCAAGCAATCGTTGCTTGTGGAGATGACGAACATCTTCAAAACATTCAAGCGAATGTACCTGTTCTTTATTATGGATTCGGAGAAAACAATGATTTCCGAGCTGAAAATGCGACATCAACGCCAGACGGCACATCGTTTGATGTCTATTTACGTGATGATTTCTATGGCACGTTCCTGATTCCAGGATTCGGTCGTCATCATGTCTTGAATGCATTATCGGTCATTGCGATCTGTCAGTACGAAGGATTGAGTAAAGAAGACGTTGCTGAACGTTTAGCAACATTCGGTGGAGTGAAACGCCGCTTCAGTGAGTCAGAATTCGGCACACAAATCTTAGTAGACGACTACGCACACCATCCAAAAGAAATCAGCGCAACGATCGAGTCGGCACGGAAGAAATATCCGGATCGTGAAGTCATCGCGATTTTCCAACCGCATACGTACACACGCTTGAAATCATTCATGGATGATTTTGCGACATCTTTACGTGAAGCAGATGCGACATATCTATGTGAAATCTTTGGTTCAGCACGTGAACAGGAAGGGCAAGTTCGAGTCGAAGATTTGCAGGAGAAAATTCCGCAAGCTTCTATTCTGACGCGCGACAACGTTTCTGTCCTACGTCAGCATGAAAATGCTGTGCTTCTATTCATGGGAGCGGGCGACATTCAAACGTATCAGCATCAATATCAAAGTGTAAAATAAGTGAGAACCAAAAGTGTCACTCGATTAGAGTGGCATTTTTTTGTCGTAAATTTGAATTGTGATAGTAAAATCAAAAAACTGATAAGGAAAATCTGAAATAGGATTGCATCTTGAAATAAAGTTTGAAATAGTGTGTATGTGTTGAAGTTATTATAGAGAGGAAAGACACCATGGGACAGATTTTACTCATCTTATTGCTCCAGTTGATTTACGTTCCTGTTTTGACATTGCGGACGATCATGCTTGTCAAAGGACGGACCGTCATTGCCGGACTCTTTGGGACGGTCGAAACATTGATTTACATTTTTGCACTAGGAATCGTGTTCCAAGACTTAACGACACTTGGTATGGTCGTTTATGCACTCGGATTCGGACTTGGTATACTCATTGGTGGATATGTCGAACGAAAACTAGCCATCGGTTACAATATGATCCAAGTACACACACAAGAATTTCCGGCAGAACTCATTCAAGTCATCCGTGATAATGGTTTCGGTGTGACGCATTATCAAGGACAAGGTCGAGACGGTGTTCGTTACCGATTAGATGTCCTTGCGGCACGAACACGTATGAAAGTGCTCCGTAACCTCGTCGAGGAGTATGAACCGAAAGCATTTCTCGTTGCCTTCGATTCCGTCGACTTCAAAGGCGGATATATGCTAAAGGGATTAAAACGTCCGCGATAATCCAATCTTCCTGAAAATGATGTTTATCTTTTGTTATTTAAGGATAAAGATGAATTAGAACGTCATTTGAAATCAGGAAAGCAGGAAAGGGGAATATCAGATGATCAGTAATCATGCAAAATCAGCTTTGAATCAACAGGTCGCAAACTATGGGGTCCTATTCGTTAAGCTCCATAACTACCATTGGTATATTAAAGGTCCAGACTTCTTGACGCTTCACGAGAAGCTTGAAGAACTCTATACATGGGTGTCTGAGCAGTATGATGTCGTTGCGGAACGTCTCTTGATGAATAACGGAACACCTTCAGCGACGCTAAAAGAATATTTAGAACAAACGACACTCGAAGAAGCAAAATCAGGTTTGTCAGCAGATGAGATGATCGATTCGGTCATTAAAGACTTCCAACAAGTCCGAAAAGAGATGCTTGATGCGATTGAACATCTTGAGGCACAAGACGTAACAGTCGAAGATGATCTGCTTGGTCAAGCGAAGGAAATCGAAAAACAAATCTGGATGCTTCGTGCGACATTGAAAAAATAAGATATAGAAAACGGATGCCCCTGTCCTATGAAGGACGAGCCATCCGCTTTTTCTTATTTCAGGTTTTCAGGATTGAGGACTTCGAGTTCAGGAAGGACGAAACGACCGTCTTTACGGATCAATACGTCGTCAAACCAGATCTCCCCACCACCGTAATCAGGGCGTTGGATATTGACGAGATCCCAGTGAACGGATGAATCATTACCGTTGTAGGCTTCTTCGTAAGCTTGACCCGGCGTGAAGTGGAAGCTGCCATCGATTTTCTCATCGAACAGAATATCCTTCATTGGATGCTGGATAAAGGGATTGACGCCAATCGCAAATTCGCCGACGAAACGAGAACCCGCATCTGTATCGAAGACTTGGTTGATACGATCCGTATCGTTCGCCGTCGCTTCGACAATTTTACCGTCTTTGAACGTCAGTTTGACGTTTTCAAACGTGAATCCTTGATACGGAGATGGTGTGTTATATGAGATGACACCGTTGACGGAATCTTTAACGGGTGCCGTAAAGACTTCACCGTCCGGAATATTGGCATTTCCGGCACATTTGATTGCTGGGATGTCTTTGATCGAGAACGAAAGGTCCGTTCCTGGTCCGACGAGACGAACACGATCCGTCCGGTTCATCAAATCGACGAGCGGTTCCATCGCTTGTCCCATTTTTTCGTAATCAAGCGTACAGACATCGAAGTAAAAGTCTTCGAATGCTTCTGTCGATTGATTGGCGAGTTGAGCCATCGATGCTGTCGGGAAGCGAAGGACGACCCATTTCGTTCCTTTGACGCGATCCTGTGTATGCATCTTACCAATCGTTTGACCGTACAGTTTCATTTGTTCAGCTGGTACATCCGATAGTTCATTGATATTATCACCAGCTCGTAATCCGATGTATGCATCCATCGCCTGCATCTGCTTACGTTCGATGTCTGCCATCAATTGGAGTTGCTCTTCTGAAGCATTTCGGTATAATTTTCGTAGGATACGATTATCCTTAAGTAAGACGAACGGATGACCGCCAGCCGCGTAGGCAGCTTCTACGAGTGCTTCGACTAGTTCACGTTCGATACCGAAATTTTCAATCAATACTTTTTCACCAGGTTCAAGGGCAACCGAATAGTTGATCAGATTCGTTGCCAGTTGAGTAAGACGTGGGTCACGCATGAAATTTCCCCCTCGAAATGGATGATGTAGGTTTCAATTATCATTGTAACGGAAATAAACCATTTGGAGTAGCAGGAATGACTTGCTACATGTCGAACTAACAACAAAAGACTACGCAAAAAATTGGAGGCAAGAACCATGGAAATCACATTAGGCGGAATCGCCGGATTAGTCGCTGCGATCGCATTCGTAGTACTCGTCATTTTCCTTGCCCGTGTACTAAGTGCTGCAAGTAAGACGCTGAACAATGTAGCCAACACGACAGCAGGACTTGAACGTCAATTGGACGGTATCATGATGGAGACGACAGCGTTGTTACATAAGACGAATCGTCTTGTCGATACGATTGAAGAAAAAACCGAGTTGCTTGCACCTGTTGCAAACTCGATCGAAGAGCTTGGTACGTCCTTGAATAAAGTAACAGATTCTGTCCGGACGGTATCCGATACGGTCGCTGGTGCGGCGGATACGAATAAAGACCAGATTGCACAAGCAGTCCGTTGGGGCTCAGTCGCTGTAGAATTATTCAAAAAAAATAAACCGGCAGAAACAACAGTTTCAAATCATACGACAGCGACGACGACAGTCGAGAAAAAACCACGTCGTCGATTCCGGAAAAAAGCAGAGACACCGGTTACACCGGAAGTCGTATCCGTCCCGGACGTCGAAAGCATTCCAGATGAGTTGAAAGGAGATCGTAAATCATGACGAAACAACACCCATATCAAACACAAGATTCTTCTAAAGGAGGAGGTTTCCTCGCGGGAATCATCGTTGGTGGATTGATTGGTGCCGCGGCAGCTCTCCTTTCTAGTCCGAAATCAGGTCGTGAGATGCGCGACTTAATCGACGAGCGTACGGCTCCTGCACGTCAACGTTTGACGGAACAGACGCAAGTTGTTCGCGAAAAAGCAGAACCACTCGTGGGAGAATGGATTCAACTGGCAAAAGACAAAGCAGCACCTGTCATTGAAAAAGCAAAGAATAATTCGACAGTTCAAGAAGCGGCACAATACGCTGGTTTTGAGAAAGATCAGGCAAGTATCGATGCAGCTCTCGCAGAAGCAGAACAACTTGTACGTGACATCGAGCGTGAAATTGGGGACGAAGTCGATGGCGCATCCGTGGCAGAAGAAATCGATACGGAAACGGTCGTTGATCTTTCAGAGCTACGGGAACAGTTAGCGGAAGAGCAAGAGGAAGACAATGACCCACAATCTGATGTGAATCATAAGAAATAAGAAGTGAATACGGAGCTCTCATCATGAGGGCTCTTTTTCTATGTTTCTTTATAGAGAAAACGTAGAAAAAATTATATGAAAAAACGTAATTTATTTTCATATTTTAAGAAATCATGCAGCTTCTTTATGTACAACATGGAAAGAGTTCGTTATAATTAGTTGCTATTACGAGCTATATGCTGATTAGGGAGTGGTAGGACATGGATCAACACGCAGAATTAAAAAGATTACGGGATGAACTCGATTTAGTGAATGCAGAATTATTGGAATTGATGAACCGACGTGGTCAAATTGCTGTCGAAATCGGAAAAGTCAAACGAGCACAAGGGCTTGACCGTTACGACCCTGTTCGGGAACGTCAAATGCTCGAATCAATTGCTGCTAATAACCATGGACCTTTTGAAACAGGACGCCTTCAGCATGTATTTAAAGAAATTTTCAAAGCTTCTCTTGAATTACAAGGAGAAGATCGGACTCGGAAATTACTCGTATCACGGAAACAAAAACCGACGAACACGATCATCCGAATCGGAGATGCTGTCATCGGAGATGGTTCTCAACAATTGATCGCTGGACCATGTGCGGTCGAGAGCGAGGAACAAGTATTCGAAGTCGCGGAACAACTCGCGAAACACGGCGTGAAGTTCATGCGAGGTGGGGCGTACAAACCACGCACATCACCTTACGACTTCCAAGGTCTTGGACTCGAGGGTCTAAAAATGTTGAAAAAAGCAGCGGACGCGCACGGTTTGCATGTCATCACTGAAATCATGACGCCGAGTGCGGTTGAATCTGCTTTACCATATGTCGACATTATCCAGGTTGGCGCACGCAACATGCAAAACTTCGATTTACTAAAAGAAGTCGGTCGTACAAATAAGCCGGTTCTTTTAAAACGAGGACTTGCTGCAACACTCGAGGAGTTCATGTACGCGGCTGAGTACATCATGGCAAGTGGTAACGATCAAGTCATTTTGTGTGAGCGCGGCATTCGGACATACGAACGTGCAACACGGAATACGCTTGATATCTCAGCAGTTCCAATTCTGAAGCAAGAGACACATCTTCCTGTCATGGTCGATGTGACGCATTCGACAGGACGGAAGGATCTTCTGTTGCCGACAGCGAAAGCGGCTTACGCGATCGGTGCTGATGCTGTCATGGTTGAAGTCCATCCGTTTCCGGCACTCGCGCTATCTGATGCGAACCAACAACTTGATTTCCAAGAATTCGATACGTTCGTCGAAAACTTGACGACAACCTTTCCGGCACTAAACGTTCAATGATTTTCGAAAAAGGGTGACCTAAAGCGAATGAAAACGTTTTACAATAAAGGAAGAATGGGAAAAGAAAACTATCTTTTCCTGTCTTCCTTTCGTGTTGCCTAAAAATGAAAACGAAATGAAAACACTTGAGATCGATCATACTAAAGGAGGAATTTGTTTTGAATAGTAATATTACGATTTATGACGTCGCACGAGAGGCGGCGGTCTCGATGGCGACCGTATCGCGTGTCGTCAACGGGAATCCGAACGTTAAACCATCCACACGAAAGAAGGTCCAAGATGCAATCGAACAACTGGGTTACCGCCCAAACGCTGTTGCTCGTGGACTTGCAAGTAAAAAAACGACGACTGTCGGTGTCATCGTACCCGATATTTCGAACATCTTTTTTGCGGATTTAGCACGGGGGATCGAAGATGTTGCGACGATGTATAAATATAACATCATTCTTTGTAACTCCGACCAAAATCGGGAAAAAGAAATCCATTTGCTCAATACATTACTTGGAAAACAGGTTGATGGGATCATCTTCATGGGTGGACGTCTACATGAGGATCTCGTTCGTGAATTCAAGACATCACCTGTGCCCATCGTTCTCGCTGCGACACTAAATCAAGATTATGACCTTCCTGCCGTCAACATCGATTACGAAAGTGCTGCACATGACGCCGTCAAATCATTGATTGACCGTGGACATGAACGGATCGGGTTCATCACTGGTCCACTTGAACAGCAAATCAATGGTGAAAAGAAATTTGCTGGTTATCGTCGGGCGCTCGAAGAGGCAAATCTTCCGTTCAGCGAACAAAACGTCGTCCTTGGAAACTATACGTATGATTCAGGAATGAAGGCGATGAACCAGTTGCTTGAACTTGGAGAAGATTGCCCACGTGCGATTTTTGCTGGAACAGATGAGATGGCTCTTGGTGTCATCCATGCCTTACAAGATGCCGGACACCGTGTTCCAGAAGACTTCGAAGTCATCGGACACGATAATACACGTCTTGCGACGATGATTCGTCCGAAACTGACGACTGTCGTTCAGCCGATGTATGATATTGGAGCAGTCTCGATGCGTCTTTTGACAAAGATTTTGAACAAAGAAGAAATCGAAACGAACGATGTCACGTTACCACACCGAATCGAACAACGGGATTCGACACGCCCTTAATCGAAAAAGCGTCTCTTCTCTCAAGCAAGCTGCTTGAAAAAAGAGACGCTTTTTCATTTTATGACGGTGATGAGTTCATCTTGGTGATGGTGGAGTTGATCATTTTCGACGTGCAGACGCACAGTCGTCTGACCGGGGGCGTTCAATGTGACTTTTCCGCTGTATGCATCACCTTTTTTAGTTAATGGAACATAATTATGTTTTTCAATACCGGTTTCAATGACTTCGACCTGAACGTTCGCCTTTAATGGTTTTCCATCGAGAAAAACGTGAAAGGAGACAGGGAGGTCAGCACCAGCCTTTACTTTCGTCGCACCCATATAATGGACAGACAGACCATCGACGGCTTCGTGTTCATGCGATGCTTCCTCTTTTTCATGTGAATGATCCATGACGACAAAAGAGATCTTATCCATGTGATGGAGTCCTTTTTTATCATTAATATGATAGAGACCTTCGTATTCACCTTCAGCAAGTTTGGCTTCTGCTTGATAGAAACCTGTCTTTTTCAAGGTTGCTTTGAATTTTTGATGTGCCCCATCTTGTTTTCCAGCTTTCCAAACTTCAAACGTCACATCCTCAAGGTTGACGGGCTTTTTCTTTTCGACCGCGGATGCTTTAAAGACGACGGCATCTTCATCCATTGTCTTTGCTGGGATATCGACAGTGACGTCGACGGTCGGTTTTCCGGCCCCTTGCATGTTATCGTGATCCATTGCCTGCTTTTCATTCCCACACCCTGCAAGTACGATCCCTGTCGACAGAATGAGACCGGAGTAAAGCCATGCCTTTTTCATGATGATTCCCCCAACTATTCGTTTACTAAGTAAAAATTCCATATTTAGTATAGCAACAAGATGTGAACTCCGAACGAAATAAATGTGAAGATAAAAAGTCAATTAATCAGCGGAATAGGGGGAAATCGCTGTCAGTTGTTTTTTACGTTCATCGTTTACGAATGGCCAAATCAATCGTTTGACGGTCTCCCAATTTTTTTCTTCAATTTCAGGACGTCTTGGAATTGCGGGATAAAGTGGTGACGGATCATGCCAGTGCGTGGGTGGCGCTATTTCCTGTCCGCCCCATCGTTCTTGCCATGCAATTGGAATTTCCCCGTGAAAAGGATCTTGTCCTGTCATGGCAGCAAAAACCTGACTCCACGCGCGAGGAACGACACGATACCAATCATAACCACCGCCGCCTAAAGCAACGATTTTTCCATCTGTATACTTTTCTGCCGCAGCCACAGCGATTTGAGGAATCTTTTCATAACTTTTCATCGTTAAGGATAGATGCGTCAATGGGTCAAGCACGTGCGCATCAGCGCCATTTTGTGTGATGATGAGATCCGGTTGAAACAACTCGCATGCCTCAAAGAGTGCCGTCTCATAAGCAAGTAAAAACGAATCGTCTTCCGTAAAAGCATCCAGTGGTACATTCCAGCTAAAACCGTATCCTTCTTCAGATCCTCTCTCCGTTACCATCCCCGTTCCTGGAAATAAGTAGCGACCTGTTTCATGGAGAGATAGTGTCATGACATCATTTCGATTATAAAAGGCCCATTGCACACCATCCCCGTGGTGAGCATCCGTATCGACATAAAGGATTTTACAGTGATATTTTTCAATCATCGCCGCCATGGCGACAGCCGTATCGTTATAGACACAAAACCCTGAAGCACGTCCGCGGAACCCGTGATGTAATCCACCGCCGATATGAAAGGTGCGTTTATACTGACCAGATAAGACGAGGTCACATGCTTCAATCGTTCCGCCGACAAGGAGGGAAGCACCCGAATGCATGCCTTGAAACAAGGGAGTATCTTCCGTACCAAGACCGTACATCTGTGCCTTGAGTGGTGATAATACTCCGGTTCCGGCTGCTTTGACAGCAGCAATATAATCCTGATCATGAACGAGTGCCAATTCTTCATCGGTCGCATGCCGTGGGGCGATACAAGGGATGTCATCTAATTGATGCATCGATTCAAGCAAGGAAATGGTTAATTGGAGACGGATTGGGTTAAATGGGTGGGTCTCGGAAAATCGATAGGTTGCTTCTTCAGGACTATACAGATAAGCAAAATCCTTCATCTGCTCACATCCGGTCCAAGTACATCGAATCCTTCTTTGCGTAACTTCTCGATGATCCGAATTGGATTCATCGTCTGAACACGAAACGCAACGATCCGGACATACGGATCGTCTGTTGGATACACGAGTACATTTAAAATATTAATATTCGTTTTAGCAAGCAGTGCGGAAATCTTCGCTAATGTACCTGCTGTATTCTCGACACGGATCTCGATTTGGGAACTTGGTTCGAGTGCACCCGTCAACTGAACGAATGTCCGTAACAGATCCGTTTCCGTGACGATACCGACAAGACGTCGACCGCGAACGATTGGCAAGCAGGATAAGCGATATTCATAAAACAGCACAGCAGCATCTTCTAGAAAATCAAGCGGATGGGCCGTGACAGGGCTTTCGATCATAATGCTTGAAACGGGATACTGTAGGTCTTGTTTTGCTGTGTCCGGATGAAAGATGCTACTCGCACTTTGAATTTCCTTTAGTCCGACAAGACCGACGAGTTCATGACGGGCATTAACGACGAGAATATGACGAATCTGATGACGTTGCATGAGTTCAACCGCATGCGCGATGGAATTCGTCGGTTGCATCGTGATGCACGTCGTATTCATGATTTGTTCGATTAACATGACGATTCCTCCTCGAGCTCAGTCATACATGAAGCGTCTTCTCAAGCGTAGCGCATCAAAATGAGCGATGACTTCAGGTGAGACGTGTTTTCCGATACGTGCCATCAGGCAGTTAGCAGGGTGGGAGGCGATTTCCGGATCATCGGTCGGGAAAAAGACAAGACCACCATGATTCATCATCTTCTCCATGATCTTCCGGTAATCCCACACCGATAGTCCACTCCCTTTTAAGTCCCAATGCCAATAATATTCAGTCGTTAGAATTAAATAATGTTCCATGGCAGGATCCAACATGGAGATTTCAAGCAATTTTTTACCAATCTGTTGTCCGCGGAACCGAGAGGAGACTTCAATCGCCCCGAGTTCCAAGATGTACGGATTGTTTCCCTCACTCCATGTTTCATAGGGATCAGGATATAAGTAAGTCACATAACCGATGATTTCCGTTCCTTGACGAGCGACGATGATCCGTCCTTCTTCAAGGTCCGCAATCTCAACGAGCGCTTGATGTTGTTCAGCGGGTGGACGAAAAGCCGTTAACCCTGAATCGAGTGTATACGTTGCTAGTGTTTGACTCGGTACGGGACCTTCGATGTCAACAGGACCGAGTGATGTTTCATGCGTCCGATGATTGAATTGTTTTTCAAACATGTAAGCGTCACCACCTTCCTATTCATTATAGACGAAAGCGCTTGAGTAAAGAGAGGGATTTTTTAACAAATTGACGGCAAATGGATTGAACTGACGGATAACTAGCTTATAATAAAGAGGAAAATATAGAAGGGGAGGAACGAGACATGAAAGTTTTGAAAGCGCTTCCGGGGAAGCATTGGTTAGCAGAGTATGATGAAACGAACACGTACGACTGGAAAGATGCTGAGCAGTACTTTTCATGGGCGACAACGGGGAAAGTCAACATGGCCTATGAAGCAATCGACCGCCACGCAGAAGGCGAGCGGGCGAACAAGGATGCGCTGATCTATTTCGATGGAATGACGGAACAACGATTCACCTATGCAGACATGAAACGATTGACGAATAAAGCGGCAAACGTATTAGTCGATGCAGGAGTCAAAACGGGTGACCGGATTTTCATCTTCATGCCACGCTCACCAGAACTGTACTTTGCCCTACTTGGTGCACTGAAAGTAGGGGCGATCGTCGGTCCGTTGTTTGAAGCATTCATGGAACAAGCTGTTCGTGATCGTTTAGTTGACTCTGAAGCGAAACTACTCGTGACAACGAAAGCGTTGCTCCCGCGTGTTCCAGTTGGGGAACTGGAATCACTTGAAAAAGTAGTACTCGTTGATGAAGGCGTTGAAGAATCAGAAACATTACTTGATTTCCGGAAAGCGTTCAAGCAAGCATCCGATGTATTTGAACCGGTCTGGTTGGATCGTGAAGACGGATTGATCTTGCACTATACTTCAGGATCGACAGGGAAGCCAAAAGGTGTCCTCCATGTTCAAAATGCGATGATTCAGCATTTAATGACAGGACGTTGGGTACTCGATCTACAAGAAGACGATGTCTACTGGTGCACGGCTGATCCAGGGTGGGTCACAGGAACAAGTTACGGTATCTTCGCACCGTTCTTAAATGGGGCAACGAACGTCGTTGTCGGTGGACGTTTCAATCCAGATTTCTGGTATAGCGTTATCGAGAAGTATAACGTAACGGTCTGGTATAGCGCGCCAACTGCTTTCCGGATGTTAATGGGAGCGGGGGCGGACGTCGCGAATCACCATGATCTTTCAAGTCTTCGTCATGTGTTGTCTGTCGGAGAACCATTGAATCCAGAAGTTATTCGTTGGGGAAAAGAAGCATTTGACCAACGCATTCATGATACATGGTGGATGACAGAAACGGGTGCGATGATGATTTGTAACTACAAGTCGATGGACATCAAACCGGGATCGATGGGGAAACCAATTCCAGGAACCCAAGCTGCGATCATTGATGATCAAGGAAACGAGTTACCACCGTTCCGGATGGGTAACCTTGCCTTGAAAACACCATGGCCATCGATGATGCGTCAAATTTGGAACAACCCACAAAAATATGAATCCTATTTCTTTAAAGGATGGTATGTGTCAGGCGATTCTGCCTATATGGACGATGAAGGCTATTTCTGGTTCCAGGGGCGTGTCGATGATGTCATCATGACGGCTGGAGAACGGGTTGGTCCGTTTGAAGTTGAAAGCCGTCTCGTTGAGTACCCAGCAGTCGCGGAAGCCGGAGTCATCGGGAAACCAGACCCGGTGCGAGGCGAAATCATTAAGGCATTCATTGCCTTACGTGATGGTTATGAGCCAACGGATGAATTAAAACAAGAAATCCAAGCATTCGTCAAGGAAGGTCTAGCTGCTCACGCGGCCCCAAGAGAAATTGATTTCCGAGATAAGTTGCCGAAGACACGAAGTGGTAAAATCATGCGCCGTGTCCTGAAAGCATGGGAGTTGAACTTGGAAACGGGCGATTTATCGACGATGGAGGATTGAACATGAAAAAAGGATGAATCACCGAAACAGGTGATTCATCCTTTTTGTTAGTTTTCAGAAGCAGCATCTTTTTTCTTTTCATCTTGTTTCTTTTGTTGCTCTTGCTGTTTCTTTGCATCTGCCTCTTTTTTCTTAGCGTCCGCTTCAGCTTTCTTTTTTGCATCGGCTTCGGCTTTTGCATCGGCTTTTGCTTTTGCGTCGGCTTTTGCTTTTGCATCGGCAGCACGTTTTGCGTCATCTGCTGCTTTTTTCTTTGCCTCAGCATCTGCTTTTTCTTTAGCTTGATCTTGTTGTTTTTGTTGATCTTCTTTCTTCTGTGCGTCTGCCTCTTTTTTCTTTTCTTCTACTTCTTTCTGTTTCTTCGCTTCTGCTTTTTTCTTTGCTTCTTCTGCTTTTTTCTTCTTATCTTCTTCTTTGAAGCGACCACTGTTTTGGAAGTCATTTGCTGTTACAGAAGATGGTTGCGTGAAGCGGGCGCCAGATTTGAAGTAACTGCTGTTCGCACCATACGATGCATTCGCCATCTGTGACCAGAGCGTCTGCGTACGTTGGTAGTACGTTGACGGACCGATAAGTGAGTTGTTCTGGTCGTGTCCTGTCCAGACGGCAAGGGTTACGCCAGGAGTAGAACCAACAAGATAAGAGTCTTTGACATCGTTGGTCGTACCCGTCTTACCGGCCCAATCTCCCGGTACGTTCAGTCTAGCTTTAGCGAACGTCGCTGTACCTTTCGTGAAGACACCACGCATCATATCAAGTGTCAGGTAAGCTGTTCGTGGTTCATAGATCCGTTTTTTCTTCGGTTTTGCTTTATAGATATCTTTTCCGTCTTTCGTAATTTTCGAGATGATGTACGGTTGGATGAATTCACCATAGTTGGCAAGTGTCGCGTAAGCACCTGCGAGTTCGACAGGTGTGATTTCCATCGTTCCGAGTGCCGCAGAAGGGGCATAACGGATCGCATCAGGTACTTCAACTCCCATATCGACGAGTTTTTGAATCGAATTCGACATGTTCATCTTCTCGTAAATCTTAACGGCCGGTACGTTCAATGATAGTTCTAATGCCGTACGAACCGTTACATTACCACGGTAACGTCCACCTTCGTTCTTGATCGGACGGTCGCCAGGTTGACGTGGTACAGTCTGGTAGTAGTACTCTTCATCATTAACGGTAGACCCTGGTGTGATCAAGCGATTTTCAATCCCGTTCGAGTAAACGAGGATTGGTTTTGCCGTTGACCCGATTTGACGTTTGGCTTGGAATGCCCGGTTGAAATCGTCAGCTTTTCCATCGATATACCGTCCGCCGACGAATCCGAGGATACGTCCCGTTTCATTTTGAACCATGACTGCTGCTGTTTCTTCTGGATCCTGTTTCGAAACGCTTTTTTTCGTTTTTGGATCGACGACTTGTTTGTATTGCATGCTTCCTGGGAAGTTCGCACTGTTCTTCGCAGGTTGTTGCATCGCTTCATGAATTTTTTTATCAAGTGTCAAGTGAACTTTGTAGCCGCCCTGGCGCAGTGCAACAAGTGCTTGATCTTGATAGTTGGCACGCACTTCTGCCAGTTCAGACGGTTTCACTTCATCTTCCTTCACGCCATCTTGTTTCATCAGATACTTCGTCATGATTTTCGTCGCTTCACGTTCGGCTAAATCGTAGACATACGGATACGTATCACGAGAACGTTTTGATTGTTTCGCGAAATCTTTCGTAATATCATGCTTAATTGCTTTTTCGTACTGTTCCTTCGTGATGTTTTTCGCGACATACATCCGCTTCAATACTGTTTTCATCCGGTTGACACTTGGCGTCAAGTCCTTTTTGACGACGCCACCTTGAAGGTAAGGGGTGTAGTAATAAGGGTTTTTAGGAATCCCAGCGAGAAAAGCTGCTTGTGGTAACGTCAGTTTTTCCGCGGATTTGTTGAAAACTCCTTGTGATGCAGCCTCGATCCCCGCGATGTTACGACCGAGTGAATTGCGACCGAATGAGACGACATTCAAGTACGCTTGTAAAATTTCATCTTTTGACATCGCGTTTTCAAGGCGCAATGCTAAAAGAATTTCTTTCGCTTTCCGTTCGAATGAGACTTCGTTCGTCAAGATTTGGTTTTTGATTAATTGTTGTGTTAGCGTACTTCCGCCTGTGCGCGACGCAGAATTCGTTAGTTCTTGTAGAACTGCTCGTAATGTCGCTTTTGGAACGACACCATCGTGTTGATAGAAGTCTACATCTTCCGTTGATAAAAGCGCATCGATCAAGTAAGGAGAAATCTTCTTGATATCGACAGGCTGACGTTCTTCATCTGTTGAGATGTTCGTCAGCTTTTCACCACTTCCCCAATAAATTTGGCTTGTGACGGCATAGCTGTTGACTTGTTGTTTCATCTCAGTCAATGGTGGTGCTTTTGTGTCCTTGACGAGCGAAGCGAAATAGCCGCCCGCTGCACCAACAGAAAAACTACCGACGAGTAAGACAGCTATGATGAGGAACAAAATGATGTTCCATGAAACATCATATGTGATATTTGACCAGTGCCGAACGGCTTTCGTCCGGGGATGATTCCAAAACTTGAACCAGTTCTCGCGCATAAATGATCTCCTTTGCATCTTAAACTTAGGTGTAAATTAATATTAAATCACAGATAGACGTATTATACCATAAATCTACTAATGAAATCGGACTTGACAGCGGATTCGCCTTCGACGTATCATGAAACCATCTTATTTTCGTATATTGCGCTAAACCATGATCGGAATATAGTAGTAAGTCACTCCCTGTGACAGAGACCTAGTGGTGCTGCGAACTAGGACACAGTGAACTTATGAATTACGCTTCCAGGAGTTTCTTGAGAAATCAAGCGGTCCGTCCCGTTATCGACGAACCAAGTGGTCCTTTTACACAAAAGGACAATTAGGGTGGTACCACGGAAATATTCCGTCCCTTCGTTTTAGACGAAGGGACGGTTTTTTTTGTTAATAGTGAACTTTAGGAGGAGAAACAATGACGTTATTAGAAGATTTAGAATTTCGCGGGTTAATTAACCAAATGACAGATGAAGAAGGGCTGAAAACATTACTCGAGAATCCGACGACGCTTTACACAGGCTTCGATCCAACAGCAGATTCACTTCACATCGGACACTTGTTGCCGATTTTAGTCTTAAAACGATTCCAACAAGCGGGTCACCATGTCGTAGGTCTCGTTGGAGGGGCAACTGGGATGATTGGGGATCCGAGTGGTCGCGCAACGGAACGGTCATTGAACACATCGGATATCGTCGAAGAGTTCGCGAATCGGATTAAAGATCAACTGTCACGTTTCTTACCACTTGAAGGTGAAAATCCGGTCACGATCGCCAATAACTTAGACTGGACGAAAGATTTGACAATCATCGATTTCTTACGTGATATCGGAAAACACTTCCCGGTCAGCTACATGCTTGCGAAGGACTCTGTTGATTCACGTCTTCAAAACGGTATCTCATTCACTGAGTTCTCATACATGTTACTTCAATCGTTTGACTTCTTGAAACTTTACGAAGACAAAGGATGCCGTCTTCAAGTAGGAGGTAGTGATCAGTGGGGGAACATCACAGCAGGAATGGAGCTGATTCGTCGTGCTGGTCATGAAGAAAAAGCATTTGGATTGACAGTACCGCTCGTTACGAAAGCGGATGGTCAGAAATTCGGTAAGACAGCTGGCGGTGCGGTCTGGTTAGATGCTGATAAAACGTCACCGTACGAGTTCTACCAGTTCTGGTTCAATGTAGACGATCTCGACGTCATCAAGTTCTTAAAATACTTCACGTTCTTGACGCACGAAGAACTCGATGCACTTGCAGAAGAAGTCAAGGCAGCACCAGAGAAGCGCGTCGCACAACGTCGTCTTGCAGAAGAAATGACGGTTCTCGTCCACGGTGAAGAAGGTCTGACACAAGCACAACGTATTACGACGGCACTCTTTAGCGGAGATATTAAATCGTTGCAAGTCGAAGATATCGAAGATGCGTTTAAAGGAATGCCGCGCTTTACACTCGGCGAAGCGAAGAACCTGGTCGATGTTCTCGTTGAGGCGAAGATCAGTCCGTCAAAACGTCAAGCACGTGAAGACGTCACGAACGGTGCGATCTACCTGAACGGAGAACGCGAGCAAGACTTAACGAAAGAAATCACTGAATCAGATGCAATCGGTCGCTTTACGATCGTACGTCGCGGAAAGAAAAAATACTTCGTCGTCGAGCATGCTTGATGATAAACGAAACGCTCCCTGCACATAGATGCAGAGAGCGTTTTTTAAGCTGTCCGGAATAAGCGGAGTGGTAACAAACGAACGGCGATCGTCGTGGCAATGACGGCCTTGATCGTATCCCATAGGATGAAGGGGTAGTTGATCGCAAAAGCATCTTTAAACGACAGATCGAGTACAGCCATCAGACCAAATGTCCCGAGCAAGTAGACTAAACCAAGTCCGAAGACGATCATTCCAATAAAGAGTGGCACGAAGCGACGCGTTTTTTCAGCGACGAGACCGATGAAGAATCCGGCAATCGGAAAGGCAATCAAATAACCGGCAGTTGGTCCGACGAATGGAGCAAGTCCACCTTTTCCGCCGAGAACAGGGAGACCAGCAGCTGCGAGCAATAAGAAGATCAAGACAGCAAGTCCACCGCGTTTTCCACCGAGAATGGCACTGACCGTCATGATTGCAAGCATCTGAAGCGTGATCGGAACGGCGCCGACCAGTTGGATCTGCGGCATAGAGCTGACGGCTGCGATGATGGCAGCACCGAGGGCGATAAATGTTAAATCTCTTGTTTTCATGAATGAAGTCCTCTTTTCTATTTGTGTTAACTATGTATATTTAAAGGTTAACACAAACGAATGAATGACGTCACTCTTTTTTTAAGACCAGGTATACATTTTAGTCATAGGCATAAAAAAAGCACCCACCGAAGTGAGTGCTGGAACAATCGATTAACGTGAGTAGTACTCGACGACGAGTTGTTCTTGGATTTGATCGTTCAATTCAGAACGCTCAGGAAGACGGACGAACGTTCCTTCGAGCTTCTCAGCATCGAAAGTAACGAAGTCTTTAGTTGCTGGAGCAACTTCAAGTGCTTCTTTGATAACGACAAAGTTCTTCGATTTTTCGCGAACTGAGATCGTTTGACCTGGTTTCACGCGGAATGATGGGATATCAACGCGTTGTCCATCAACTTGGATGTGACCGTGGTTGACGAGCTGACGAGCAGCGCGACGTGTACGAGCCATACCCATACGGTAAACGACGTTATCAAGACGTGCTTCAAGTAAGAACATGAAGTTCTCACCGTGGATACCAGGCATTTTGCCAGCATCGTTGAAGATACGGTTGAATTGGCGTTCGTTTACTCCGTACATGTGACGAAGTGTTTGCTTCGCTTGAAGTTGAAGACCGTACTCAGACATTTTACGACGGCTGTTACCGTGTTGACCTGGTGCGTAAGGGCGTTTCGCGATTTCTTTTCCTGTTTCAGTAAGTGAGATACCGAGACGACGTGAGAGTTTCCAAGCTGGACCTGTATAGCGAGCCATAATAAGACTCCTCCTTATTGTTCGTTATTATTTGCATAAAAATAATAACGCCATCAAACCCACGTTACGCCCATTTCATGATGTGGCACCCTCGCTTGATAGCAAAGTTACACGATGCCCCTCCGGTTATTCACCGAGTCATGAAATGTGATACGTAAGCGATTTGACCGCTATCGTTATCATTTCTGCACTTTTACAAGTATACGGTGTGGACAATCGACTGTCAATCAGAATTACAGATGACGAAGCAGCGTCGTACAGAATGCTTCTAAACCAGCTTGATCGACTTCATCGAAACGGTTGAATTCTGGGCTGTCGATATCGAGGACGCCGATCGTTTGGCCGTCTTTGACGAGTGGAATGACGATTTCAGAATTCGATGCCGCGTCACATGCGATGTGACCTGGGAATTGATGAACGTCTTCGATGCGTTGTGTCGTCTGTTCTGCTGCGGACGTTCCGCAAACACCACGACCGAATGGAATACGGACGCATGCTGGAAGTCCTTGGAATGGTCCGAGGACGAGTTGGTTTTGCTCGGTATCCGTCAAATAAAAACCGACCCAGTTGATACGGTCAAGGAACTGATTGAGTAACGCGCTCGCATTCGATAAGTTCGCGACTTGATTGTCTTCTCCCATTAATAAAGCATCCAGTTGTTTTGATAGCATGTCATATTGTTTCGTCCGGTCACCTTCATATGTCTTTGTTTCGAACATAATAAAAATTCCTCCCGTGAAAAGCGTATTTTTTTTAGTTTAACGAGTTTTCGTGTAGCTGACAAACAATTGATTTTTGGAAAAAGAATTCAAAACAGCGGAAGAAATCAGGAAAAGCCTTTGTAAATCTATGCAAAACGGTTGCGCTATACTATTATAAGGATAAGATTATTGCGATTTAGAGAAAATCTAAAGTCGTACGACAGAGTGGAGGTCGTGACAAATGTGGGCATGGGTGATCGGAGTCATCGTCATCGTATTACTCGTCATGCTATTCAGCATGATCAGTCGAAAAAAATACTACACGAAAATCGATGAACTTGATATGCGCAAGCAAGGCATCGTCAGTGCATCGATTCCGAAGGAGTTGCAGGACTTAAAGCAACTACCGATGGCGGGTGAGACGGAGACGAAGTTCAGCTCCTGGCATCAAGCGTGGGAAGAGTTGTTAACGGTCCACGTCGCCCAAATCGATGAAACCCTTTACCGAGCGGAAGAAGCGCTCGATAAATACCGGTTCATCGCCGTCAAGAATGACCTTGAAGTAACGGAACAATTGATTGCGGAACTCGAAGGATTGATCGATGAGATGCTCGTCGAGATGTCGACGTTCAAAACGAATCAATCGGTTCTAGCAGAGTTGAAAGCGCAAGGGGAAGCCGATTCAGGGCAAGTTCGGAAATCGTTATTGATCCAAGCGAACTCATTCGGTCCGGCGCTCGCGCGTCTGGAAGAACGAAGTGAACAAATCGACGCGCACTGGAATGAGATGTGTCAGTACGAAGCTTCGGGTGAAGTGACGAAGGCGTATGAAACAAGCTTGTTACTCGAGCAAGAAGTAGCGACGACACGTCACCTTGTCGAGCTCGTACCGAAACAATGGAAGATTCTCGCTCATGAATTGCGTCAACGGATTGATCAGCTCGGAGCGGGTTATAAGGAAATGTCGTTAGATGGGTATCCACTTGAGCCCCTCGGTCTTCAATCTGAGATTAAACGGTTCGAGGAACAACGTTTAAGTCTTGCTGAAAAAATCGAGAGACTTGAAGTCGATGGTTTGGAAGAGGCGATTCAACAGTTATCAGCCGACGTTGATCAAATGTACGATACGTTCCGTCGTGAAGTTGATGCACGTCATCAAGTAAAAAAAGAAAATCAATCCTTGAAACAAAAAGCATTACGGATGCGCGAACGGATTCATCAGTTAGCACAAGAGTTCAGCATTTTACGTGAAAAGTATGAAATCTCAGCAGATCTTGGAATTCACTACGAAACGATCCAACGTGACGAAGAGCTACTATTTGAAGCGGCAAAAGATCTCGATGAGTCGATTGCTGGGAAAATCATTCCGTTCAGTATGCTCGAAGATCAAATGCGCGATGCGATTCGCTTAGAGGAACAGTTGATGATTCAGTACGAACGCTTTACGGTCGAACTTCAAGCGCTTCGAAAAGAAGAGACAGAAGTGCGCGAACGGATCGTCGAATGGCGTCATCAGCTCTCGCAAACACGTCTTCGTCTGAAACGACTTGGATTACCGAACTTACCAACGGAAGTCGAAGAAGCACTACGTAATGCGAATCGTTCGCTACAGACGCTTGAGACACGGCTCGAAGAGTTACCGTTTAATGTCCGATCGATCGTTGCACAAAGTCAAGACGTCCAAGAAACGTTTAAACATGTGCAAGAACGGTTAGATACATTAGTGTTCGAAGTCACGTATGCCGAACGGCTCGTCCAGTATGCGAACCGATACCGTCGCCACGACAATGAGATACATATGTCGCTGACGATCGCGGAAACGAAGTTCTTAGCGGGAGACTATGAACGTACGATCATCTTAGCGGAACGTGTCCTAAATGAATACGATCCGGACGCGATCGAACGCATTAAACGATCGTGTGCACCAGAGGAAACGTTGCACGTTTAAATCAGGATCGACAATTCAGGGTGACCGTCATGGTCACCCTATTTTTGTAAAAAGAGGAGTGAGTAGAATGGGAACACTATACGTAAACGGATTGATTCGGACGATGGCACATGAAGAGGACGTCCATTCAGCGATGTTCGTCGAGAAGACGCGGATCATCGCAATGGGGGAGGAAGGAAAACTACGTCGACGTTTCGGTAGACGTATTGAACAGATTCAAGACTTGAACGGAAAAGCTGTTTATCCAGCCTTCACAGACGCACATATTCATCTGATTGGCTACGGGGAAGCGATCAACCGTGTCGATGCCTCGCGTTATACGACGCTTGAAGCATTAGGACAAGCTTTCCTCAAGGCAGAACCAATCAATGGGATTCACGTGGCGGAAGGATATGACGAAACGAAACTTGACCGTGCGCCGACAAAAGCATGGCTGAATCAGTTGTTCCCGGACGTTCCTGCCTTATTAAAACGGACAGACCGGCATACCGCACTTGTCAACGATGTTTTATTCCAACAGCTCGGCTATAAAGCATCGACTGTCATCGATGGTGGAAAGATCGGCTTATCGGATAACGGCGAAGCTGACGGATTTTTGTACGATGCGGCGCTTGAACCTTTGTATGCGTTACAAGCTGGAAACTTAGAGCGAAACAAATCGTCACTCCGGTCAGCAATTAAGAACTTATATCAATACGGCATCATTGCGGCACACACAGAAGATTTATCGTATCACGGAGATGTCGCGGAAATCCTCCAAGCATATAAAGAAGTGACAGAAGAGACAGGCTTCCATACACATCTACTCGTTCATCATCTTGTCATCGATGAGTTCGTGCAACAGCAACCAATTTTGCCATCAACGATGTCAATTGGTGCGATGAAACTATTCGTCGACGGTGCACTCGGAGGACGGACAGCTCTACTTGGTCGTGGTTATTCTGATGATCCGACGACACGTGGCATCGAAGTGCATACGCCAGAACAACTCGAACAACTCGTCAAGCGTGCACGTAGTTACGGGTTCACAGTTGCGGCACATGTCATCGGTGACTTAGCGATTGAACGATTCGTACAGGTGCTCGAGAAATATCCAGCACCAAAAGGCAAGCGGGATCGGATCATTCATGCGACGGTCGTTCGACCAGAAACGCTTGCACGAATTCGGAAGTTACCGGTCTTGATTGACGTTCAACCGGTCTTTTTACTGGATGACGCAGACTTCATCGTCGATCGACTCGGATTGAACCGCTTAGACTGGAGTTATCGTTTACGTTCGTTAGCTGAGACCGGCGCATTATTATGCGGTGGGGCAGATGCACCGATCTCTGACCCCGATGTCCGGCGTTCCCTGTATGCAGCGACGGAAGGAACAGCGGGACGTGTCAATAAGGCGAATGAGACGTTATCGATGTACGAAGCCTTGTTACTCTTTACGAAAAATCCACATCTCGCGACCGAGACACATGGACGCAAAGGATTACTCCTACCAGGATACGATGCCGATTTCGTCATCTTTGAAGAAGACTTCTATCGCTTGCGTGGGGAAGCCATCTTGAATAACCGTTTAGTGGAGACTGTCCAAGCTGGTAAAACCGTCTATCAGGCAGAAGCAGCCTTAATTTGATGTTGCTTCTGCATAGTGCGAAATAGCTTCCGAATAGAAAGAAGATAGTCCAGGTGCATACGCATCGTAGTAGGCACGAAACCGGTCGTCGGACACATACATCTGGCCGAGTGAGGCAAAAATAGATAACTCACATGGATAATAGTACGTATCGATGAAGTCATGTTGTTCTTTCACGATTTGTTGAACGTCTGGATCTGTCGCCTTGTGCCCGTCGCGGTAGAGGGTCGTCAAGCGCTGATCGAGTTGCTTATGCATGGCGCTCAGTTGTTCTTTCTCATTCGGGGTACGTTGTTTTTGTCTTTTTGCACTGATTCGATAGGCGTCGGTGTCACCGTAGTGTTGTTGGACTTCATCTGCATGTTGTTTTTCGTGCATGACGATCTCTTCGTGACGTAAACCGCGGAATAATTGTTCATCTTTCATGGGGAGTCCTCCTATTAAAGTGAGTAATGTTTGTTCAGCGAGTTGAGCGAGCATCTGATAATGCGAAGCTTTTTCTTGAAGTAGTACAATTTGTTTTTTCAATATCATCGTGTGATGACTGGAGTCAGATTGTGTAAGTAATCTTTGGATTTCTGACAGCGGAAAATCAAGAGAGCGATAGAGAAGGATTTGTTGTAAACGTAAAAGATCCTCACTGCTATAATATCGGTGACCGGCATCGTTGCGCTTTGGCACAAGGAGACCGAACGTCTCATAATGATAAAGCGTTCGTTTTGTGACTCCGGTAAGTTTGGCGATTTCCTGAGTGGAATACATCATCTGTGTACCTCCTTTGATTGGAGTATAAGGGGTGACGTAACGGAAGACGCAATAAAAAAATCTGCCTCTTCAGGGCAGATTTTTTTATTGTCATAAGAATGAGCGTTGAATCTTATGCCAAAATGTATTGTTCGTTAATTTGACGGTTTTAAGTTCTTTTTCAGAGAGCTGGATATCGACTGAATCCGTTCGTGTCAGGCTGAGTGCTTCGTTATCCATCCCGATGATCGGATAATCGTTTCCGTCCTCAATGATGCGTAACGAGAGTTTACGTCCGCGGTTCAATAGGAAAGCAGAACCGAGTGTCCGGTACCGGTTATTGTTAACGGAAGCGATCTCGCTGACTTGAAGACAGTGGATCAATGGATCGACAATCGCACCAGAAAGTGACTTGTTATAAGCCGTAGATCCCGTCGGTGTTGAGATGACCATTCCATCCCCGCGGAATGTCTCAAACAGGAAGTCATCGATATAGACTTCGATTGCGAGTGATTTGATGATGCTCGACTTTACGGAACATTCGTTCAGACAGAGCATCGGTGGTCCACCGTTGATGGATGCTTCAAGTAGTGGATAACGACGTACTTCGATTTCGCCATCCGAGACACGATTGCCCGTCTCTTTAAAGATTGCTTCGACCGCAGAAAGATCATTGATATCAAAATCACAGTAGAACGAGTTTGGTCCTTCAGCGAATCCGACATAGATCGCATCATCACGGAAACCTGTGAAGCGTGCCGCTTGCAAGAAAGCCCCGTCTCCACCAATCGAGACGATGATGTTTGCTTGTCGATGATCTTGGACGACATTCAGTCCGTATCGTGTACCGACATCGATCAACTTTCGCACCTGCGTCTCGTGTCTTTGTGTATTTCGGTAGTACAGGTAGACATTATTTCGAGCCATGGTCAATTCCCCCTTGAAAGCGTTTCATGAACTCTTTTATTATACCTGTTTTTTAGAAAGACGGGTACTGAAGTCCATCAATTATGGCAGAATACTTGCCATCTTCGCAGATCATTCCTATAGTTAAATAGAAAATACAGTATATCCAATCAGGGGAAAAGGGGAATTCATATGGCAACGTTTAAAGGAAATCCAATCACACTTCAAGGTACAGCGGTTCAAGTCGGACAAACAGCACCGGACTTTCACGTGTTAGCTAACGACTTATCGCCTGTAACACGTGATACATACCAAGGTGTTCGAATCATCAGTGTTGTCCCATCAATCGATACAGGGGTATGCGATGCACAGACTCGTAAATTTAACGAAGAAGCAGCTAAAATCGAAGGTGTGACGGTCATGACGATCTCAAACGACCTTCCGTTCGCGCAACGTCGTTGGTGTGCGTCAAGTGGTCTTGATCAAGTCGTGACATTGTCTGATCACCGTGATCTTTCATTCGGTACACAGTACGGCGTGGCAATCGAAGAATTACGTCTGCTTGCTCGCTCTGTCTTCGTCTTAGATTCGAACAACGAAATCACGTATGTCGAATACCTCGAAGAATCAACGGATGAGGTGAATTTCGAAGCAGCACTCGCTGCAGCACGTGAAGCGAAGTAAGAATGGTTTACAAACGACGCTGAAGCGTTACAATGGAACTAATGATAGAAACGGCTCCCGCTCTACGGGGGGCCGTTTCGTTTTGGAGAGGATGACGTACATGGAGCCGTTAGAAAAGTTATATAAGGAATTAACACGTCAAACAAAACAAATCGAACGTGATCTTGATATGCCTTACCTAGAAGCGTTGACGACTGTGATTGACCGGTTGAACGATCGCCATACTGAAAATGTAGACAAAGAGGTCATTCGAAAGGCAGTATCGCTTGCTATTTTAGAAGGGATGAAACAAGCGCAACCGAACCATTTGCCGACGCCAGACAGCGTCGCTTTGTTTGCTGGTTATCTAATCGGGAAATTGGTAGGTAAGGAGGACATCCGACTACTTGAATTAGGAAGTGGAACAGGTGGTATGTTACACGCTGTCTTGAGTCAGCTTTCGACGGGCACATCTGCTGAAGCAGTTGAGGTAGATGAGACGTTAATTCGTTTATCGGCAGCTGTAACGGAATTACTCGACTACCCTGTTACGTATACGCATCAAGATGCGTTACGACCTTTGTTGCTAGATCCAGTTGATCTTGCGATGGCTGATCTCCCAGTCGGTTATTATCCGGATGAAGAGGCTGCTGCTTCTTACATCTTGAAACGAGATGAGGGTATGAGCTATAGTCATTTCTTATTGATCGAACAAGCGATGCAATACGTCAAACCAGGTGGGTTCGGTGTTTTTGTCATTCCGAACGGTTTGTTCCAGCATGATACGGAAGGCAAGTTGAAACAGTACTTTGAATCAAAAGCGCACGTCATTGGCATTTTACAATTGCCGTTAACCATGTTCAAACAAGAACAGGCAGCAAAAAGTTATTTGATCGTCCGTAATCATTTAGCCGGTATGAAGATGCCAAAACAAGCGTTACTTGCTGAACTACCATCTTTCACAGATGCCCGTGCGTTTGGTGGTATGGTGAAACAGATTGATGAATGGATTAACACAGAATTAAAATGAATTACGCAAAGTGATTGAAATCTGTCGTTAATTTGACTATTCTAGTTGTAGAACAGAAATAGAAGAAAACCTAAACAGATGTGAATGTTCATTGGATTCAAATGGAAAAGGGGAAAAATCATGGCAAAAATTATGGCGGTAAACGCAGGTAGTTCGTCTTTGAAGTTCCAATTGCTCGAAATGCCGAACGAAACGATGACTGCAGTCGGACTCGTTGAACGTGTCGGTAAAGACGATGCAATCTTTACGATTAAATATGGTGAAGGACAAAAGTATACAGATGTCCTCCCGCTTGCAACACATAAAGAAGCAGTCGAGTTATCACTCGAAAAATTAATGGAGTTCGGAATCATCTCGTCTTACGATGAGATTAAAGGTGTCGGACATCGTGTTCTTCATGGTAAAGAAAAATATGCAGACTCTGTATTGATCACGGATGAAGTCATGCAAGATATCGAGTCGTATACAGAACTCGGACCACTTCACATTCCACCAAACTTGATCGGAATCCGGGCATTCCAAGCATTGCTTCCGGAAGTGCCGCAAGTGGCGGTCTTCGATACGGCGTTCCATCAAACGATGCCAGAAGAAAACTTCCTTTACAGCTTACCGTATGATTACTACACAGAATACGGTATCCGTAAATATGGTTTCCACGGTACGAGCCACAAATATGTTACGGAACGTGCATCTGAATTACTCGGTCGTCCATTAAAAGACCTTCGTTTAATCTCATGTCACTTAGGTAGCGGAGCATCAATCGCAGCAGTTTCGGGTGGCGAATCAATCGATACGACGATGGGCTTCACACCGCTTGAAGGGATCACGATGGGAACACGTTCTGGTTCACTCGACCCAGCTTTGATTCCATTCTTAATGGAGAAAACAGGGAAAACAGCGGAAGAAGTCTTGAACGTCATGAACAAAGAGTCTGGAATCTACGGACTCTCAGGTCTTTCAAGTGACTTGCGTGACGTCCAAACGGCTGCGAAGGAAGGAAACCACCGTTCAGAGATGGCACTCCGTATCTTCGCGAACCGTATCCACGGATACATCGGGCAATATGCTGCTGAGATGAATGGTGTTGATGCCATTATCTTCACAGCTGGTGTTGGAGAAAACTCAGATTCAATCCGTGAGCGTGTCCTACGTGGTCTCGAATTCATGGGCGTTTACTGGGATCCATCACTCAACAATGGAGCTCATGGAGAAGAACTCTTCATTAACTATCCACACTCACCAGTCAAAGTCATTATCATTCCAACGAATGAAGAATTGATGATCGCACGTGATACAGTTCGTGTTGGTGGATTGGTTGCTCAAAACGCATAATTTTAAAAAGGACTGAATCGTTAATACGACGATTTAGTCCTTTTTTTGATGAAATCCCAGAAAAGTGATACACGAACGTATGATCTATTGTTACGACGATTGTCATACAACGAAAAAAAAAGCGTCATCATCGTAAAAATAAACCTAAAAAAGAGTCGTTTCTTAAAAAAATTAGTCTTTTGTAACATAACGGTAATAGTACAGACATATTTTTGTGGTCTATATGTAACGGCACTACCTGCTTTTGTCATGTATATTAATCTCAGTTAACAAACACGAAACAATGATGGAGGAGAAAATACATGATGAAACGAATGCTCGCAAGTGTTTTAACGGTCGTGTTAGCACTCAGTTCGTTCGCAGGTCTTCAAGCAGAGGCTGCAACTAAGAAAAGTGTCAAGTCAACAGTCGATAGCCTAGTCATTCGTCAAAAAGCTACTACTTCTTCGAAGAAGCTCGGTCTTCTATATAAGAACCAAACGTTATCGTACAAAGCAAAAACAGGGAACTGGTACAAAGTAAGCTACAAAGGTAAGACGGCTTATCTTAGCGCGAGTTACTCGAAAGTCGTGACGTCAAGCGGATCAAAAAAACAATCTACGGGCGGTTGGAAAACAGTCACGAATGTGAGTGCGACAGCCTATACACCGTATGATCCAGGCAGTGGCAACCTGACAGCAATCGGTTGGAACATCAAAAGCTCGAAAAAGAAAGTCGTAGCTGTTGATCCACGTGTCATTCCACTTCGTTCGACAGTCAAAGTGTATTATAAAGGGAAATTGAAAGGGACATATACAGCTGCTGATACTGGCGGTGCCATCAAAGGTAAGAAGATGGATATCCTTTACTACTCTCGTTCAGAAGCATTCAACTGGGGTCGTCGTACCGTTACAGTAAAATACAAATGATTTCAAACCATCGGACATCGGTTCGATGGTTTTTTGTTTAAGCAGGTCATCAAAAAGCCTCTCTTCCTTTGAGATGAAGGGAGAGAGGCTTTTGATGGAAGAGTGGTTCATAAACGAACAATCAAGACGTCACATTTTGCGTAACGCGTAATGCTTTCAGAGACACTACCGATGAAGAAACGCTCAACAGCGTTTAAGCCGGTCGCGCCACAAATGATTAAATCAGCATCGTGATTAGGAGCAAGTTTTTTGGCAATCGTGACTTTTGGAGAACCGTATTCAATTGCAACTTCGACTTCCTGTACACCGCGATCTTGAGCGGTCTTGACATATTCGTCTAGCAATTCCTTCGCGTAAGATTCAGCACGTTCCGTGATAGTACGGTCATATGCTTCTACTGTTGCGAACGTCCGTGTATCAATGACGTGTGCGATGATCAATTTTGCATCATTTCGCAATGAAACATCGATTGCCGTCTCGAAGGCACGTTCTGCCTCTTTTGAGCCATCTACTGCTACAAGTACATTATGATAGACGATTGCCATGATGAATCCATCCCTTCGTAATCGATATGATGAGTACACCCTAATTATACCATTCTCTTACTGGAAGCGGACGAAACATTCAACGAGTTCTAAAAATTGTCCTACCTTTCTATTCCATCGTAAAATGGAGTCAGTGAAAGGGGGCGATGCCAAGATGAGGCACGCGTTAATTACAGCAGGTACAAAAGGACTGGGAGAGCGAGTAACACGCCAGTTATTGGAAGAAGGATGGAAAGTAACGGCGTTCCATCGTTCCGAACCCGAGTTTACACATCCGAATCTTGTGACGATTCAAGCAGATGTGACGAACCAAGAAGAAGTGGAACACGCAGCTCAACAAGCAATTAACGAGCAAGGTCGGATTGATGCGTTGATACTTAATGCAGGACCATATATATTCGAGCGGAAAGCATTAGTAGATTATAGCGATCAAGAATGGAATGAAGTCATTACCGGGAATCTGACCGCTAGTTTCTGGTTGTTACGTCAAGTATTACCCGTCATGCGTAAGCAAGCCTATGGTCGAATCATCACGTATGGTTTTCCGGAAAGTGCGACAGCGCCAGGATGGGTGTGCCGGGCGGCGTTCGCTGCTGCTAAAAGCGGGATGGTGAGTTTGACGAAGAGTGTGGCGCTTGAAGAGGCAGAGCACGGCATTACGGTCAACATGGTCAATCCGGGGAACATCGTCGGTGATAACAAGACGAAACGGATTTCCGAAGCAGAGCAAGATGAAGAAACACCGGTCGGAAGAACGGGTGTCGGGGAAGATATCGCTCGCGCCATCTCCTTCTTACTCGCAGAAGAATCAAGTATGATTACAGGTGCGATTCTTGATGTGACAGGGGGCGTCAATGTCGTCCATCAATCCCGTAAGTAAATAAAAAACACCTAATCCATCGCTTGGATTAGGTGTTTTTACTGATTTAAGATGATGGAATCGATTGAAGGTGTTTTGGTGTGCGAGTCAACGCAACCGGACCTTCCGCAGTAAGATGGATATCATCTTCGATCCGGACGCCGCCGACTCCGGGAACATAGATACCTGGTTCGAGCGTGTAGACGATACCAGCTTCAGCCGTCAGTAAGTTGTTTGAAGCGAGGGACGGGAATTCGTGAACCTCGATTCCGAGTCCGTGACCAACGCGATGTGTGAAGTACTGACCGTAGCCAGCCTCTGTGATGACGTCGCGGGCTGCTTTATCCAACGAGCCGAGTGTCGTACCGATCTGACTCGCTTTTGTCGCGGCTTCAAGTGCTTGGCGGACCGTTTCATAGATTTTCGTCTGTTCTTCGCTTGCCTGACCATAAATGAAGGTCCGTGTAATGTCTGAACAGTAGCCTTTCCAAATGACACCGAGATCGAATAGGACGAAATCGCCTTCTTGGATGACGCGGTCACCTGGGACACCGTGTGGATCAGCACTGTTTGCACCAAATAGGACAAGCGTATCGAACGACATCTCGCGGACGCCTTTTTTCTTCATTTCATATTCGATTTCCGCAATGACTTCGATTTCCGTGATACCTGGACGGATCGCTTGTTTACCGATTTCGATCGCTTCATCCGCAAGTGCTGCTGCTTCTTGAAGGATAGCAATTTCTTCCGGTGTTTTCTTCAAGCGAAGCGCTTGTAAGGACTCACCAATATCAAAAATGGCTGCATTTTCAAGATGTGAGCTCAGTTCTTGATATCGACTAAACGTCATATGTTCACCTTCAATACCGATCCGATTGTTCGAATGTTCAAATGTCTTGAATAATTCAGCTAAACGATCGAATGGATTTTCATGATCTTCATACGTGACGACGTCTCCTTCCCAAGGACTCGTTGCAACGATACTTGCTTCGAGTGCTGGGCAGAATAATACATGTTTGCCGGTTACATCAACGAGGACTGCCATGACACGTTCGTGAGGTTCTGCGTAGACTCCTGAAAAGTAAAAGACATTTGCCTTTGAAGTAATGACGGCTAAATCGATTCCTTGTTCTTTCAAGAAAGCACTAATGTAATTCGTACGTTCGCTCATATGTGACTCCACCTCTCTACTCATTTTCTACATAAGTATACCATCGTCCGATTCGAAAAACATTTCTCGTAAATCAGACTAGTACACGTTTTCATCTTTGGAGTAGTACAGTATAATGGCAGGAGAGTAGAAAAAAGGAAAAGAAGGGATACAGTATGCCTACGAAACACGAACAGATCATTCGACATATCGAAGATCTTGATGTCGGAACGAAGATTTCCGTCCGACAAATCGCGAAGGACTTGACCGTATCCGAAGGAACGGCCTATCGCGCCATCAAGGAAGCGGAGAATCTTGGGTTCGTCTCGACGATCGAACGAGTCGGAACGATTCGAATCAAAAAGAAACAAAAAGAAAATATTGAGAAGCTGACATTCGCGGAGGTCGTGAATATCGTCGATGGTCAAGTTCTCGGTGGGAGAAACGGATTACACAAGACATTGACGAAATTCGTCATTGGCGCAATGAAGCTTGAAGCGATGATGCGTTACATCGATGTCGACAGTCTCGTCATCATCGGGAACCGTGAAAAAGCACACGAACTCGTGCTTGAAGCAGGGGCCGCTGTATTGATCACCGGTGGATTTGATACAACGGAGGATGCAAAACGATTGGCGGATGAGATGGAGTTACCCATCATTTCGACGTCATACGATACATTTACGGTCGCAACGATGATCAACCGAGCAATTTATGATCGATTGATCAAAAAGGAAATCTTACTCGTCTCGGATATCTTGATCCCTTTACATGATACGTTCTATTTACAGACGACGGATCCGATTTCACGTTGGCACGAGTTGAACGAACAGACGAAACACAATCGTTACCCTGTCATCGATGAACAAATGAAGGTCGTCGGTGTCGTGACGGCGAAGGACATCATTGACCGTCCACATGACTGGGCTGTTGAAAAAGTCATGACGCGGCATCCAATTACGGTCGGCATTCGAACGAGTGTCACAAATTCTGCGCATCAGATGGTATGGGAAGGCATCGAAATGTTACCGGTCATTGACCAGTATGGGCGATTGCTTGGGATCATTAGCCGTCAAGATGTCCTCAAGGCATTGCAACTGGCGAATCGCCAGCCGCAGGTCGGGGAGACGTTCGATGATCTGATCACAGGCCAGATTAAAGCGGCAGAGGACGAACGGGGACCGTACTTATCCCTTGAGGTTTCTCCGCAAATGACGAATTTCATGGGGACTGCTTCAAGTGGTGTATTGACGACGCTTCTCGTCGAAGGGGCGACGCGAATGTTGCGTCACATGAAGAAAGGTGACCTTGTCATTGAAAACGTCAGCATCTATTTCATTAAACCTGTTCAGATCGAGAGCACGGTAACGATCCGGGCCAATGTCTTTGACGTTGGTCGAAAATTCGGGAAAGTCGATGTCGAAATGTATCAAGGTACACAAATCGTTGCGAAGGCGCTCGTGACTTCTCAACTCATCGATCGTTAAGTGAATACAAAAAGAACCGAAGTCGATTGACTTCGGTTCCTCTGAATCTCGCTCAGGATTGCTCCATCTCACGGACGACATATGGATAAATCTTTTTGTAACGGATGAATCCAGCGATGAATGAAGCAACACCGACGACGATTAAAATAGAACAGACAACTTTTCCGACGAGTGTCGTTAATCCGTTCCCGGAAACGAACTGATTGACGGCGAATAGGATGACGAACAGACTCAACCAAATGCTCGCTTGTGTATTGAACAAGTATTTTCGGTTCGTGCTTTTCGTATGGAACGCGCGGCGTTTTGCTAACAAATACCCACCAAGCGAGAAAACGATGAGGGCGATGAGGATGAATTGCATGTTAAAAGGACCTCCTTTTTGTCTTCATCTAGTATCATATCAAGATTAGAGGAGCTGTGCACAGTGAAAGAGCAAATCAAACAAATGATTGAAGCTGCAAATACGATCATCATTCATCGTCATGAACGACCGGATCCCGATGCACTCGGTAGTCAGTTCGGCTTACAATTGACATTGCAACACCAGTTTCCTGAAAAAACAGTGTTGTCGGCAGGTGAGATGGCGACATCATTGTCATTTATGGGGAAGCTCGATCAGGTAGAAGACGAGTTATACAAAGAGGCGTTAGTCGTGATTCTGGATACGGCGAATCAAGCACGTGTTGACGGGAAGGTCGCGATGACAGGAAAAGACGTCATTAAAATCGACCATCATCCCGATGAGGATCCATACGCGTCAGTGCAACTCGTCGATACGACGATGAGTTCGACATCGGAACTGCTCGTTCATCTATTGAATGAATGGGAATACGACATTCCAGCATCAGCTGCTATTCAATTCTATGCGGGAATCGTCGGTGACACGGGACGTTTTCAATTCCGTGGTACGACGAAACGAACGTTTGAAGTCGCGGCGCAATTGATTGATGTAGGGATTGATACAGATTGGTTGTATCGGAATATGTACCAAACAGAACTGGCGGCGCTTCATCTACAAGGATATGTTCTTCAACATATCCAATTGACGGATCAAGGCGTCGGTTATGTCGTTTTGACACAGGATACATTGAAGCAATTTGGAGCAACGGTCGAACAAGCATCGTTACTCGTCAATAGTTTTGCCGGTTTACAAGGAATGAAGTGCTGGGCGCTGTTCCTCGAAACAGATATGGAAGTTCGCGTCCGAATTCGCTCGAAGGGTCCAGTCATCAATGAAGTAGCAAAAGAATTCAATGGCGGTGGACATCCAATGGCGTCTGGTGCGACGATTGAACAGTTAAGTGAAGTCGAACGTGTCGTTAATCGTCTGAATGAGGTCGCTGCGAACTTCCAGTTTTAAATGGAAAAAAGGCTGCTCGGTCTCATTCCTCTCGTGAGGAAGCGGAGCGAACAGCCTTTTTATGCTTATTTCGTTTTTGTTTCTTGTTGCGGAATGAACCATACGCCACGATCTGTGTGGTCTTCAATGACATTCAGTTGAAGTTCAGCGACCGACTTGCGAATCTTCTCAGCGATTTCTTCCGTTTCAGTAAAAGCAGTAACACCTAACTTTAGTTGTTCAACCTTTTCACGTGCGATTTGACTACGATTCAAAATCATGAGAAATGCTCCTTCCGTACCCGTCATGATATTTCTATACTTATTGTAGCGAATAATAAATCAGATGGCGAGTACTTGAGTTAGTTAGATATGAATGTTCTGAAAACTTTTTAAGCTTTCATCAGAAGAGAGAGGAGAATAGAAGATGCACTTAAATGTCCGGACACAATATAGTCCCTTACAAAGTTTGATTCGAATCGAGACGTACCTCGATGAGCTTGTTCATCGTCAGCTTGGACGAGCGATCATCTGTGAAACGACATTAACCGGAGTTCCGGCATTCATCGAGGCGTGTCAGCGTCGACAGTTACAACCGGTCATTGGCTGGGAACAGCGAATCGAGGAAGAAGACTGTTGTATCTTGTGGTTTGCTTTTTCTTCTGATGGCTTACGTCAATTGTACCGATTAGCTAGTGAACAACCGGTTATTGAAGCCTCATCGCTCATTGCGGTGCTCGTTCCGCTTCGTCAGGCATCGGAAGATATGACACGTCTACGTCGTTCCGTCGTGCAGTGGATGGGACACGTTCAAGGAGCGCGTACATATATGGGAGTGACTTCGAGTCGCTCGACCGTCGAGCGAGAGAGTCGCATGCGTTATCGGGAAGTAGCCGCATCACTCGGTGTAGAGACAATCCCAGTCGATCCTGTCCGTTATCTTCATCGAGCTGAAGCCCCAGCTTATCAAGCAATACGTGCGATCCGTGAAGCAACGACGTTCCAAGATCAAAAAACAGATCGTCTGATGCATTTAAAGACTCGAGAAGAGTTACTCGAAGACTTTACGGAGCGAGAAATCACGATGGCTGAGCAATTTGCCGCGACATCTGAACGCTTAGAATTACCGTTCCAGCAACGTCCATTACCACGCGTCGCAGAAGATTCGAATGCGATGCTGCGGACGCATGCTGAAGAAGGATTACTGGCACACGGTCATGAAAGTAAAGAAGCGGCGGAACGGCTCGCCTATGAACTGTCCGTCATCGAACAAACCGGATTTGCTGATTATTTTTTGATCGTCGAGGAACTTATTCGACGAGCAAAGGCGAAAGGCATTCATGTTGGACCTGGTCGTGGGTCGGCAGCAGGCTCTCTCGTTAGTTATGCGCTTGGAATCACGACGGTTGATCCGTTGAAATATGGATTACTCTTTGAGCGGTTTTTGAATCCAGAGCGGATTTCGATGCCGGATATCGATATCGATATCGAAGATGAACGACGCGAAGAGGTATTAGAAGATCTCGTAATGCGTTATGGAAAAGACCATGTCGCCCAAATCGGGACATTATCAACGCTTGGTGCCAAAGCCGCTCTGCGAGACGTCGGACGAACGCTGGAGTTTTCAAAAGATGAACTGGATGCTGCAGTCAAACAACTTGGGAAATCGACGACATTACAAGGAATCGAACAAAATAAACAGACGTATCGCTGGTTCTCTGGAAGTGAAAAACGTCGACAACTCTTACAGCTAGCGCAAGCAGTCGAAGGTCTCCCGCGACAACGTTCGGTTCACGCAGCCGGCGTCGTCATCGGGTCAGAGAATCTCGTCGAGACGACACCCTTAGAGACAGGACCGAACGAGCGATACGTGACGCAGTTCCTGATGCAAGCATTAGAACGTCAAGGATTACTGAAGATTGACTTGCTGGGGCTGCGCAATCTTAGTCGTTTGCGTCGGATGGAAGAATTGATTCGAAGAGAACACCCCTCTTTTAAGCTCTCGCAAATTCCAGAAGAAGATCGTGCGACGTTCCAAGTCTTTGCCCGCGCCGAGACGGATGATATCTTCCAATTCGAATCACCAGGCATGAAACAAACATTGCGAGAAGTGAAACCGAATCGATTTGAAGATTTGGTCGCCACGATGTCGCTCTATCGTCCAGGACCGATGAAATTCATTGATCTGTACGCAAAACGAAAAGCCGGTCAACCTTATCAGATGGTACATCCTGTATTAGAAGAGGTGCTGGCGTCGACATATGGCATCATCGTCTACCAAGAGCAAGTCATGGAAATCACACGTCGAGTGGCTGGTTTTACGCTTGCTCAAGCAGATATATTACGACGTGCGATTTCTAAGAAGAGTACGGATTCACTCGAACAGGAACGTCTCCATTTTTTAGAAGGTGCACGAACGAATGGATTCGATGATACAGTAGCGCATTCACTTTATGAACAAATCGAACGTTTTGCCGGATATGGATTTAACCGAAGTCATGCAGTCGCCTACTCAAAGATTAGTTATGCCCTTGGGTATATCAAAGCGCATTTCCCGCAAATTTTCTTTCTCGTTTCGGTGGAACAACCGGAACGCCTTGTCCGGTTGATGCGCGAACGACGTCTCCCTGTCCTATCACCGGACGTCTGGATTTCCGATTATCGTTCTTCGCTAGAGGGAAAGGGGATTCGACTTGGAATCCATGTGATTAAAGGTATTTCCGAGCGAGAGTTCGAACGGTTAAAAGAAGCGTCGAAGCACACGGCGACGATCGCCGGTCTATTGACTCATGTCGGATGGGGTAAAAAGGAACGAGCAAAAATCGAATTACTGCTTTATAGTGGCGCATTAGACCGAGCGACGCACGGCGATCGTGGACTCGCTGAACAAGAGGTGCTCGAGTACTTCACGGAATCATCGAATACCTTATTACCGGACGAACTGGCAATCCTCGGGAAACGCCGGACACAGAAGTCATCGAAACGAAGCGATTCCGACTGGGCACGCCTGGAACGAGATGCACTCGGATTCTGGTTAACGTATTCTCCTTTGACGACAGCGATGAAAGCACCGGTCGAATCTGCTTATTTTCATGATCTTAGTGTCGGAGCAGACACGCATTATTTAATCTGCTATATTGATCAAATCCGAGAATTCAAGACGAAACGCGGTCAAGTGATGGCGGTCATTCAAGCGGTCGATGGGTATTCAAATGAAGAAGTCGTCGTATTCCCAAGTCAATATGAGCGGTTCCGTCGTTCTCTTTACTTAGGGAATGTCTTATTGATCGAGTTGAAGGTTCAAGATCGTGAAGGGGAGCGCCAATTCATTTTGGAACGGCTCCGGCCACTCGGACAAGATGTATTGTTCGTCAAGCTAACATCAAAAAATGAGCTAGCCACACTCGAACAATTGTTAGAAGCTACGCCAGGCGATATTCCAGTCGTCGTTCGCTACGCTGATTCACGCGAGACGAAATCGTTACCGTCACTTTATGCGGTTCGGCATGATGAGGAATTATTAGCTCGTCTACGTATGCAGTTTGGTGAGGATCATGTTGTCCTGAAAAATGTGCCTCGCTCAAACTAGTAGTAGGTAATAAGATTTGTTATAATAAAGGGTAATTGGTCTGACCAATGCCACCGATTAAAGCAACCGACTGAAGGGTCAGAAAGGTGGTGCCGTATCGATATGGAGAAGAAACGAAATGCGTTTGAAGCCAATATCGCGGCGATTAAATTGATGATCGAACAAGATGGATTAGTTCCAGGAGACCGAATCCCATCGGAACGGGAACTGGCAGAACGACTATCCATCAGCCGACCGTCCGTACGAGAAGCATTACGGACGCTCGCTTATTTAGGCATCATCGAGACACGGCACGGAGGCGGAAGCTTTCTGTTGAACCGTGACGATCATACCTATATTCAAATCATCGCTCAATTCTTAGTGACTGGCGATTCGAAGTTTGAAGACTTGGCAGGAACGCTCCGCTTGCTTGAGCAAGCAGCGCTCGCGCAGCTGGATGACCTTTCGGTGCTTGAACCAGTTGTTGCATCTGATGCAGCGTTTCGTGAGACGTTGATTCAGACGGTCGATAACGATCTGTTTGAACGAATCTGGCGACAAGTCAATGCCTTCCATAAAAGCTTCGGTCAAGGGGAACTCTATACGCAAGTGGAACGGGAACAATTCTTGAACCGCCCATAGATGACAAGGGGGAACTGAACGTGCAAGCATTTTTTCGAAAACCTAAAAAGTTCGTCACGTTGACTTCAAAGGAGCAACGTGTCGATGTGCCTGTTGGCTTAATGACAAAATGTCCGAAATGTAAATTGATCCAATATACGAAACAACTAGAAGCGAACCTACGCGTCTGTTCATGTGGATATCATCATCCGTTGACTGCGCAAGAACGTTTTACGCAATTATTTGATGAAGGTTCGGTAACATATTTTGATCTGCCGGCAGTTCAAGCGGATCCCCTCGGATTTGAGGACTATCCGGAAAAATTAAAAGGAGATCAAGTCAGAACGGGTCTTAAGGAAGCGATCGTCTGTGGCGTCGGGAATGTGAATGGTCACCCACTCGTCGCTTGTGTCATGGATGCGCGATTCCGGATGGGCTCGATGGGAGCTGCCGTTGGTGCTGCAATTTCTGAAGCTGTTCGTTACGCGACGAAACATCGTTTACCTGTCACGATATTCTCTGCTTCAGGTGGAGCACGGATGCAAGAAGGAATGGTCAGTCTCATGCAGATGGCAAAATCAAGTCTCTTTTTAAAACAGCATTCAGATGCAGGGTTACTCTATATTTCTTGTATGACACATCCGACAACCGGTGGTGTATCAGCAAGTTTTGCGATGCTCGGTGATTTCAACATTGCTGAACCGGGTGCGTTGATTGGATTTGCGGGTCGCCGGATCATCGAACAGACGATTCGTGAAAAACTACCGGAAGATTTCCAAACAGCAGAATTCTTATTGCAAGCAGGTCAACTGGACGATGTCGTATCACGACACGATCTGAAGACGTACTATACGCGAATCTTAAAGCTACATGCGGAGGGAACGAACCATGCAACCATTTGACCAACCAGTCATCGCGTTACGCGAAAAAATTCTTGAGCTTCATGACATGGCGGAAACGCAAGGACTTGATTTCAAGGAAGAACTGCAACTTCTTGAAGAACGCCTTCATCGGTTAGAACTCGATATTTACGGGAATATGAAAGCGTGGAATCGTGTTCAGTTGGCACGTCATCCAGAACGTCCAACGACACTCGATTACATTGAATCGATTTGTGAAGATTTCATCGAACTGCACGGCGATCGTCATGGGTATGATGATGCAGCAATCGTCGGTGGAATCGGAACGCTAAATGGTCGTCCCGTGACGATCATCGGTCATCAACGCGGAAAAGATACAAAAGAGAACATTCGTCGTAACTTCGGAATGCCACATCCAGAAGGGTACCGGAAAGCACTGCGTCTCATGCAACAAGCGGAAAAATTCAATCGACCGATCATTACGTTCATTGACACGAAAGGAGCATATCCAGGACGTGCGGCAGAAGAACGCGGTCAAAGTGAAGCCATCGCGAAAAACTTATTTGAGATGGCTGGGATGACTGTGCCAATCATCTCGATTGTCATTGGTGAAGGCGGTTCAGGTGGTGCTTTAGGAATCGGCGTTTGTGATCAACTCTTGATGCTTGAGAACTCGACGTATTCCGTTATCTCTCCTGAAGGTGCTGCAGCATTATTGTGGAAAGATGCGAGTCTTGCGGAAAAGGCTGCAGAATCGATGAAGATCACAGCACCTGATTTATTACGACTCGGGATCGCGGATGCCATCATTCCAGAAGTCGTCGGAGGAGCACATCTTGATGTGTCATTACAGGCGGATAAATTAAAAACTGTATTGGTACAGAAGCTCGAATCATTGGTTCATCTGACCAAGGAAGAGCTCATCGATCAACGGACCGAAAAATATCACCAAATTGGCACATAAGCACCATGTAATCGCTATCATGATTGATATTCCTCATTTCCGGAATCGGTAATGAAAAAACAAGTGAAAGTTTATGCAATCTGCCCTGTTGTAAAACAAGAAAACAACGTGCTATTTTAGATTCAGATTAATGGAGAGGTGATTAACGTGAGTTTAAAACGGATTGCTGTCTTAACGAGTGGCGGCGATGCACCAGGTATGAATGCCGCGGTGCGTGCTGTCACGCGTAAAGCGATTTTTCATGGCTTAGAAGTATTTGGTGTCTATAACGGTTATCAAGGATTAATCAACGGGGACATCGTCCAGTTGAACCTTGGGTCAGTCGGTGACATCATTCAACGAGGTGGAACGTTCCTACGTTCAGCACGTTGCCCTGAGTTCCGTACAGAAGAAGGACGAGCAAAAGCGGTTGTCAATCTTAAGAAATTTGAAATTGATGCACTCGTCGTCGTAGGCGGAGACGGGTCGTATCGTGGTGCCCAAAAATTGACGGGACTTGGCTTCCCGACAATTGGACTTCCAGGTACGATCGATAACGATATTCCTGGAACGGACTATACGATCGGTTTTGATACAGCGCTCAACACGGCGCTTGAAGCGATCGATAAAATCCGTGATACGGCATCGTCGCATGAGCGGACGTATGTCATTGAAGTCATGGGACGCGATGCGGGTGATATCGCATTATATGCAGGACTTGCTGGTGGAGCAGAATCGATTCTTGTTCCCGAGCGTCCTGAAGATTTAAAAGAAGTCCTCGATCGCATTCAAAGTGGTGTCAATCGCGGTAAGAAACACTCAATCGTCATCGTCGCTGAAGGTGCAGGCCGTGCCCAGGACGTGGGAGACGCGATCGCAAAAGAAACAGGTCTCGATACACGCGTCACGGTTCTTGGTCACGTTCAACGTGGTGGAGCACCAACGGCAGCGGACCGTGTACTTGCAAGTCGTATGGGAGCGCATGCCATCGAAATCCTACTTCAAGGAAAACAAGGACGTGTCGTAGGTGTACGTGGTGGTAAGATGATCGATCTCGATATCGATGAGGCACTCGACGAAAATAAACATGAGCTGGATCTTGATATTCTCGAGCTTTCAAAACAGCTTTCGATTTAACGAACGTCGATAGGATTGGAATGGACAAGAGAACTTGGCCAAACACCGTAGGAGGTTTATGGAATATGCGTAGAACTAAAATTGTATGTACGATTGGACCGGCGTCAGAAAAACGTCTTCCAGAAATGATTGAAGCAGGTATGAACGTCGCTCGTTTGAACTTCTCACACGGCGATTATGAAGAACACGGCGCACGTATCACGGATATCCGCCGCGCAGCGAAAGAAGCAAACAAAATTGTTACGATTCTTCTTGATACGAAAGGACCAGAAATCCGGACACATTCGTTTGAAGAAGGAAAAGCGCTTCTCGAACGTGGTCAAGAAGTCATCATCGTTAGCGGAGACGCAAACGAAATCGTCGGAACGAAAGATAAATTCTCAGTCACGTATGAAGGACTCTATGATGACGTCGAAGTTGGTTCGATGATCATGCTTGATGACGGTCTCATCGGTCTTCGTGTCACTGAAAAACTTCCGAACCGTGAGCTTCGTTGTTCAATCGAAAACGAAGGTGTCATCAAGACGAAAAAAGGCGTTAACTTGCCAAACGTAAAGGTTAACCTTCCTGCTTTGACAGAAAAAGATATTGCGGATATCGAGTTCGGTATCAAGAGCGATATCGATTTGATCGCGGCATCTTTCGTACGCCGTGCGTCAGACGTCGTTGCGATTCGTCAATTGCTTGAGAAAAACAACGCGAGCCACATCAAAATATTCCCAAAAATCGAGAACCAAGAAGGTGTCGATAACATCGAAGAAATCCTTGCGATTTCGGACGGTTTGATGGTAGCGCGTGGTGACCTCGGTATCGAGATTCCAACGGAAGAAGTCACACCAACTCAAAAAGACTTAATCAAGCTTTGTAACGACTTCGGTAAACCAGTCATTACAGCAACACAAATGCTTGACTCGATGCAACGTTTCCCACGTCCAACACGTGCTGAAGCATCAGACGTCGCGAACGCGATTCTTGATGGTACGGATGCAATCATGCTTTCAGGTGAGACAGCAGCAGGGGACTACCCAATCGAATCTGTCCAAATGATGCACTCGATCGCAAAACGTACAGAAAAAATGCTCGACTACAAGCTCTTGTTGAAAGATCGTCAGACACGTAGTGAGCACACAGTGACGGATGCAATCGCTCAAGCGGTTACGCACACTGCAATCAACTTGGACGCAAAAGCAATCTTGACACCGACACAATCGGGTTACACGGCTGCACGTATCTCGAAATACCGTCCAGAGCCAAACATTGTCGCTGTTACACCAAGCGCACGTGTCGCACGTCAGTTGAACATCGTATGGGGCGTGTACCCAATCGTCGTTGATCATCTTTCAGACAACACGGATGACATGTTGACACTTGCTGCGGACACAGCAAAAGACGCTGGTTTCGTTACAGACGGTGATCTCGTCGTCATCTCAGCAGGTATCCCTGCTTTGACTGCTGGTACAACGAACATGTTGAAAATCCACATCGTCGGTAAAGAGATCGCAAACGGTCGTGGAATCGGTGAGCGTGGAGTCGTTGGCGAAGTCGTCATCGCAAACAACGCAGAAGAAGCAAACGCGAAAGCGAAGCCAGGCATGATCCTCGTTACGAACTCAACTGATCGTGACATGATGCCTGCAATCGAGATGGCTGCAGCGATGATCACAGTTGATGGCGGATTGACAAGCCATGCTGGAATCGTTGGACCATCACTCGGTAAACCAGTCATCGTTGGTGTTGAAAATGCATTGACAGTCTTCAAAGACGGTCAAATGATCTCAATCGATCCATTGACAGGTAAACTATATAACGCATAATCCATTCATGACGGACGTGACTTAGGTCATGTCCGTCTTTTTTTGTATGAGGAGGACGTATGGAAGCTTATCTTTTTTTGATTGCCCTCGTCTTCATCGGGGTCATCGCACAAAATAAATCATTAATCATTGCTGCTGCTTTCCTGCTGATCATCAAGGCAATCGGGCTGGATGGTCGATTATTTCCATCCTTGCAGGCAAAAGGAATCACCTGGGGTGTCACATTGATCACGGCTGCGATTCTTGTACCGATCGCAGCAGGGGATATCGGATTTAAGGAACTTATTCAAAGTATTCGGGGACATATCGGCATCATCTCATTTTTATCAGGAATCTTCGTTGCGATCGTCGCGGCACATGGTGTTGGTCTGATGAAAGAAGACCCACTTGTCACGACGGCATTGCTTGCCGGAACGATTCTCGCAGTGGGACTCTTCCGCGGAGTACCCGTTGGTCCACTAATTGGTGCTGGGATTGCTGCGCTTGTCATCGGAATGTGGGATATCATCGCAAAAACGTTCACAGGATGAGCTGAATCAGCAGAGTAACTGAATTAATTTTTTGATAATAGTATGCAAGTTCATTCACTTTTTGGGTATTTTTGTTTATACTAAGAACAGAAACAAGATGGTCTATTCAAGAGTACAGCGCTACAAGCATGGGGAACGACTCTTGAGTGGACGTCTTTTTTTTAATACGGAAATGAAAGCGTTTTAAATTTCTGGGGAAAAAAAGGGGGATTATTGTCATGACGCAAACTAAAGGTTTAGAAGGAATCGTCGCGACGACATCGAAAATCAGTTCGATCATCGATGGTCAATTGACGTACGGCGGTTATACAATTGATGATTTGGCGGAGCACGCCTCATTTGAGGAAGTCGTCTTCTTATTATGGAACGACCGTCTACCAAAAGAAGAGGAATTGAAGCAACTGTCGGAAGCACTCATTTCCGAAGCACCAGTTGCGACTGCCGTTCTCGAGACGATGAAGGCAGCACCAAAGTCGGCGAATGCGATGGCAATGATTCGAACAGCGCTCTCTCAACTCGCGCTTTACGATGAAACATCGGAAGATATGTCGACAGAGGCGAATTACGCTAAAGCCATCAAATTACAAGCGCAAATCGCAACACTTGTTACGGCTTATGCGCGTATCAAAAAAGGGCAGGAACCAATCGCACCTAAAACAGGTCTTTCTTACGCTGCAAACTTTCTGTTCATGTTGACAGGCGAAGAGCCGACAGAAGTGGCTGAAAAAGCGTTCAACCAAGCGCTTGTTCTTCATGCAGACCATGAGTTGAACGCTTCGACATTCACGGCACGTGTTTGTGTTGCGACACTCTCTGACGTCTACTCAGGTGTGACGGCAGCGATGGGTGCATTAAAAGGACCTCTTCACGGTGGAGCGAATGAAGCTGTCATGAAGATGCTGCTTGAAATTGATTCGGTTGAAAAGGTTGACGAGTATGTTCATAATAAACTTGAGAACAAGCAAAAAATCATGGGCTTTGGTCACCGTGTCTACAAGGACGGCGATCCACGTGCGAAGCACCTTCAGGAAATGAGTCGTCAGCTGACTGCTCAAATCGGGGAACCGAAATGGTATGAGATGTCAGTTAAGATTGACGAGATCGTCCAGTCGGAAAAAGGATTGAAACCAAACGTTGATTTCTATTCCGCTTCTACGTACCATGCACTTGGACTTGATACAGAACTTTTCACTCCAATCTTTGCAGTAAGTCGAATGTCAGGTTGGTTGGCGCACATTTTAGAGCAGTATAGCGATAACCGTCTGATTCGCCCACGTGCAGACTACACGGGTGAAACACACCGGACATATGTGTCCATCGAAGAACGTTAAAAGGACGGAGAGGAGTAATCCTCTCCTGATTTTTGATGTAGATTACAATTACTTAAGGGGGATTTTTAGACATGGCTACACTTCAAGGCGAAAACATCACAGTAACGAACGGTACACTTCAAGTTCCAAATGCTCCAATCATTCCATTCATCATTGGTGACGGAACAGGACCTGACATCTGGAATGCTGCGGTACGCGTATTTGATGCAGCAGTTGAAAAAGCCTATAACGGTGAGAAGAAGATTGAATGGAAAGAAGTCTATGCTGGCGAAAAAGCATTCAACAAAACAGGCAACTGGTTACCAGAAGAGACACTCGATCTCATCCGTGAGCACATCATCGCAATCAAAGGACCACTTACGACACCAGTCGGCGGCGGTATTCGCTCATTGAACGTTGCATTACGTCAAGAGCTTGATTTGTACACATGCCTTCGCCCAGTTCGTTACTTCACAGGTGTTCCTTCACCGGTTAAACGCCCAGAAGATACAGATATGGTCATCTTCCGTGAAAATACTGAAGACATCTACGCAGGAATCGAATATGCAGAAGGTAGCGAAGGCGTTGCAAAACTGCTTGAATTCCTTCAAAACGAAATGGGTGTCAACAAAATTCGCTTCCCTGAGACATCTGGTCTTGGAATCAAACCGATTTCAAAAGAGGGTACAGAACGCCTCGTTCGTGCAGCAATCGAATACGCACTTGAGCACAAGCGCGCTTCGTTGACACTCGTTCACAAAGGAAACATCATGAAGTTCACTGAAGGAGCTTTCAAAAACTGGGGTTATGAGCTTGCTGAGCGTGAATACGCAGAGCACGTCTTCACTTGGAACCAGTACGATCGTATCAAAGAAGAAGAGGGAACTGAGGCTGCGAACAAAGCACAAGCAGACGCTGAAGCTGCTGGTAAGTTAATCGTAAAAGACTCAATCGCTGATATCTTCTTACAACAAATCTTGACTCGTCCAAAAGAGTTCGATGTCGTTGCGACAATGAACTTGAACGGTGACTACATCTCGGATGCACTTGCTGCACAAGTGGGTGGTATCGGAATCGCACCTGGAGCAAACATCAACTACATGACTGGTCACGCGATTTTTGAAGCAACTCACGGTACAGCACCAAAATACGCTGGACTTGATAAAGTAAACCCATCATCTGTCATCTTGTCAGGCGAAATGATGTTCCGTCACCTCGGTTGGAACGAAGCAGCAGATCTCATCATCAAATCGATGGAAACATCGATCGAAGCAAAAGTCGTCACATACGACTTCGCACGTCTCATGGATGGTGCGACTGAAGTGAAGTGTTCTGAATTCGCGGACGAACTCATCAAAAACATGTAATCCGATCAGGAGGAATGAGTCGATGAACAGACGGAAGAAGATCGCAGTCATAGGAAGTGGCTTTACGGGCGCGACGACGGCACTTTACCTTGCCCAGCAAGAGTTAGGTGATATCGTCCTCGTCGACCGACCAGAGCAAGAAAATCCGACGAAAGGAAAGGCGCTTGATATGCAAGAAGCAGCGCCAATCCTCGGATTTGATGTTTCGGTAAAAGGGACATCGGATTATGCAGATATCAAGGACGCAGATATCGTCGTCATCACTGCCGGCATTGCTCGAAAGCCGGGCATGAGCCGCGAAGACCTTGTCAGTACGAATGCTGCCGTCATGACAGCTGTGACGAAGGAAATCGTCGCGCATGCACCAGAATCGATCATCATCGTTTTGACGAACCCGGTCGATGCGATGACGTATACGGTCTATCAAGCATCTGGTTTTCCGAAGGAACGTGTCATCGGTCAGTCCGGAGTCCTCGACACGGCGCGTTTCCGGACATTTCTAGCAGAAGAACTCAATGTTTCTGTGAAGGACGTATCAGGGTTCGTGCTCGGTGGACACGGAGATGATATGGTACCGCTACTGCGCTATTCTCAGGCAGGAGGAATTCCGATTGAGAAGCTCATATCGAAAGAACGACTCGATGCGATCGTTGACCGGACCCGTAAAGGGGGCGGTGAAATCGTTCAGTTACTTGGAAACGGTTCTGCTTATTATGCGCCAGCAGCGGCAATTGCTGAGATGGTCGAAGCGATTTTGAAGGATCAGCGACGGATTCTTCCGGCAATCGCTTATCTCGAAGGCGAATACGGATACAACGATATGTACTTTGGTGTACCGGTCATTCTTGGTGGGAACGGTGTCGAGCACGTCTACGAACTCGAGCTGACTGCCGATGAACAAGAAGCATTGAACCGCTCTGCGTCTACTGTCCGTTCGGTACTCGACCTATTAAAATCTTGATTCTAAAAAAAGACGAACTTGTCGAAAGTGACAAGTTCGTCTTTTTTGTCTCGTCATAACCGATGAGGAGAAGCATAGTGCGATAACTTAGCATACCAAGGGCAGACCAGTATAAGAAGAAACGTCAGCCAAGGAATCAAATATCCGATTCGAAGGAAGTGACCTTGATGTTCCATATGTAGGTGTTGTCGGTTTTGACAATGTGGACAGGGGAGTCCGTGAGCAGACCAGATTAAACGATAGATTGTTCGAGCAGACCAGGATTGACGACAAACGGTGCATCGTGCCACGCGAGTGCCTCCTTTCATTCATAGGTTAATTGTGTAAAGTGTGTTTTTCACAACATACGATACACATAGGATAAAAGTTCCAATTTCAATAAACATGTATAAAAAAAGATTGTATTAGGGTAAGGACAAAGGTACGTCATTCTATTCCACTAAGGGGGATGCCACATGCGCGCCGTAACGTACCAAGGAGCAAAAGATGTTCAAGTCAAACAAGTACAGGATCCATCGATTGATAAAAACGATGACATCATCGTAAAGATCACCTCGACTGCAATTTGTGGTTCGGATCTACACATTTATCAAGGGAATATGCCGGCTCACAAAGACTATGTCATTGGTCATGAACCGATGGGCATCGTTGAAGAAGTTGGACCAGGAGTGACGAAGGTCAAACGGGGAGACCGCGTCGTATTACCGTTTAACGTTGCTTGCGGTCACTGTTTCTTTTGCGAACATGATATGGAAAGTCAATGTGATAACTCAAACGGAAATCCGCATGTCGATACAGGTGGATATTTCGGTTTTACAGAAGAGTTTGGTGGACATCCCGGTGGTCAGGCGGAATATTTAAAAGTACCATTTGGAAATTTCATGCCACTTGTGATTCCTGAATCGTGTGAACTAGAAGATGAAGCGTTGTTGTTCTTATCTGACGTTTTACCTACAGCATATTGGAGTGTCCTGCATGCTGGTGTGAAAAAAGGGGACACGGTCGTCGTACTCGGATCGGGACCTGTCGGACTGATGACACAAAAATTCGCATGGATGCAAGGTGCGAAACGGGTCATTGCGGTGGATGATCAAGTGTACCGATTAAATCATGCTAAAATGACGAATAAAGTCGAGACCGTGAATTTTTCAGATCATGCAGAAAGTGGTGCCTACATCAAAGAATTGACGCAAGGTGGGGCAGACGTCGTCATTGATTGCGTCGGTTTTGACGGAAAGATGTCCGCCGTAGAAAAAATTGAACAAAAGATTGGTCTGCAAGGTGGAACGTTGAGTGCCATTAATATTGCGAAGGACGCTGTCCGGAAATTTGGTACCGTACAGTTGACGGGCGTCTATGCTGAAAAATATAATCAATTCCCACTCGGCGACTTTTTCACTCGGAATATCACACTGAAAATGGGACAAGCACCCGTCGTCCATTTGATGCCGGAACTGTTCCAGAAAATCATCAATAAGGAATTTGATCCGACGGATATCGTGACACACCGAGTGGCACTTGATGATGCTGCTTCTGCCTATCAGACATTTAATGATCGGACAAATGGATGCATCAAGGTCGTCTTGAAACCATAAACTATATCATACTCAAACAGCCCATCCGATTTTTGGATGGGCTGTTGTACATCATAGGATTAAAAGAAGAAGACGGGCCATAGAAGACCGACAGCTAAACCGAGTAAGAGACCAACGAATACTTGAAACTCAGTGTGACCGACGAGTTCGTTCAGAAGAGGGGTCTCATGACGAATTCCTTTAAAATAATCATTGAGTAATTTTGCCTGAACACCAACAGCTTGTCTGACACCCGTCGCGTCATACATGATGATTGTGGCAAATATGGCAGCTAGTGCGAAGAGCGAAGATGAGAAGCCTTCCTGAAAACCGATGACCACGGCTAACGCGACGACAGTCGAGCTATGTGAACTAGGCATACCACCGGAAGCAAACATGATCTCCAGGTCGAACTTTCGGGTCCGTACCAAACTCGTAACAAGCTTCGCTGCTTGAGCGATGAACCATGCCGTGATGGCTGCAAAAAGGGGATGATTCCATTCCATACATTTTACCTCCTACGATTGACGATATGTATTGATTCCCCGTTTTTATCGCTTTTACACGAATGATCAAGAGGGATTCATCGTCTCCTTTAAAGATTATGTAAAGAAACAGCAGAAAGATTTGTGATTTTCCAGTAAAAGTCGGTAAGATGAAGACAGACGAAGCGGATTCCACGGAATTCCTCATTCGAAAGAACGAAACTTGAGGGGGATGCAAGGTTTGAAGGATAAAATTATCGTGGTAGATGATGAATTGTCGATTGCAACACTATTGAAGTTTAATTTAGAGCAGGCTGGTTTTGTCGTTGAAACGGCACATGATGGAATGTCAGGTTTGAAATTAGCGGAAAAACAAGATGCCGCACTGATCGTACTGGATCTTATGTTGCCGGAACTCGATGGTCTGGAAGTATGTAAACGACTACGTCAACAGAAAATCAATACACCGATCTTGATGCTGACGGCAAAGGATGATGAGTTTGATAAGGTGCTCGGTCTAGAACTCGGTGCGGACGATTACCTGACAAAACCGTTTAGCCCACGCGAAGTCGTTGCCCGTGTAAAAGCGATTTTACGACGGATGAGTCATCAGACAGCATCCCCGGATGAGGTCACGGACGGAACGATTCTGATTGGTGACGTCAAAATCGTTCCGGATAACTACGAAGCTTTCAAAGCAGAAGAACGTCTTGAACTTACTCCTAAGGAATTCGAATTGCTCGTATATCTCGCTAAAAATAAAGGACGTGTCTTGACACGAGATCAACTGTTATCCGCGATTTGGAATTATGATTTCGTCGGTGATACGCGTATCGTGGATGTGCATATCAGTCATGTCCGTGAAAAAATCGAACCGAATACGAAAAAACCGATTTATATCAAAACGATTCGCGGTCTCGGGTATAAGATGGAGGAGCCGAAACCAGAATGAGTAAGTATCGGAAACGGTTCATCTTTAAAATGATTTCTTTCATTAGTTTGGTGCTTGTTGCACTCGGTTTTCTACTTGGACAATCATTTAAGGAATTCTATGTTCAAAATGAAAAAGAAAAACTGATGGATGAAACCTCGCTTGTCGAGACGATTCTACAAGGGCGCGAAGTTTCTGATATGGCACAGTACGTGAATCAATTGTATGCCGAATCCAACTTTGACATGATCTTATTTAACGGACGTGGGGAAATCATCGCAGGTACCCCTGTTGATGTCACGAAACTAAAAGTAGCAACGCTCAATTTCTCAGCGATTCCCAAAGATGGTACGTTTGAATCGAAGACGGATGACAGTGTCGTCCAGTTCACGAAGCCTGTTCCAACAGCAGATGGTGGAGAAGTGTACGTCAGTTTCATTCGTTATGCTAAAGATTTGAATATTATCTATTCACGGATTTGGACGGTCATTTTCTTCTCACTCCTTGCTTCGCTCGTAATCATCTTTTTGACAATCTATCGTTCAACGAAACGGTTCCTACGACCAATCGCGGAGGCGACCGATGTGTTGCACGAACTGTCACATGGGAATTACAAGTCACGCGTCTACGAGTTAGCGGCACCAGATGAATCACGTGATTTAGGACGCTCGATCAATCTCCTCGCACGAAATCTAGAGAATGCATCATCCGGTGAAGCGATGCAACGGGCACGACTCGAATCCTTGATCGAATACATGGGAGCCGGTCTCATGCTGATTGATGAAAAGGGTTATGTACTACTTGTTAACCGTACCTATCGGGAGATGTTCCATATTCACGAACCATCTAGTGGAAAATTATATTACCGCGTACTTCCGAACGAAAAGATGAGTCAGGTGATTGAAGATGTCTACCTGACAGAAAAACCGAATCGCAAACAATCGAGTGTCCGTTTCGGCATCAACAGTCGGACGTTTATGGTCAGTGCCGCACCGATTTTTGATAAGAACGGTCGCGTGCAAGGAACGACCGTTGTCTTCAACGATATTACGGAAATTAAAAAGCTGGAACAGATGCGCAAAGACTTCGTTGCGAATGTCAGCCACGAATTAAAAACACCACTGACGTCCATCAAGGGGTTTGCAGAAACGTTACTCGATGGTGCGCAAGATGTTCCGGAAATCCGGGAACAATTTTTGCGGATCATTCATGATGAATCAGAACGAATGCAGACATTGGTCGAAGACTTGCTCGAACTATCGCGACTGGAACAAGACAACTATCAGCTTGAAACAGCAATCGTTGATGTGACGAGTCTCGTTCGCGAAACCGCTGAGCTGTTGCATCGACGAGCAGCGGAAAAAGAGATGATGATTCATATCGAAACGGAAGAGGAAGTCTTCATCCGGGCAGATTTGAATCGGTTGAAACAAGTCGTAGTCAACTTAGTTGCGAATGCGTTGAACTACACCCCGAACGGTGGTAACGTCTGGATTCAACTCGAGGACGGAGAAGAGTCTGTCCAACTCATCATCAAAGATGATGGGATTGGTATTCATCCGAAGGAAACGCAGCGTATCTTCGAACGGTTCTATCGTGTCGATAAGGCGCGAAGCCGTAATTCAGGTGGAACGGGTCTCGGGCTGGCCATTGTTAAACACATCGTTGATCTTCACCATGGGGAAATTGATGTCGAATCGGCGGAGCAACAAGGAACGACGTTTACGATTCGTTTACCAAAACATGGCTGAATTTCACAGTGGATTCACAATTCCTTAATAGATGTATCTTATGATGAAAGTACCTTCTTCATCATCTGTATGGCGACTGGATCAGCTCCCATGTCGTCATGCCCTTGGCGGTTGACTCTCCTTGAGTCAATCGTCTTTTTTTGGTCATTTTTAGCGAACAAATGTGTGCAGAGTGATACAATAGGGACAGAAAATCGATTAAAGGGGCGTAGATGATGGAAAATAAATTGTTATTGATTGATGGGAACTCATTGACTTATCGGGCGTTTTTCGCTTTACCACCAATGACGGACGCGCAAGGACGAAATACGAACGCAGCCTATGGCTTTACGATGATGTTATTGAAGTTGCTTGAAGAAGAGCAACCGACACATATGCTCGTTGCCTTTGATGCTTCGAGTGAAACATTCCGTCACGATGTCTATCAGGAGTATAAAGGAAGTCGGGAAAAAACACCGTCTGAACTACGAGAACAATTCCCGATCGTCCGAGACATCTGTGAAGCACTCGGTATTCAAATGATGGAACTCCATCGCTATGAGGCAGATGATTTGATTGGCACGCTTGCACGAACGATGCCAACGGATCGGACACGGATCGTCACAGGAGACAAAGATTTACTTCAACTTGTCACAGATAAGGTCGAAGTCTTGATCACGAAGCGTGGTATTACGGACGTCCAGTGCATGACAGAGGAACTGTTTGCTGAGACGTATGGTGGTCTCAAACCGATTCAAATGATTGATTTGAAGGGGTTGATGGGTGATAAATCGGATAATATTCCAGGGATTCCTGGGATTGGTGAAAAGACGGCAGTTAAATTGATTTCGGCATATGGTTCTGTCGAAGGACTGTATGAACATGTTGAAGACTTAAAAGGGAAGCAGAAGGAAAAAGTCATCGCGAACGAAGAGTTAGCACGACTGTCGAAAGAACTTGCGACAATTAAAGTCGATGTCCCGCTCGAGACGACGCTAGATGATTTGCAAATTCGCGATGTTGATACCCAAGTGCCATATTCGTTGTTCCAGTCGCTCGGTTTCAAGTCGTTGACGAATCGATTCGCCCCTGTCGTCAAAGAAGAGGATAAAGAGCAGTTGAACGTCGTGACGATCACTTCACTTCCTGAAGACGTCACCGATGCGGTGTTGCTTGCTGAACAGTTGCGAGAGGATTACATGGAAGAGGACATCATCGGGTTTGCGATCGCAACGCCTGACACGATCTATGTTGCTGCCCCAACGCTCGTCGAGGATCCGGCATTCCGCCAATGGATCGAGTCGGAACATCGGAAGATTTGTCTCGATGCCAAACAAGTCGCATTCGCGTTGCGTAAGCACGGCTTAACCTTAAACGGTTATGAGGATCTGTTATTAGCGGGTTACTTATTGAACTTAAGTGGCGGCACGACGCTCGCTTCAATTGCTGGTCATTATGCATTGATGGCACCGAACGAAGAAGCAGTCCTCGGTAAGGGAGCCAAACGTCTAGCCCCAGCGGATGACGTATTACATCCTTATCTTGCAGAAAAGGCACGGATGATCGAGTTATTGTTCCCGAAAGTCCGGGAAGAGTTGAAGGCGAATCAGCAATATGAGCTGTATGAAACACTAGAGCGTCCATTGTCAGGTGTCCTCGCTGAGATGGAGTGGACCGGGATTCGTGTCGACGTCGCGACGCTCCAGTCGATGCAAGCAGATCTTGCCGGACGTTTAACGGAACTTGAGACGTTGGTCTTTGAAGCGGCAGGTGAGTCATTCAATATTAATTCACCGAAACAACTTGGTGTGATTCTGTTTGAAAAACTCGAATTGCCCGCCTTCAAGAAAACAAAGACCGGCTACTCGACTGCCGCAGACGTCCTTGAAAAACTGCGTCCGCTGCATCCGGTCATCGATCACATCATGTTATACCGGGAGCTCCAAAAATTACAGTCGACGTATGTTGAAGGCTTACAAAAAGTCATTAAGGAAGACGGAAAGATTCATACCCGTTTTGCTCAGACGATTGCCCAGACAGGTCGTTTAAGTTCGGTCAATCCGAACCTTCAGAATATCCCGATTCGGATCGAAGAAGGACGGAAGATTCGAAAAGCCTTCGTTCCGAGTGAGGCAGGCTGGTCATTGTACGCTGCTGATTATTCACAAATTGAATTACGTGTCATGGCCGATATGTCGCAGGATCAGACGCTTGTCGATGCGTTCCTCCATGATGAGGATATTCATACTCAAACGGCAAGTAGTGTCTTCGGTGTCGAACCGGAAGATGTCACAGGAAACATGCGACGTCAGGCGAAAGCCGTCAACTTTGGAATCATTTACGGAATCAGCGATTATGGATTGTCTCAAAACTTGAACATCACACGCAAAGAAGCGCAATCATTCATCGATCGTTATTTCGAGTTGTTCCCGCAAATCAAACAGTTCATGGATACAGCGATCGAGACGGCACGAGCAAATGGATTCGTCGAAACGTTGATGAACCGTCGCCGCAATATTCCGGATATCAATTCGAAAAACTTTAACTTACGCGGTTTTGCTGAACGTACTGCGATCAATACACCGATTCAAGGTTCGGCTGCAGATATCATTAAAAAAGCAATGCTTGATGTTCATGCTGCTTTGAAAGCATCTAATCTGAAGGCACGCTTGTTATTACAAGTACATGATGAATTGATTTTTGAAGCACCAGACGAAGAACTCGACGCTTTACAAGCACTTGTCAAACAAGCGATGGAGCAGACCGTCGAACTATCCGTACCGCTACGCGTCGAGGGGGGCGCAGGGCATACGTGGTACGAAACGAAGTAAGCAAGGAGGAATAGATGTGCCTGAATTACCTGAAGTCGAGACCGTTCGCCGCAGTTTAGAACGTTCGGTCTCTGGAAAGACAGTCTCTTCCGTCAAAGTCTACCATCCGAAAATGATTCGGGGGATGGAAGTGGCGCCATTTGCAGATGCCTTACATCAAGAAAGGATCGAACGCGTCGAACGTCGCGGAAAGTTCCTGCTCTTTGATTTTGATCGTTTTTATCTCGTCAGCCATTTGCGGATGGAAGGAAAGTACTTCCCGTATCCACAACCGGTTGAACGGGATAAACATACGCATGTCGTTTTCCGCTTCACGGATGGTTCGGAACTTCACTATAATGATGTTCGGAAGTTCGGAACGATGGAATTACGTAATAAGGAAACAGCGATGCAGACTGCTCCACTGGCACAACTGGAGCGTGAACCGTTTGATCCGGAATTTACAGCAGAAGTGTTAGCGGAGAATTTAATTCGTAAAAAGAGAAGTCCAATCAAAACGGCACTGCTCGACCAGTCCATCTTCCTTGGTCTCGGTAACATCTATGTCGATGAGACCCTTCATGCTGCACGCGTCCACCCGTTGACGAAAGCCGGCGCCTTGACACTCGATGATATCTCACGCATTCATCAAGCCGGTGTCAACGTTTTACGACAAGCGGTGGAAGCAGGAGGAAGTACGATCCGGAGTTATGTCTCGCCGTCAGGAAAAGGTGAATTCCAGCTTCAACTTGCGGTATACGGTCAAAAAGGGGAACCGTGCCCTCGTTGTGGTACAGCCATCGAAAAAATCAAAGTCGGTGGACGGGGAACACATTTCTGTCCGACGTGCCAACAGGTTGCCTTATGAGAGTCGGTCTGACAGGGAGTATCGCAACCGGTAAAAGTACGGTTTCTAGCTATTTAAAACAAAAAGGAATAGCGGTCATCGATGCGGATCTCATTGCGCGAGAAGTCGTTGAGCCGGGAGGGCGAGCATATGATGCAGTCCAACTGGCATTCCCGGAGGCGTTTGAAAAAGGACGTCTTGTCCGTCCAAAGCTCGGACAAATCATTTTTCAAGATAGTGAAAAACGACAACAATTGAATCAGTTGATGCACCCGAGTATTCGACAACAGATGCTCGAAGCAGCAGATGCCTATGAACGTTCAGGACATTCTCTCGTCGTATTTGATATTCCGTTACTGCTAGAAGGGGATTGGCGAAACCTGTTCGAACGCGTCGTTGTCGTCTATTGCCCAGAAGATATGCAGTTAAGACGATTGATGCAACGTAATGATTTATCAGAAGCAGAAGCGTATGCACGTATCCATGCGCAACTCGGCATCGAACAGAAAAAAGAGCTTGCAGATGATGTATTCTTCAATGACGGTAGTATTGATTCGTTATACCAACAAATCGATGAGTGGTTAAGTCGGTATGGTGATTGATGCAAATGATGACAAGTTATGAAAAACATGAAGTGAGAGAAGTTTCCATCTTCTCTCACTTTTTTTAGAGAACATAATGAAATCGCTTACATTTCGTGATATAGTTCTATCTGTAAACGGAGCTACATCCGTCACATTGAAGGGGGATCCGCACATGGGAGTCAAGGTGGCAGTCAATGGTTTTGGTCGAATTGGTCGAATGGTCTTTCGACGTCTGATCGCTGAGGGGAAAAGCGAAGTCGTAGCAATCAATGCGAGTTATCCAGTCGAAACACTCGCGCATTTAATCAAGTATGATACGGTACACGGAAAATTCAATTACCCGGTCGACATCATCGATGGGGCGTTGATGGTTGACGGAAGAGAGATTCAAATTGTCAGTGAACGCAATCCTGAATTATTGCCGTGGGGGGAACTCGGCATCGATATCGTCGTCGAAGCAACAGGGAAGTTCAATTCGGATACGGGCGCTGCGAAGCATTTAGTGGCAGGAGCAAAAAAGGTCGTCATCACGGCACCTGCTAAAGGGGATGTTCGGACGATCGTCATGGGTGTCAATGATGACATGTATGATCATGAAACGGATGATATCGTTTCGAACGCATCGTGTACGACGAACTGTCTCGCACCTGTCGTACAAGTCATCGACCGTGCATTCGGAATCGAATCCGGTCTCGTCACGACGGTTCATGCGTTTACGAACGATCAAAATAACATTGATAACCCGCATAAGGATTTACGGCGCGCCCGGGCATGCGGCTCATCGATCATTCCGACGTCGACAGGCGCGGCAAAGGCGATCGCGCTCGTCTTGCCACATTTGGAAGGGAAATTAAATGGACTCGCGCTTCGTGTTCCGACACCGAACGTATCACTCGTCGATCTCGTCGTCGAAGTCAGTCGGGATACGACGGTCGCTGAAGTGAACGAAGCCTTCACGAAAGCAGCGGACGGTGCGCTTGAGGGCATTCTCGGAATGACGATGGAACCGCTCGTCTCAATCGACTTTAACGGAGAAGAACGTTCGACGGTCGTCGACGGGCTCTCGACGATGGTCATGGGTGGTCGTCAGGTGAAGGTCCTCGCTTGGTACGATAATGAGTGGGGTTACTCATGCCGCGTCGTCGATCTCGTACACCTCGTCTCGGCACACTTAGAGGCGATGGGAACCGTTGAAAAAGAACTTGAATTGAATTAATTATAACGGGCAGATCCCAGCAATGACGGGGGCTGTCCCGTTTTTTTTCTTAAAATATATTAATTTTTGAAATTTATCCTTGTGTATCTTTTTGATACTCGCTATAATTCAAATCGTGAACTTCAATCGGTCTGGCAATCGCAGCTTAAAGGGTTAGGACCTCTCTGGACTAACTTTCCCCCGTGGGTGCGAACGACTCAGGCGCAAAGTAAGTGATCAACTACTTTGAAGACCATTGAATGTAGGGGGGATCCACAAATGGATACTATGGGAAGACACATTATTGCAGAACTTTGGGATTGTAATCCTGAAAAATTGAACGACATGGAATTCGTTGAACGACTTTTCGTTGACGCAGCACTTCAAGCAGGTGCAGAAGTACGAGAAGTAGCATTCCACAAGTTTGCACCACACGGCGTCAGTGGCGTCGTCATTATCTCTGAATCGCATTTAACGATTCACAGTTTCCCAGAGCACGGGTATGCATCGGTTGATGTCTTTACTTGTGGGGATCGGATCGATCCAGCCATCGCAGCGAACTACATTGCTGAAAAGCTTGATGCGAAAATCCGTGAAAATGTCGAAATTCCACGTGGTATGGGACCTGTTCAAGTCCCAGCGGCTACTGTCCAGCACGTCAACTGACAATACACACGAATTCGTCAAGCCCTCGTCGTTCAGACGAGGGCTTTTTAATATGTCTGACGTCTGTTATTCTTAATAGTAGAAGAAACAAAGAAAAGAGGATGACCATGGGACTGAAGGAACGTTTGCAAAAACAGCTAGAGACATCCGATACACATAAAAACGAAAACCTACGCACACACTACTACGCAGCAACTGTGGAGATGTTATTTGCTGGTTTAGAAAATATCTTAAAGCAAGATGGCGGAACGGTTCGTCGTGTTGACGCGGAACGTGGAGAACTCGCTTTTACCTTAAAAGAAGTCGATGGACTTGCGACAGTCATCATGGTGGCAGGCGGACGTACTGCCGTCGATTTCTTCTTACACCGTGAAAGTCTTCTCGGACCTGATCTCGAGAAACAAATTGAGCGAATCTATACATCACTTGATGCAGGGTATCGATTAAAGATGATTGGAACAAAAGAAATCACGTGAACGGAGGTACGGCATGCGCTGTCCAGCCTGTAATTTTAACGGAACAAAAGTACTGGATTCAAGACCAGTCCAGGATTTCGGTTCGATTCGAAGAAGACGTGAATGTGAGTCTTGTGGCTATCGTTTTACGACATTCGAAATGGTCGAGCAGACCCCTTTAATCATCGTAAAGAAAGACGGAACGCGTGACGAGTTCAATCGCGAGAAAATTCTACGCGGATTAGTGCGTGCCTGTGAAAAACGACCGATTTCGATTGAACAGCTAGAAACAGTCGTCAGTCGGGTCGAAAAGGCATTACGAGCGACAGCTCAGCATGAGATTCCAAGTGAGCAGGTCGGACGTCTCGTATTAAATGAGCTAGCATCCGTTGACGAAGTGGCATATGTCCGCTTTGCGAGCGTTTATAAACAATTTAAGGACATCAATGTCTTTTTCCAAGAGCTCTCTGAACTGATGGAGCGACATCAGGAAAATGACCGTGAGAATTGAACGTGATATAAGAGAGGTCGTCTGTCCGGTCAGCGCACCTCTCTTTTTCTCCCTAAGGAAAGGACGAGTCAGATGATAGAACGTGAACTTTCCGGTACCGACCTTTGCTTAGTGATGAGCAATGGTGTCGTCGACCGTGAAGCTTATCAATCTTTATATTATTTGTACCAGCCGATTATCGGTGTTAAAGCGCTTGGGCTCTATCAAACGTTTTGGAGTGAGATGATCCCAGGGAAAACGAAATCCCAGTATATTTCCCATGCGGAACTCGGAACACTACTCGGGTTTTCCGTCGATGAGTTCAAGGAAGAGTTATTTAAGCTAGAAGGGATCGGGTTGATTCGAACGTTCGAAGCGCGCCAAGCCGCGTATCGTTACATTTATCAAATCCGGGTTCCGCTCGCGCCGAACACCTTCTTGAATGATGGGGTGTTATCGAGTCTGCTGTTCTATCGCGTCGGTGAAATCCGGTTCCGGTCGTTACAGCATCGTTTTCGGACGGAGCCGCTTCCGAAGAACATCGTTGATCGGACGGTTCGATTTGATCAAGTGTTCGACGTAAAAGCTGGTCTTGCTTCCGCTCATCAGCCGAAAGCTTATGCGAAACAGGAACGTGCGGTATATGAATTCGACTATTCTTTTGATCTAGAAGAGATGAAGCGACAGACCGATCGTTTCCTGCCACGAACATTTTACTCAAAGGCAATCGATCATCTGCTCGTGAAGCTTGCTTACGTCACGCAGTCGAATGAAGCATTGATGGCGGAACTGTTGAATGCCCGTTTCCGTCACGAAGCGTACTTGCCGATGACCGATGCTGAGAAGCAAGAACGCTGCAAACAGATGATGTTGTCAGCGAAACAAAAACTCAGCCGGGAGAAAAAAGCGAAGGTCGCCTCACTAGACACGATCGAGGTCGGAGACATCGAAGCGACGGAGACGATGGAAAGCACCCATCCGAAGCATTATGTAGCGAAGTTGCGAAAGGTCAAAGCGTTGTCTGAACGGGATGAAGAATTGATCCAACAATTGATCATCGATTATGAGATGTCGTCTGGGATCGTCAATGCTGCGTACTACTATGCGCTCGTCATCAAAAAAGATAATCGCTTCAGCAAGAACTTCCTCTTATCGATCGTTGATGATTGGAAACAGAAGGGATACGTGACGGCATCCGAGGCATTAGCGAAGACGCAGGAGCAGGATGAGTTGATTTCAAAAAAGCAGGAGCAAAAACAAGAACGTGCGCGTCAAACTGTTGGTGGTCGCCGGGGACGGACAAGCAACACGAATGGCGGTCCGAATCCGAAGTGGTTGCAAGAAGAGAAAGCGAAACAGCAGCAGTACGAAGCCTCTAAAAAAGCGAGTTTCGAAGCAGATGTTCCAGATGATGAAGAAATGGAACGGATCTTACGAGAACTGAAGGGGAACTAAAGGAGTCGAGACATGGAACATATCCAATCATCTATCGAAAAAATATTAAGTCGACCGGACGTCGCAGAATCGGTTCGAGCGATTCAACAACGAGTGTTGTCTCATCCAGGTGTCGTCATGTTCTTACGGACACATCCGGAGATCGATCAACGGATGATCGAGCGGGGCATGCTCAAATTGAATGAATATGCGGAACAGATGGACGGAAATCGACTGATTGAAAGTAAAGCAGTCATCGAAGGGTACCAGCCGATCCTGCACGTCGAAAAAGGACAGATCGTCGTCTCGTATGAGAAGTCGCAAGCGTTAAAAGACCGAGAGGATGAACGTGCGCTTGAGAAGAAATTTAAGAGCCTGTTCCTGCCGGATGAAGTCCGCGATGCGAACTTCAGTGATTTTGACTTATCGACGACGGACCGTAAGCTTGCCTTGCGTGCGGCGTCTCAGTTCCTCAATCATCTCCGCTCGAAGGAGACGGTCAAGGGATTATACCTTCATGGTAGCTTTGGCGTCGGGAAAACATACCTCTTGGCTGCGATCGGGAATGCTTTGAAAAAAGAACGGATTGCAACGATTCTTGTCCATGCCCCGGGGTTTGTCGCTGAAGCGAAACGGCGGATTCGGTCTGACTCATTCGATACATTCCTCGAAGGATTTCAAACGATTCCAGTCTTGTTGATTGACGATATCGGTGCTGAATCGATCAGCCCGTGGGTACGTGATGAATTGTTCGGGATCATTTTGCAGTATCGCATGATGCATCGTCTGCCAACATTATTCAGCTCGAACTTATCTTATGATGAACTCGAGCTCCATTTCGGAATCACGAACGATCAAGGCGATAAGTTAAAGGCTGCACGACTGATGGAACGAATCCGGACGACGACGCAACCAATCGAGTTCCTTGGTGAAAATCGACGTCGCTACTAATTTTCCTTGTCAAGGAAGCAACGGATTCGTTATACTAATGACACGTCAATAGACGATGCAACGATTGAGGATATGGAGTATGAAATGAACCAAACTAGCGAGAGAAGAACGGTGGAAGCTTCTCATGGCATCATTCATGTCTTTACTCCCTCATAGCACGAACGGGGCTAATCCGTTTGCGCCTCACGCCCGTTAACGCGTGTTCGAGCCGAACCAGTACATGGTCCGGGAACGAGGGTGGTACCACGACATTAAGACTCGTCCCTTTTTAGGGATGAGTCTTTTTTTATTTTGTAAAAGGGGGAAACAGTCATGTCAAACATCGCACTTACATTTCCAGACGGCGCCGTAAAGGAATTTGCAGCCGGCACGACAGCTGAAGAAGTGGCAGCTTCGATCAGCCCAGGTCTTCGTAAAAAAGCCTTTGCTGCTAAATTGAACGGGCACGCCATCGATTACCGTCGTCCAATCGAAGAGGACGGTACAATTGAATTGATCATGCCGGATTCAGAAGAAGGGCTCGACTTGATTCGTCACTCTTCAGCTCATTTGATGGCACAAGCCATCAAACGTCTGTATCCGGATGAAACGATTCATCTTGGAATTGGACCGACAATCGAGAATGGTTTTTACTATGACATCGATATGGAACGTCGTCTGACAGAAGAGGACCTTCCAGAAATCGAGAAGATGATGAATAAAATTGCCGGTGAAAACTTGCCGATCGAACGAGAAGTCGTCTCGCGTGACGAGGCACTTGCCATCTATAAAGAACTCAATGATCCGTTGAAGGTTGAATTGATCGAGTCGATTCCTGCTGATCAGGATTTGACGATTTACCGTCAAGGCGAATTCTTCGATCTATGCCGTGGACCACACGTTCCAGCGACAGCGAAGCTACAAGTCTTCAAATTGATGAGCATTGCTGGTGCTTACTGGCGTGGTGATTCGAAAAACAAGATGTTACAACGGATTTACGGTACAGCATGGGCAACAAAAGATCAGTTGAAACAACACCTCCACTTCCTCGCTGAAGCAAAAGAACGGGATCACCGTAAACTCGGGAAGGAACTTGGATTGTTCTTCACTTCTCAAGAAGTCGGTCAAGGACTCCCGATGTGGTTACCAAAAGGAGCAGCGATCCGCCGGACAGTCGAGCGTTATATCGTCGATAAAGAACTCGAACTTGGGTATGAGCACGTCTATACACCGGTCCTCGGTTCAGTCGATCTATACAAAACATCGGGGCACTGGGATCACTATCAAGATGACATGTTCCCGAAAATGGAGATGGACAATGAAGAACTCGTTCTTCGCCCGATGAACTGTCCACATCATATGATGGTCTATAAGAACGAACCACGTTCGTACCGTGATTTACCACTTCGTGTCGCGGAGCTTGGTGGCATGCACCGTTACGAAATGTCTGGTGCCTTGACTGGTCTTCAACGCGTTCGTTACATGGTTCTTAACGATGGACATACGTTCGTCCGTCCTGACCAAATGAAAGAGGAGTTTAAAGCCATCGTTCATCTCATTCAAGAAGTCTATGCTGATTTCGGGATCACGGATTACAAATTCCGTCTTTCATACCGTGACCCAGCGGACAAAGAGAAGTACTTCGACAACGATGCGATCTGGGAAATGGCGCAACGTGAGTTGAAAGAAACAATGGATGAGCTCGAACTCGAATACTTCGAAGCAGAAGGCGAAGCCGCCTTCTACGGACCAAAGCTTGACGTTCAAGTTCGGACAGCGCTTGGTAAAGATGAGACGCTCTCAACAGTCCAACTCGACTTCCTCTTACCAGAGCGATTCGAATTGACATACAAAGGGAACGACGGACAAGATCACCGTCCAGTCGTCTTACACCGAGGTGTCGTATCAACGATGGAACGCTTCGTTGCTTACTTGATCGAAGAATACAAAGGCGCATTCCCAACATGGCTCGCACCGGTTCAGGTGAAATTGATTCCGGTCTCGAGCGTTCATGAAGACTATGCCCGTGAAATCAAAGCGATCCTGTTGAAAAAGGGAATCCGCGTCGAAACAGATTTCCGTGACGAGAAACTCGGTTATCGTATTCGTGAAGCACAAGTCAATAAAGTACCCGTCATGCTCGTTTTAGGTGACAAAGAAGTTGAATCACGCGAAGTCAACATTCGTCGTTACGGTTCAAAAGACTCGAGTAATGCATCACTCGAACAATTCGTTGCAGATTTAGAGCAAGAAATCGCAAACCGTTCAAAATAATTCTAGCCTCATGAAAGAGTTCGTCCTGCTGATGTAGGGCGGACTTTTTTCGTGATGTGATTCTTAAAAGAAGGAAGCAACAAGCCGATGATAAAGGTAGATCATCCAGCTACATCTATCCAGCATAACCGAAAATCATTTTTCCTTTAATTGGATAAATTCTATAATAAACCTTCATGGGATAGAATGTTTTGAAGGGTAGGAAGGAAGTTACAGAAAAATGAAACAGACGACTCTTGCTGTTTTCATCGCCTTTTCACTTTTAATAGGTGTTCATCCGGGAAAAGCAGATGCGGCGACGACTAAAAAGACGTACCGGATTACACCAAAAACAGAAGCGATTGACCCAGCAATCCGTAAATATACGACCTATAATGCAAAGACACGCAATCATTATACGATGCGTTCTTATTTGGAACGACTTGAAAAAGAAGGGGGAGGCACCCTCGTTCTAACAAAGGGAACGTATCTGTCCCCTTTACGTGTTGGTATCCCGTCCAATACGACGGTGATCCTAGAGGATGGTGTCATCATCAAAAAGACGACAGAGACAGGGACGACAAAGATTAGTTCGACGACGAGTGTCTTTGATTTCGTTGCGCCATCGGTTTTGCGTCTGAATAAAAAAGTTGGCAAATATAACGGTTCACAGAACGTTAAACTCATCGGTAAGGGGAATGCACAGATCGACTTGAATCGATATGCGCGTGGTTCGGCTTTCGCTATTGCCCATAATCAAAACTTATATATCGGCGGCATCACAGTACGGAATCAAAAGGGTTCACATGCGATGGAACTTGATGCGACGAAGAAGGCAGTCATCGAAAACATGAAATTCGTCGATGCTGTCATGATACCGAATACAGGTCCGAATGAATCGATTAATCTCGATACTCCAGATCCAATCACGAAGGGCTTCAACTGGAAGTGGTCGAATCAAGATGGCACTCCAAATGAAGACATCACGATTCGTAATAACTTGTTCCGTAACATCAATGTGGCGATCGGCACACATCAATACACAGAAAACAAATTACACACGAACGTCCGGATTGAAAAAAATACGATTGACGGAACGAAGGATTATGCGATTTCGATGATGAACTGGAAGAATCCAACGGTCCGTTACAATACGATCCGAAACGTGCATCGAGCAGATGGGAAAGCGATGACGATTCTCGGTAGAGGAGTTGTCGGAGGGACGATTCGCTACAATCGATTGGAAGACGCGGATCGTGCGATTCAAATGCAACCGTTCCAAAGCAACGGCTATTCTCCCATTTATAATACGTTTACAGCAGAACAAAAACGTTACATGCAACAAAATACAGTCAAGCAGGTTGGACTCGATCAAATCGTCTTATTCAAAAAATTGAATGAGTTCACGTATAAAACAGCAGAGCGCTACGATTTCATTCTATACTAAGACATAAGAAAGCACCCAAGACTAGCGTCGAGGGTGCTCGTTTTGCGTTATGAGCGCATTTGTTGCAGGAACGGTTCGATATTGACTTGTAAAGCTTCTGATAGCTTCTGACCGAGTGATGCATCAGCACGATAGAAGTTACAGATTGCGAGCAGGACCGTATTTTCATGACGCACTTGCTGAAGGTCGTTGACGAGGTTCTTCAAGAGAGCTGCTTGCTCTTCTTCTGTCAGGCGACGGTATACTTCTCCGGCTTGACCAAAGTTATTCGTCTTCTCGATTTCGAGACGACCATGTTTATCATCAAGCAACGGTTGATTTTCTTCCGTATACTCGGGTGTTTCTTTTGGTTCTTCTTGATAACGGTTCGGTTCGTAGTTGACCGGACTCGTTTGCTGACCGACCGGCATTGCACCGTCACGTTGGTAGTTGTTCACTTGTGCAAACGGACAGTTGATTGGAAGTTGTTGATAATTCGTGCCAATACGGTAGCGTTGTGTGTCCGAGTAAGAGAATAAGCGACCTTGTAACAACTTATCTTCAGATGGCAACATCCCTGGAATCAAGACACCTGGGTTGAACCCGACTGATTCTGTTTCAGCGAAATAGTTATCGACGTTTTTGTTCAATGTCATCGTACCGACGTGTTGGAACGGGATGACATCTTCGAACCAATCCTTTGTCGCATCGAGCGGATCGAAATCGAACTGATCGACGTCAGCTGGATCAAGTACCTGTACGAACAGATCCCATTCCGGGTAATCGCCATCTTCAATCGCTTGGAACGTATCGTTTGAAGCATGGTTGAAGTCTTTTCCTTGAATCTCTGTCGCTTCTTCTGCTGAGAGATTATGAACACCAGCTTTTGGTACCCAGCGTAGTTTCACATAAACCGTATTACCGTGTGCATTCACCCATTTGAATGAGTGAACGGAAGAACCACGCATTTTACGGTAGCTTGCAGGAATACCCTCATCCGTGAAAAGGTGCATGAGCATGTTCGTCGATTCCGGACGAAGTGTCATGAAGTCCCAGTAACGGTCAGGATCTTGAATGTTCGTTCTTGGATCTGGTTTGAGAGAATGGACCATATCTGGGAATTTCATGGCGTCGCGAATGAAGAAGACAGGAAGATTGTTCCCGACGAAATCCCAGTTTCCTTCTTCTGTATAGAACTTGACAGAGAATCCACGTGGATCGCGGAGCGTCTCTGGAGAATGCGTGCCGTGAATAACAGTCGAGAAACGGGCGAAGACAGGAACTTCTGTCCCTTCTTCTTGTAGAAACGCAGCTTTCGTGTACTTTTTCATTGAATTTTTGACAGTGAAGACACCGTGAGCACCGAATCCACGAGCATGTACGACGCGCTCAGGTACACGTTCCCGGTCGAAATGGGCCATCTTTTCAATTAATTGATAGTCTTCTAATAAAGTTGGTCCGCGACGTCCAGCCGTACGTGAATTCTGGTTGTCTCCGATTGGGACACCTTGATTGGTCGTTAATCGTTTTTCAGTCATCTGTTATTCTCCCCTTTATGTAAGATTAAATTAATTATAAAACAATAATCATTCTAAATAAACAGTTTTGCTTGCGAATGTTCTGAATCTTTTTTCATGTTATGAATGTACCCGTGAAAAACTGGTTAGAAACTTCTTGCTTATCGCTCAAAGGATTGCTATTATAATCAAGTATGTGAGCAACGTTCTGTAAGAACATAGAAAGCGGCTTGACATCACGGGAAAACAAGTGCTATGATAGCAAAGTGAAATGACAACAAAGCAGAAGCATCCCGCTTCTCACCATGTATGATCACTCGTACTGGTTCATCATGAAGATACGCAATGTATAGCAAATGCTGTGCCTTGGCGTTCCTTATGAGTGTGGGCGGGAAAAACTGCCGACGCTTTTTTTATAGCGTTTTCTATCATTCATTTTTCGTGCAATGCACGATGGAGGTGCTAACCATTAGCAAAGATCTGTTAATCAATGAAAGCATCCGTGCCCGGGAAGTTCGTCTTATCGGAGCGGATGGTGCTCAACTAGGTGTCCAATCACGCAACGAAGCGCTACGTCTCGCAGAGGAAGCGGAACTTGACCTCGTCATGGTCGCTCCACAAGCGACGCCGCCAGTTTGTAAGATCATGGACTACGGTAAATACCGTTTCGAGATGCAAAAGAAGGACAAAGAAACTCGGAAGAATCAGAAAGTGATTCAGATGAAAGAAGTTCGTCTTAGCCCGACGATCGAGGAGAACGACTTCCAAACGAAATTCCGTAATGCGAAGAAATTCTTGGAGAATGGTAACAAAGTGAAAGCGAGCATTCGCTTCCGCGGTCGTGCCATCACTCACTCGGAAATCGGTAAACGCGTTCTCGAACGCCTCGCAACGGATTTAAGTGAGTTCGGTGTTGTGGAACAGAGACCGAAGATGGAAGGACGCAGCATGTTCCTCGTGCTTGCTCCTAAGAAAGAAGACTAATCGAATCGAAGTAGGAGGGAATCTCTCATGCCTAAAATGAAATCGCACCGCGGTGCTTCTAAACGTTTCAAACGTACTGCTTCTGGCAAATTGAAACGTGGTCGTGCTTACACAAGCCACTTGTTCGGTAACAAATCAACAAAAGCGAAACGTAAATTACGTAAAGCTAGCATGGTATCTACGGGTGACTTCAAACGCATCCGTCACATGATCGCGAAGTAATTTATCCAATCGTATACAGATTTAGGAGGGAATTTATATGCCACGCGTAAAAGGCGGATATACGACTCGTCAACGTCGTAAAAAACAACTCAAATTAGCTAAGGGCTACTACGGCTCGAAACATACACTCTTCAAGGTTGCGAAACAGCAAGTCATGAAATCTCTCATGTACGCTTACCGTGACCGTCGTCAAAAGAAACGTGACTTCCGTCGCCTCTGGATCACTCGGATCAATGCGGCAGCACGTATCAACGGTCTTTCTTACAGCCGCATGATGCATGGTCTTAAATTAGCAGGTATCGACGTTAACCGTAAGATGCTCGCTGACCTCGCAGTTACAGATGCAACTGCATTTGCTTCACTTGCTGACACAGCAAAAGCAAAATTGAACGCTTAAGTTCTACAATTCGTCGGGGAATTTAATTCTCCGACGTTTTTTTCGATTTAATGATAAAATAAGAAGGCACGTCGATGAGACGGTCATATGATTTTTTTAGATAGAAGGAGAATTAAAGATGGATTGGTTGACACTTTTTGAGATGCAAGAACAGTTGGATAAACGGATTCAGTCAGAACATCAATTAACAGGCAATCAATTCGACGAGCGTCTGCTTGCCTTATTGGTCGAACTCGGTGAACTTGCGAACGAGACACGTTGCTTCAAGTTCTGGTCGAACAAGGGACCATCCGCTCAAGTCACAATTCTTGAGGAATATGTCGATGGCGTCCATTTTCTACTCTCACTAGGTCTAGCACTTGAGTATAAGAAGAGTCATTTTGCAGAAGGTGACTTCTATTTAACGGCAACGGATGCTTTTTTAGACGTCTATAATAAAACGAACGTCTTCGCGATTTCGCGGACGGAACAAAGTTATGATGTTTTGATTGGTGCATACCTTGCATTAGGTGCTACACTAGGTTTTACACAGGATATGATTTTCAAGGCTTACATTTCTAAAAATGAAGCAAACCATGTACGACAAGACAACGGTTACTAAGGAGGAAATCAGATGAATGAACAATTACATATGCTAAAACGTCTCACGGACGCAACAGGTGTACCGGGAAATGAAAAGGAAGTCCGGAGCCTCATGCGTGAATATCTAGAACCCCATGCAGAAGCATTCCACCAAGATGGTCTCGGTAGTCTGTTTGCTGAACATAAAGGCGCAGGTGAAGATGCACCACGTGTATTGATTGCTGGTCACATGGATGAAGTCGGATTCATGGTCACGAAGATCGATGAAAAAGGATTCCTTCGTTTCCAACCACTCGGCGGTTGGTGGGGTCAGGTCCTCTTGGCGCAGCGTATGAATATTGTGACATCATCTGGTGAAGTCATCCCAGGTGTAATCGGCGCAAAACCACCTCATGTTTTACCACCGGAAGCGCGCAATAAGCCGGTCGACATTAAAGAGATGTTCATCGATATCGGTGCTTCATCGAAAGACGAAGTCGACAGCTGGGGAATTCGTCCGGGTGATACGGTCGTTCCACATTGCGAATTTACTGTGATGAAAAATGAGAACTTCTTGATGGCAAAAGCGTGGGACAACCGGATTGGTTGTGCCATCGCAATCGAAGCAATCAAACGCTTAAAAGCAGACGGACATCCGAACACGATTTTCGCAGGAGCGACTGTTCAGGAAGAAGTCGGGTTACGCGGGGCTCAAACTGTCGCACACCTGCTTAAACCATCGATCGCCTTTGCTGTCGATACAGGTATCCCGGGTGATACGCCAGGAATGACCGATCGTGAAGCATTGTCGAAATTAGGTGAAGGCGTTCAAGTCATCATGTTCGACGCGTCGATGATCGCACATCGCGGATTGATCGATTTCGTGACGAAAGTCGCAACAGAAGAAAATATCAAGTATCAACTGGACTTAACACCAGGTGGCGGAACGGATGCAGCGAAGTTCCATTTATCGAATACAGGTGTTCCATCACTTGCATTGACTGTACCGATTCGTTATCTGCACACGAACGTCTCAATCATGCATAAGGCCGATTTCGAAGCAGCCGTCGATTTAGTCGTTGCTGTGACAAAACGTCTTGATGCGGAGACTGTCCAAGCGATCTACGAGGGGTAATATAACAATGAAGCACATCGCATCAGCAAAGAACGAAATCGTTAAACAATGGAAAAAACTCTTAACGAAAAAAGGACGTCTGCAGACGAATCGCTTTTTGATTGAGGGAGAACACTTGATTGAAGAGGCTGTTCGCGCTGGAATCGTCAAGGAATTGATCGTGCGTGAATCGTATCAAGTACCCGGTTCTTGGAAACGGAACGCCGATGTCTTTACGATCGATGAAGCCGTCATCAAAGTACTGGCTGAGACGGAAACGTCGCAAGGTATCTTCGCTGTCTGTGAGATGAAACAAGCTTCGGTACAATTAGAGCGAGGACGTTATTTACTACTCGATCGTTTGCAGGATCCCGGAAACGTCGGGACGATGATTCGAACAGCTGACGCAGCTGGATTCGATGGTGTCGTCGTCGGACCGGGAACGGTTGACGTCTATAACGGAAAAGTCATCCGTGCGACACAAGGATCGCTATTTCACTTACCTGTTATCGCAATGCCACTCGAAGAGGCAGTCAATGCCTTGCATGAACAAGGGATTGCGGTAATCGGCACGGCGTTAGAAGGAGCGACGTCTTATCAAGGGATCGCACCGATGGATGCTCTCGGTTTAATTATCGGGAACGAAGCACAAGGCGTGGCGCCAGAGTTGCTTTCTTACTGTGATGAGCGTGCCTACATCCCGATCCGTGGTAAAGCGGAGTCATTGAATGCGGCAGTAGCAGCAGGCATTTTGCTCTATTATTTTGCAAGCGTGGATTGAAACCGACAGGCGTTCATGCTAAAGTGAACATCAGGAATACATCACGGACGTTGATGGAACAGAGTACGTTAGGGAATGATTCAATCAGGGAGAGGCAGTCATAGACTGAAAACTGCTTCGTGAATCTGCTAACCGAATTCACTCCGGAGTCGCACGAGAGATCGTGACGGGATGCGCCCGTTATCGCGCAATTGGAGGACTTTTCGATTGAAAAGTCAAACAAGGGTGGTACCACGGTGTTTACATCGTCCCTTCGGCATTTGCCGGAGGGACGTTTTTTTATATCTTCAACTAAAGGAGTGGGAAAGATGCGCGAGCAATTAGAAGCATTACGCGATGAAGCGTTGACATTAGTCGATCAGGCAACAACACAAAAAGATCTCAATGACGTCCGAGTCAAGTATCTCGGGAAAAAGGGACCAATCACGGAAGTATTACGAGGAATGGGTAAGCTATCAGCGGAAGAACGACCAGTCGTCGGTGAGATCGCGAATGCGGTTCGTCAAGCGATCCAAGAGCAACTCGAACAACGTTTGACAGCTGTCAAACAGCAGGAGATGGATGCGAAACTGGCAACGGAAGCAATTGACGTCACATTACCAGGACGCCCGAAAAAGGTCGGTCATGCGCACCTCTTGCAACAGGTGTCAGATGAGATCGAAGACATCTTCGTCGGACTCGGTTATACGATTGCGGAAGGTCCAGAAGTCGAGCAAGATCTTTTCAACTTCGAGATGTTGAATTTACCGAAGGATCACCCAGCACGTGATATGCAAGATTCATTCTACATCACGGAAGAAATTTTGATGCGAACGCATACGTCACCAGTCCAAGCGCGGACGATGCTCGCTTCTAAAGGGGAACCGATCCGTATTCTCTGCCCAGGTAAAGTCTATCGCCGGGATGAAGATGATGCGACGCACTCGCACCAATTCATGCAAGTCGAAGGACTAGTCGTCGGAGAATCGATTTCGATGGCTGACTTAAAAGGAACGCTTGAAGCCTTCGCGAAGCAGATGTTTGGTGAAGCACGTGAAGTCCGCTTACGCCCAAGTTTCTTCCCATTCACGGAGCCGTCCGTCGAAGTCGACGTTTCGTGCTTCAAATGTAGCGGTAAAGGATGCAACATCTGTAAACAGACGGGTTGGATTGAAATTCTAGGTGCTGGAATGGTTCATCCTCACGTTCTCGAAATGGCCGAATATGATAGCACGAAAATGTCAGGTTTTGCATTCGGAATGGGCATCGAACGGATTGCCATGTTGAAATACGGTGTCGATGATATTCGCCACTTCTATACGAATGACGTTCGCTTCAGCGAACAGTTTTAAGGGGGAACGCAGATGTTAGTCTCAAAACAATGGTTGAACGAATATGTGGATGTCAGTCATACATCAGGACAAGACCTGGCTGATTTGATTACTAAGAGCGGAATCGAAGTCGAAGGCGTTGATGTCCGGGATGAAGCGTTAAACAACATCGTCGTCGGACGTGTGTTAACGAAAGAAAAACATCCAGAAGCAGATAAATTGAACGTCACGACGGTCGACATCGGACAAGACGAACCGGTTCAGATCGTTTGTGGTGCACCGAATGTCGAAGCAGGACAAGATGTCATCGTCGCGCGTGTCGGAGCTCGCTTGCCAGGGATTAAAATCAAACGTGCCAAATTGCGCGGTGTCGTCTCGGAAGGGATGATTTGTTCACTCGAAGAACTCGGATTCGAAAAGAAATACATCCGAGAAGATGAGCAAGACGGAATCCACACGTTCCGTGAACCAGTCACACCGGGACAAGATGTTCTAGAATTACTCGGTCTACGCGATGAAATCCTCGAACTTGGGTTAACGCCGAACCGGTCGGACTGTCTCAGCATGTATGGTGTCGCACACGAAGTGGCCGCGCTTTATGACACGACACCGACTTTCCCGGTCGTTGAAGTCAAAGAAGCAGAGCCAGCGACGACAGTAGAAGTAACGCTTGATTCAGAGGAGTGCTCGTTCTACGCGGCTCGAGAAATCCAAGGGGTGACGATTCAAGAATCACCGACTTGGTTAAAAAACCGCTTGATTGCAAATGGCATTCGTCCGATCAACAACGTCGTCGACGTCACGAACTTCGTTTTACTTGAAACAGGTCAGCCGCTTCATTCATTCGATGCCGAAAAACTCGGGAAACAAATCGTCGTGCGTCAAGCACGTGCAGGGGAGTCATTCACGACGTTAGACGAAGTCGAGCGGACACTTGATTCTTCGATGCTCGTCATCACAGACGGTGAACGCCCGGTCGCGCTTGCTGGAGTCATGGGTGGAGCAAATACCGAAGTGGACGGTAATACGACATCGATCATTTTAGAGTCTGCTTATTTCGCACCGATTTCTGTCCGGAAGACGAGCCGTGTTCTTGGACTCCGTTCTGACTCGAGTGCGCGTTTTGAAAAAGGTGTCGACCCACGTCGTGTCTTGTTAGCACTCGATCGTGCTGCAGCTTTGATTGCTGAACTCTCGGGTGGAACGGTTCAAGCCGGTGTCGCTCAAGCCGGAACGCTCGAGCTTGACGATCATTTGATTGAAGCGAGTGTCTCGTACATCAATCATCGTCTTGGTATGGAAATTGAAGGAACGGTCATGCAAACGTTACTCGAACGTCTTGGTCTCGGTGTTGAATTATCGGGGGATGCCTTGACGGTCAGCGTACCGACTCGCCGCCAAGATTTGAAAATTCCGGCTGATTTAGCGGAAGAGGTCGCACGTCTCTATGGATATGATGCCCTGACTTCAAGCTTACCGTCTGAAGCAAGCCGTGGTTTCTTACCAAAACGGAACATCCATCGTCGTCATTTACGCCGGACACTGCAGGGAGCAGGTCTTTCGCAAGCGATCACGTATTCATTGACGAGCGAACAACGCGCGATGCAATTCAATGAACGGGAAGATTTGCATCCAGTCAAACTGGCGATGCCAATCAGTGAAGCACGTTCGACATTGCGGACATCACTCATTCCGGGACTCCTTGAAGTCGCACAACATAACGTCGCTCGACAGCATGCCGATGTTGCGTTTTATGAACTCGGCAGTGTTTATCTGCAACGGGATGCGTCACTTGAGACACTTCCGATCGAACAAGAAATGATCGGCGGCGTCGCAGTCGGTGTCTCAGAACAACACCGGGCTCATGGCACACTTGTCAAAACAGATTTCTTCGTCATGAAAGGAATCGTCGAGACACTCGCATCTGCGTCTGGTGTCACGTTGACGTTCGAAGCAGCGAGCATTCCATCAATGCACCCAGGACGGACGGCGCGCGTTCTGCTTGACGGAGAAGCAATTGGATTCGTCGGTCAAGTGCATCCTGGTCTGTCAAAAGAACAGTATGGTCTAAAAGAAGTGTACGTCTTCGAATTAGAGGCGATGGCATTGCGTTCGAAAGAGGAACAGGTCTACTCGGAAATCTCACGTTTCCCATCGATGACACGTGACTTAGCAATCGTCGTCGAGCGATCAGTGACGGCGCAATCCATCGTCGATGTCATGACGGAAGCAGCCGGTCCACTTTTACAGACGATCGAATTGTTCGATGTCTATACGGGTGAGAACGTCGGAGAGAATGAAAAATCATTCGCTTTCTCACTCCGTTATCAAAACAAGGAACGGACGTTAGTCGATGAAGAAATCACGACAGCGCAACAACGAGTCGTAGATGCAGTGAAAGAAACATTCAATGCGGAACTTCGCGCATAATTAGGTAATGGAATGGGACATGGATCATGATGAAGATTCCACGGTTACCTATTTTCAGATTAAAAGTAAAATGCAGTTCTTTTCTTAACTGAAAAGAACTGCATTTTTTTGTTTCATAGCGTTTCTTCGTTCAATATACAGTTGAACTACAGTCGAGCTACAGATTCGTTTCATACGATGAATGCAGACGATAAAAGGAGGAACAGGACATATGAATTTTTTGAAACGGGCTGGGAAGAGTATCATCGCTCGAAAGGGCAAGACGATGATCATGTTGATTATTTTAACGGTAATTGGATCGCTGGTTCTATCAGGATTCGCGATTCAGAATGCTGCAAAATCAGCTGGAGAAGAAGCAAGAAAAGAACTGGGAGCTACCGTGACGTTACAAGTCGACCGACAAAAACAAATGCAGGAGCGACAAGCTTCTGGAGAACGAGGAAGACCAGAAGAAGTTAAAATTTCGATGAAAGAAGTTGAAGCGATCGAACAACTAGATGCAGTCAAGTCGACTAATTATCTTTCGCAAGCGACCGCGACCGCGAGTGATATTGAACCGATCGAAAGTGAGTCGACGAATACAGGTGGTGGACCGGATGGTGGACCAGGCGGTGAAATGCCAGAGGGAATGACGACGCCCGACTTCTCGTTGAACGGTGTGACGAATATGGAGTTACTTGATTCGTTTTCGAATGGAACATTAAAAATTGTTGATGGCGTAGCATTGACGTCTGATGCGAAAGAAAATAGTGTTGTCATCGATGAAAATCTAGCAACTGAAAACGACCTTAAAGTAGGAGATACATTCAAACTGAAATCGACGACGACGAATCAAACACAAAAACTGACGATCATCGGGCTTTCTTCATCGACAGATGCGAGTTCAGACGCAAGTTTCCGTGCTGCGGGGTTCATGGATCCGATGAATCAAATGTATGTTTCAAATGAGACGCTTGCCGACTTTGCTACCGAGGATGGGACAGTGAGTGCGTCAAGTGTTGTCTACTCTTTAAAGGATCCGTCTGAAGTCGAGGCGTTCAAACAAAAAGCAAAATCGGTTTCATCAGTGGACTGGGATACGTTCACGTTGGATGCGAATGATGCGGCTTACCAAAAAATGGTCGGACCAATTGAACAAGTTGCTTCCTTCTCAAAATCAGTCGTCTATCTCGTTAGTATCGCAGGTGGTTTGATTCTGGCACTTTTGATTTTGTTATCTGTACGTGAACGCCGGAAAGAGATGGGGATTTTGATGGCAATGGGTGAAAAACGTTCGAAGCTGATGAGTCAATTATTAGTTGAAACATTTGCGATTGCGGCAGTTGCGTTTCTCATAACGTATGCGACGGGAGGAATGACATCACAATTCATGACCGATCAATTATTAAACCGAGAAGTGACAGAAGCGGCAAGTTCGGCTACAACGGATGGATTTGGAGGTCCAGGTGGAGGTCCGGGTGGTCAAGGACAACAACTCCTCGCTAGTATTCCTCAAATTACAGAGATGACGACGAAAATTGACTGGTCGACACTAGCACAAGTCGTTCAAATCGGTAGTCTGATTGTCTTTTTATCCGTTTTATTACCGTCACTTATCTTATTACGAATGAATCCAAAAGAAATCTTATTGCGGGAGGATTAATCAGATGACGACTTTAGAAATGACGAAGGTGTCGTATGCGTATACATCAGCAGGAAAGCAACAACGAATCTTAAATGAGGTATCGATGCAGTTCGAGGCGGGAAGATTTTATGCAATTCTTGGAGAATCAGGTTCTGGTAAAACGACTGCGTTAAGTTTACTCAGTGGACTAGACTCACCAACGGAAGGACAAATACAGTATGAAGGACGTGAATTGCGAAAAATCGGACTGACGACGTATCGATCGCGTCATGCAGCGACTGTCTTCCAATCTTTTAATTTATTAACTTATATGAATGCTATTGATAATGTCATTGTCGCACTTGAGTTGAGTGGGCGACGGATTAAGGAGAAGAAGAAACGAGCTCTTGAGTTACTGGAACAGGTCGGGATCGATGAAATACATTCGAAAAAGAACGTATTACAGTTGAGTGGTGGTCAGCAACAACGGGTTGCCATCGCGCGCGCTCTAGCGACAGAAGCGCCAATCATATTAGCGGATGAACCGACAGGAGCACTCGATGAAAAAACAGCTACGGAAATCATCCGTTTGTTTCAACAACTAGCGCATGATGCCAATCGTTGCATTATCGCAGTGACACACTCAGCAGAAGTCGCACGTGCTGCCGATCAAATCATTGAACTGAAAAAACAACGGTTCGTCGAAAAGAAACCTATCGTTGAAGGGCAGACCATACCGGCTCGTTGAAGAAACGAAATGAATGTATTAAAAGAAGGGACTCTCATCAATCGTTGAGAAGTCCCTTCTTTACTTATGAGGCGATGTCCTGATTGGTTGCTGTAGCGGAGGAACGTCTCGAATACACATATAAGAGACCGCTGCTGACGACGACGAGACTGCAGATCAAAAACATATTCGAGTATCCAGTCTTAGCCGCAATGCCCGATAGCAGGAAAGCACCGATGCCAAAGCCACTATCATAGGCGAGGAAAAATGTAGAGATGGCTTTGCCTTTTTGTTCAGGAGCTGCATACGTCAGCATGACCGTCTGCAATCCTGGGAAGATGGAGGCGGAGCCGATGCCGATGATGAGGGCGGCGAACAACAAACCATAAAGCGTTGGAAAGAATCCAAGTACTAGAAATCCGACCGCATACAGACCATAGGATGGAATAAGCACGGAAGCTGGTCCTTTTCGGTCAAACCGTTTTCCGGCTAGTGGACGAATGGCGACCATACCGAGCGCAGCCAGTCCGTAAAAATAAGAGGCATACGTCACATGGTGAATGGAATCGGCATATAAGGAGATAAATGCAGACGTACTGGAAATCGCAATTCCCGCAAAGCTTGTAGCTAGCAACAAGACGGGACTGTCTAAGAAAAGCGATTGACGGAGCCGAAATGGTGACGTTTGCGGAATATGACTGCTCGTCAATGGTAAACGGATCACGAAAAGAAATGAACAGATGGCGAGTAGAGCAACTGTCATGAAATACCAGACCATGACATCATGAGCAATCAACGTCAATCCGATGACAGGACCTAGGACGGAAGCGAGATTCATCGAGAGGACGAAGTAACCCATTCCTTCACCCTGACGTTGTTTAGGAATCAACGTCGTGACACTTAAACTCAGTGAAGAAGAGATCATACCGAAACTAAACCCATGTAACACACGAATGATGAGCAATAAACTGAATGATTCAATCGGCAGAATGATCAAGTAGAGACAGCTAAAGAGAGTAAACAGACTAGCAGATAATAGTAACATCCGTTTCAGTTCGTACCGATCGAGCCAATGACCAATCAACGGACGTGAACAGACCGTTGCGAGTACGAATGCCGTCACGACCCATCCGAGTGATCCTTGTGAAACCTCGAATTTTTGGGCGGCGAGTAGAGGCAGGGATGCATTTAATAAGTAAAACGTTATGAATAATAAGAGATTGACGAGTAATGTCGTCACGTAATGCCGGTGAAATAAACGATTCACGATGATTCCTCCTGTTCGACCGGGCGATGGGTAAGAAGTAGCTGAGTCATCAGGCGCTCTAAGGAAGACTGGTCTTCTGGCGATAATTCATCCAAAAATATACGATGTGCTTGTTGGACGGATGCATCAATCGTCTGAAATAAGTCGCGTGCTTGTGAAGTCAATTCGACCAGGCGATGACGTCCTGCGTTCTGACGAAAGATGAATCCTAATTCTTCTAATCGAGCGACTGTTTTTGTGACGGCTGGCTTTTCGATGACTAAATATTTCGACAGGGTGACCTGTGAGACTGGTTCAAGTAAAGACACGGCCTTCAAGAGTGCCCATTGTCCAGTGTGTAACGAATATTGAGCGAGGGTGGCATCGACGTCTCGTTTGACGAGTCGGGCGACTTTTGACAGTTGTCCGAGAATATCTTCTTGTTGAGATGACATAAAAAAACCTCCTTTAAGTTAACTAGTTAACTTAAAGGAGTATAGCGGATTCTTTACTTCTTTGGCAAGTAGAAATCAAGAAGTAGTTTCAAAAAACGTCGTGAATCGTACCTGATCAGGTGTTCCAGTCAAAGTAGTCTTTAAATCTAATCGATCCATGATTTGGTGTACCAAATATAGTCCGAGACCACTACCGCCATGAATTCGATTTCGCGATTGTTCGGCGCGTGTAAGGGGGTGGAACCAAGCGGCAGTATCACTTGAATCTTGAATAGTCGGTGAGTTTGTGATCGTTAGCACCACACCATTTTGTTTTCCGGTCGTCTCGATTAGAATCGTTCCACCCGGAGCCGTATACGATATGGCATTCATTAATACGTTATGAAAAGCGCGCTCCAACAAGTGACGATCCGTGTTAACGTTCCAGTCTTCTTTAGGTGAGATCACACGTAATTGCTGATCATGAATAAGTTGTCCGAATTGATCGAGTTGTTGTTCGAGTAACAGACGAAGATTCGTTTCCTCGAAATGAAGTGCCATTTGTTCGACACGGGCGACTTCGAGCAACGATGCAATGAGACGTTCCATATTTTCAATCACCTGACTAGCACGCTCCAAATAGTAATCACGGTCTCGGTAGACTCCGAGATTCAAGAGCATCCCTTCGACTTGACCCTTGATGATCGTAACAGGTGTTTTTAACTCATGTGAGATAGCGAGGAATAGCTGTCTTCGTTCTGCATCACGTATTCGATCTTTTTCCGCTTCAAGACGAAGGCGTTCATTGGAGGCTTGTAAAGAATCCATCGTCGCCTCGAGTGTGGTGGCGAGTTGATTGATATTTCTTGATAGATCACCCAGTTCATCCGTTGAGTGATGATGGGTTCGGACAGCAAAGTTTAAATTCGCTAACTCCTTCGTCGCTTGATTGATGGAGATCAGCGGTCGAGAAATGGTACGTGAATAAAGATAGGCAGCAAGACCGGCTAATAATAGAAGCGGAAAAACGATATAAGGAGCTAGTTTCAACAAGACGGCTTTCACTTCATCAATCGGTTGAATCATTTGATCCGCATCGAGAGTAACCGTTTGACTGTTCAGTTGAAGTGGAAGGGAGGCTTGGATCGTTCCGGTAGGAGAGTTATCGGTAGTGCGACGAATCGGTCCGCGACCAAAATCGGGTGCATATAAGAGTTGATCGTCCTCCGTCCACAGTGAAAAACGAATCCCTTTGTCTGTCAGTTGATCAAGCAATGGGATGAGTTCTTCGATTGAACGATCTTTACTTTTTAGTTTAATAGATGCCATCGTCGAGTGAAATTGTTCTTCTCGATAGGACTGATAGTACGAAGGCAACGAGGCATATAGAAAACCAACCGTCGAGAGGACAGCGACGATGAGTAAGCTCATCGTTAAAAAAAATAGTTTAGCAGTGATTCCTTGACGTTTAGCTAGGTGCTTCAAGCTTATAGCCAACTCCTTTTACTGTTTGAATATAAGGTACGTTTATTTTTTTTCGTAGGTTTTTAATATGTGTATCCAAGAATCGTGTATCGCCAAGGGCATCAAACCCCCAAAGTTGCTGAATCAGCTGTTCTCGTTCGAGTACACGGCCGGGATGTTCGAGTAATAAATGAAGAATTTGAAATTCCTTAAGTGTTAATGTCGTCGGATTTCCAGAAACGTATACGTTATAGCTTGATGGAAAAAGGGTAATCTCTCGAAATGAGAGTGATTCTGCTTCATTCGATTGAATGCGCCTGATAACGGCTTCGATCCGTCTAAGTAAGATGCGAAGGGAAAATGGTTTTGCGATGTAATCATCGATTCCGAGATCAAATCCTTTCACCTGGTTTTCCTCATCTTGCAAAGCGGTTAAAAAAATAATCGGCGTTTGTGATTCTTTACGAATGTCGCGTGCAACCTCAAAACCATCGAAGAAAGGCATCATGATATCTAAGATGATTAAATCGAAAGAGCCCGATCGGTAAAGTTGTAAGGCTTCCATGCCGTTTGCCGCGCTAGATACAATGTATCCATTGGAGTTCAATAATTCTGTTAGTAGTTCCCTGATATCGTATTCATCTTCTGCGATCAAAATATGTGTCATATCATTCACCTCATTGTTAGTTGTAACATATTCATCTGAAGTTTAGCTGAAGATAAACAATTGATACATCGAGTCATTTATATTAGACCAAATAAAGCAAATCTTGAGACAAGGAAGGGAAGCAAACATCATGAAGCCCTGTTCGAAATCCTTAGCATCATTAGTATCACTTTTTAATTTACGAACAGATTCAAATCCGATAGTTACGAGTATTGAGACAGACTCACGAAACGTAATACCAGGAAGTCTGTTTATTTGTGTTCGCGGCTACACGGTAGATGGTCATCGATATGCTAGAGAAGCGGAACGTAATGGAGCAGTTGCGATTTTAGCGGAAGAAGCATTAAGTGATGTAACGATTCCTGTTATTCTCATCGAAAATACAAAGGCAGCTGCCGGGAAGGTAGCAGACTTTTTTTATGATCATCCGAGTCAAAAAATGCGTGTCTATGGTGTAACGGGAACGAACGGAAAAACGACGACGACAAAATTGGCGTATGATCTCTTTCGTGCAACAGGCATAAAAGCCGGCATGATTAGCACGGTCGGTGCACGAATTGATGAGGAACTCATTGAGACACCGAATACGACGCCTGAAGCGATCATCTTACATCGACTGTTGTATGAAATGGTTGAAAAAGGCGTGACGGATTGCATCATTGAAGTGTCTTCTCATGCATTAGCTGAAGGTCGAGTCGAAGGAGTGTCTTTCCACTCGGCAGCATTTACGAACCTGACGCATGATCATCTGGATTATCACCATTCAATGGAGGATTACGCCAAGACGAAAGCGTTGTTATTTCAACAAGTCGCTGCGTCAAATGGTCGGACCATCGTCTTGAATCGAGAAGATGGTTGGAGCCGCGTCATGCGAGAAGCTGCGCCTTTACAACCCGTCATCTGGTATACGACACAACCACACCGGACGTCACAAATCGCGGTCGAATGGTTGACGGACACCGTCAATGTGCGGATCGACGAGAAGACGACGCGTGTGCCGACAGCTTTACTAGGTGAATTCAATGCAGCGAATTTAGCGGCGGCGATGGGATTATTGCGGGCAGGTGATGCCAATCTCTATGCTTTGATTCGTCACATTCCAGAACTGGAATTGCCGAAAGGACGACTTGAACGACTGGACTGGGCACCTTGTGAGATTTATATCGATTATGCCCATACACCGGATGGTCTAGAAAAATGTTTACAGGCACTCACTTTTTCCGGAGAATCGCTATCGGTCGTTTTAAGTGCAGCTGGAGAGCGTGATCGAACGAAACGAGCGGAAATGGGGCGGATTGCAAGTAAATATTGTGAACACATCATCGCAACGGTCCATGATGCGAGGACAGAGGATCCGGATCGAATCATCGAAGAGCTAATCGTTGATATTCCACGTGAACATTTAGTAGGTTGTCATACATCCCGTCACGAAGCGCTCGTACAAGCAGCGCATCTGGCGCACGAAGGAAAACGCATCGTCATCGTCGGGAAAGGTCATGATGAGGTAGAACGAATCGGTACAAAAACGATTCCTTTTAATGAAAAACACATACTTCTTGCGGAATTAGAACGACTGTCTGAAGGGGAGTCCGTCATTTAAAAAAACCGACCATTCCGTTAAGGTCATGGTCGGTTTCGTTTCGCAGCTAGTTGTTGTGCCTTTTTCGTATTCGCAAAATGGGCTTTCGTCCAGTCACGCAGTTTGTCAGCTCCATAACGTAAAATCAGTGAGGCGGCGACTTGATCGACCTTGGCACCAGCACCTTTCGGAATGACGACACCTGTTGTTTCACTCAACTTGTCCATCTCCTTCAAAAAGATGGCGCGAGCAATGATCGAGGAGGCAGCGACAGCGACATGGAGTTGTTCCGCCTTGGTCGAGAAGTAGACATTTTCTCGAACGGGATTGACGACACCAGCTAGGTGTTTATAATAGACACTTTTTTCGGCGAACTGATCAATCAAGATCGCTTCTGGTTTCGTCTCCAGTTGGTCAAGAAGCCGCTCGATTACATCATTATGCATCAGGGCAGTCATCTTTCCTTGAGTCATCGACCGTTGCATCTGATTGTATTCTGGATTGTGTAGGATACGATATGTGTACGGAATGACAGCATGGAGATCGCGAGCAATTCGACGAATCTCGATATCGTTCAAATGTTTGGAGTCTCGGACACCGAGTTCGTGAAGAAGTGCGATCTGCTTTCGATCAACAAAGGAAGCGGCGACGACGAGTGGACCGAAGAAATCGCCTTTCCCGACTTCGTCACTACCAACGACGGACCATTCCGAAAAACCATTCGGTAACGTTGAAACAAGTGGTTCTTTCGACTTAGTCGGCGAAGCCGTACCGAAACGTGTAGCGATAGCTTCGGCTTGCGGTCCTTGAAACATCACTTTTCCAGAATTATAAATCGTGATGACACAACCAGGAATCTTGGCAGCGAAACGAGCATACGGAGGAGACTTCGTCTCGTTCTGTTTGAAGTTCTGTATGACTAAGTCCTGTTTTTCTTTAGATAAGCGTAAAACGGTCGTTCCCATAGGATAACCTCCCTTTCCGGGATTAAGCATACCATCCTTAAGACCGATGGGGGACTTCTTTTCCTAAAACGAAAATGATGGTACTATATGAAAGAAGCAAAGTATGAGGAGGACAGAAAAATGGCTGATTCAGAAGGGTTGAACCGGACGACGATTCATATCGCAGGCAATGATTATACGATTGTCGGAACGGAGTCGCCAGAACACGTACGCGAAGTGGGTCTCCTCGTAGATACGAAGATTCGAGAAATCCGAGAACAAGCACCACAACTCGACGTTCGTCAAATCGCCGTCCTAGCGGCGCTTAATATTGGTAGTGATTATGTAAAAATTAAAAAGAATTTGGGTGAACTATAAACTATGATTTCTCTCGTTATCTTATTACTTCTCGCCGTAGGTGTCATGACAGGGGTCCGAAGGGGAGTTGTGTTGCAGGCCGGTCATTTGCTCAGTCTGATCATTTCCTTCATCGTTGCACTGTCGTTCTATGAGGAACTGGCTACGAAATTCCGATTGTGGGTACCATATCCGTCTACACTGGATGATGCGGGAATCGATTTGACGATGTTCGCGATTCCAAGTTCAGCACGACTCGATGAGGTGTTCTACAAAGCCTTTTGGTTCGTCGTCCTGTTCTTCGGTACAAAAATCATCTTATCGATCTTATTGTCGATGTTTGATTCGTTGACGAATGTCCCGATTCTAAAACAAGTCAAAGGGTTGTTAGGTGGTGTCTTTGGTTTCATCGAGATGTACATCTTCATCTTCCTGCTCTTGTTCTTAGCGGCATTCGTTCCAATCCAATCGATACAGGATGCAATCGCGAATTCGAGTTTAGCAAGCTTCATTATCCAGCATACCCCGCTTCTTGCGAACTGGCTGATGGATCAAGTTGGATTGATAAAATAAACAGGCTCCCACGATTGGGAGCTTTTTTTGAGGGGAGAACTGCACATGCGTACGATTCAAGATGCGATGCGTCATTTGGAACGGATATCGGTCTACCTAGAGGTCAAAGGGGAAAATCCATTTAAGATTAATGCTTTTCGGAAAGCAGCAAGTATTCTCGAAGCATCCGATGCTGACTTCATGGCGATTGAGGATTTCACGGCGATGAAGGGGATTGGGAAAGGAACGGCTGCTGTTCTAGAGGAATATCGGGAAACGGGAACGAGCACGGCACTGACAGAACTCGAACAAGAAGTGCCAGAAGGATTGATCGCCTTATTGAAGATTCCGGGTCTTGGTGGGAAAAAGCTCGCTAAACTGCATGAAGTTGGCGTCATTGATGCAGATTCCTTTGCAGAGAAATTAGCAGATGGTACAGTCGAAGCGATGCCTGGATTCGGCAAGAAGACGGTCGAGAAGTACGTTAAAGCACTTGAAACGTTTGAAACACGACCGGAGCGATTACCATACGGTGTCATGCGAAAGATTGTCGCTGAATTGAATCAGACACTTGCATCGTTTGATGCAATCATTCGTTTTGAAGTTGGAGGAAGTTTCCGTCGAGCAGAAGAGACGTGTAAGGATCTTGATTTCATTCTATCAACGAATGAACCGGAACGAATCAAGGAGCAGCTTCTAGAACTGTCGCTCATCGATGAAGTCATCGCAGCTGGCAGCACGAAAGTATCGCTCATCTTAAAACGAGACGTTCATTATATCGCGGTTGATTTCCGAATCGTGGATGATGCGGCGTATGCATCCACATTACATCACTTTACGGGTTCGAAGGATCACAACGTCCGGATGCGCCAACTCGCAAAAGAGCGAGGAGAGAGTATTTCTGAATATGGTGTCGAGACCGAGCAAGGATTAGTGCAACCGAACACAGAAGAAGAATTGTTTGCGCGATATGATTTACCGTTCATCGCGCCTGAATTACGAGCGGGACGTCATGAATTCGAGCAAGATTTATCACGTCTCTTGACGGAACAAGATATTCAAGCCGATGTGCATATGCATACGACATGGTCAGATGGTACGTTGTCTGTTGAAGAACTAGTCGATGCCTGTGCTGCACGCGGATATACATGGATGGCGATCACGGATCATAGTAAATATATGAAATTCGTCAATGGATTAACGGAAGAACGTCTGCGTGCACAACGTATTGAAATCGAAGCGGCACGCGAGAAACATCCCGATATGACAATTTTATGCGGTGTCGAGATGGATATCTTGCCCGATGGATCACTTGATTATGAAGATGAGTTCTTAAAAGAAATGGACTATGTCATCGCCTCGATCCACTCGAAGTTCGATCAGACGGAAGAAGAGATCATGCAGCGGCTCGAGAATGCTTGTCGTAATCCTTATGTTTCCTTGATTGCTCATCCGACGGGACGAATCATTGGAAGACGAGAAGGATACGCCGTCAATGTCGATCGATTGATCGAACTAGCAGCGGGGACAGGAACAGCGCTTGAGATGAACGCGAATCCAGCACGTTTTGATTTAACAGCAAGTTCGCTTGCGAAAGCGAAGGCTGCCGGCGTGAAGATTTTAATTAATACGGATACACACCGACCAGAAATGTTAGAAGATATGAAACTTGGAGTCCTCCATGCTCGTAAAGCTTATTTGGAGGCGTCTGATGTCATCAATACGTGGTCTGCTGAAGAAGCACTCGAATTCTTCGGTCGAAAACGTTTAGGAGTGGATTAAATGAATGCCAACGCATTACGCGTTTTAGAATATGAGAAGTTAAAAGAAAACATGCTCGCCTTCACGGCTAGTTCACTCGGAGCACAGTTCGTCCGGGCAATGCGTCCGGCGGAAGACTTCGAGCAGGTCAAGGAACTGTTAGCTGTCACGACGGAAGCAACGACGGTCTACCGGTTGCGTGACCGTTATCCGTTCGGTGGATTGACGGACGTCCGAAGTGAAGTGAAACGAGCAGAGATTGGCTCTGTCCTCTCGACGAGTGAACTTCTAGCCGTCGCAGACGTCGTCTACTCGGGACGTCAAGTGAAGGCATTCCAAGAACGGCTACACGAAGACCATGCGGATCTACGATTACCGCGCCTTGATAGTCGAATCGAGCAAATCACGAAGCTCGTCGAGATCGAACAGGGGATTCGCCATGCCATCGACGATCAAGGGACTGTCCAAGACTCAGCGAGTGATAAATTACGAGCGTTACGCAGTCAGTTACGCTCGCTCGAAGGACAAGTTCGTTCGAAAATCGATAACGTCTTACGTAGTAAAGCGAAGATGCTGTCTGACGCCATCGTGACGATGCGAAACGATCGTTATTGTGTACCGGTCAAACAAGAATATCGTCAAGCGTTCGGCGGAATCGTCCATGATCAGTCCGCTTCTGGAGCAACGTTGTTCATCGAACCGCAAGCTGTCGTCTCTGCGAACAACGAAATTCAAGAAGCGCGTTTGAAAGAACGGGCGGAAATCGAACGAATTCTTGCACAACTATCGGCACTTGTCGGTAGCGTTGGTGATTCGCTACGCATCAATCTGGATGTATTAGCAGAACTTGATTTCATCATGGCAAAAGCATTATACGGTCATCAAATTGGAGCGGTCGAGCCACGCTTGAACGAAAACCGCCATATCATTCTGAAGGAAGCACGGCATCCGTTCATCCCGAAAGAGGAAGTCGTACCAATTACCGTATCACTGGGTGGGGATTTTACGTCACTCGTCATCACCGGTCCGAACACCGGCGGTAAGACAGTTACCTTAAAGACGATCGGTCTTTTGCAATTGATGGTGCAATCAGGACTATACGTGCCAGCTGCAGATGAGACGGAACTCAGTGTCTTCGATGCGATTTATGCCGATATCGGGGATGAACAGTCGATTGAACAAAACTTATCGACGTTTAGTTCGCACATGACGAACATCGTCTCGATGATGGAAAAAATCGATTTTATGAGTCTAGTACTGTTCGATGAATTAGGTGCGGGAACGGATCCGACAGAAGGGGCTGCCCTTGCAATCGCGATTCTTGATGAAGTGAAGCGACGCGGCGCACGTGTGGCAGCGACGACACACTATTCAGAATTAAAGGCGTACGGCTATAACCGAGAAGGGGTCGTCAATGCGTCGATGGAATTCGATGTCGAATCACTCAGTCCGACCTATCGCTTACTCATCGGTGTACCTGGACGCTCGAATGCGTTCGAGATTTCAAAACGTCTTGGACTCGAAGACCGGATCATCGACGCGGCACGTGGTCAGATCGGTAGCGACGCACAGTCTGTCGAGACGATGATCGAACGATTAGAAGAAGCGAAACAGCGGGCTGAAACGTTAGAGGCACAGTTGTTAGAAGAGAAAAAACGACTTGTCGAAGAGAGAGAGCAGTTCGAGCAAGAACAAGCTGAGATCCAGGAAGAGAAAAACGAAATTCTGGCAAAAGCGGAAGAAAAAGCAGCACGTGCGGTCGAACGCGCTCAAAAAGAAGCAGAAGGCGTCATCAAACGTCTGAAGGAATTACGAGACGCTGGTGCCGTCAAAGAGCATGAACTGATCGAGGCGCGGAAGCGACTCGAAGACGCGAAGCCGAGTCTGCAAGAGAAGCGGATCGCTAAAGTAAAAGCAAAATACGACCAAACGCCGCGATTTGATAAAGGCGAAGAAGTTAAAGTCACGACCTTCAATCAAAAAGGCTATATTATCAACCAACAGGCGAACGGCGAGTATACCGTCCAAGTGGGCATCATGAAGGTGAACGTCAAACCGGAAGATCTCGCGAAGATTGGCAGTACACCAAAACGTCCACAAACGAAAGGGCGCTCTGGTGGAACGAGTGTGACGAAACAATCGACACCTTCGGCTGAACTGGATTTACGTGGCGTGCGTGTCGAAGAAGGGTTGTCGAAGCTCGAACGCTTCATGGACCAAGCCTTGTTATCGAACTACGACCACATCCGTGTCATTCATGGCTTGGGTACGGGAGCGATGCGACAAGGTGTCCAAGAATTCTTGAAAGGTCATCGTCACGTCAAAGGTCACCGGTTAGGTGGTCAAGGTGAAGGCGGACACGGTGTGACGATCATCGAACTGAAATGAGGAAAGCAAGATGAACATTTTTGAGAACGTCTATGTCTATACGACAGCGCTCTATTCGGTCGCGGGATTACTGATCATTTTGGGGCTTGCACTTTTTGAGTTGACAACCCGGTATAAAAACTGGGAACATATCAAGAGTGGCAATATCGCCGTTGCGTTAGCAACAGGTGGAAAAATCATCGGACTCGCCAATATCGTTCATTTCGCTGTCCAAGGGGAAGAACGGGTCGGGTCGATATTTCTTGAAAGTGCCTTTGGCTTCTTATTGTTGATATCGACATATTGGATCTTTGAATTCCTGACACCGAATTTGCCGGTAGACCGTGAAATCGAGAATGGCAACATTGCTGTCGGTATCATTTCATGCGCTTTATCGATCGGCATGTCCTACGTCATCGGATCAGCGTTAGTGGGGTGAATCCGTGTTAGAACGTTTAGCGAAAATCATGTTCGGGGTTTCGATCGCCTTTTTGGTTGTCGGTATCCTTTGGATTGTATTTAATTAAAAGAACCGGTCTTACCGTGTGATCATTCCGTACTGACATCGTTTCAGTACGGAATTTTTATTGAGCCACGCCTAATCAAAAAAGGAGGAACGCATATGAACGTACGAAAAACATCAACAACGACAGAAACGAGACGCCGTGCTTTTGAGGCGATGCAATTGATTTCTTGGAAGGACATCTTCTGGGTTATCATCGGGTCGTCGATTCTCGCCTTTGGAATCAACTACTTTACGATTCCAAATGATCTCTCAGAAGGTGGATTGATTGGGATCACGGTCATTTTCTACTATCTTTACGGTTGGGATACGGGACTTGTCTCCTTGCTTGCGAACGCTTTGCTGTTCGTTGTCGGTTATCGATTCCTTAGCCGGAAGACGATGCTTTACTCAGTCATCTCAGTCGCCGTCACATCGTTTGTCCTCTCTTCGACAGCAAACCTTGCGACATCATCGGATAGCCGTTTGATTGGAACGGTCTATGCGGGTATTTTGATTGGTGTCGGAATCGGACTCGTCATTCGTGCGGGAGGAACGACGGGCGGTGGTGTCATCATCGCTCGACTGATGAATAAATACTTGAATCTCAGTATCGCAGTCTCGATGTTCATCATCGATGTCGCCGTTGTCGGTGCGTCAGGTTTTCTATTTGGAGAAGAGACGATGCTGTACACGTTAATTGCGATCATCATCGGTTCGTATTTGATTGATCTCGTCAGCGAAGGATTGAACGTCCGCGAAGCGGTCACGATCATTAGCCATCGCCAAGAAGAAATCGCGACGATCCTGACGGAGACGCTCGGACGTAGCGCGACTGTCATCCACAGTCATGGTCATTTCACGAAACAAAAGAATGACATGTTGTATATGATCGTCGATAAACGACAACTGGCACCGTTGAAACAAATCGTCGAAGCAGCGGATCCCCGCGCCTTCGTCGTCATTCATAAAGTGCGAGAAGTCATCGGGGAAGGATTCACATATCCCTCCCGGTAATATGGATTCAAAAGTAGCACCTCTCTTTTTCGGAAATCGAGAAAGGGAGGTGCTGCTTTTTTAGTATTAAAATTTTGATTGAAAAAACCAAAAAACAAGCAGATTCAATTTCTTTTTTTGGGATTTTACTGGCATGTCGAATTCAAATCAACGTATAATGAAAATGAATAGTAATTCATTATCAGGGAGGGAAACGTATGGAATCCGTTTGGTTATCTGATTATCCAAAGCAAGTACCCGTATCGATTGATTATCGAGAAATACCTCTTTATCAGGCACTTGATGAGGCAGCGACTGATTTTCCAGAACAACGTGCCTTAAGTTTCTTAGGGAAACGTATGACGTTTCGTGAAGTGTGCGACGAAGCACATGCACTCGGAAGTTTACTTCAAGAGCATGGCCTCAAAAAAGGAGATCGTGTCGGACTGATGTTACCGAACTGTCCCCAGTATATGATCAGTTATTATGCTGTCCTCTATGCTGGTGGAATCGTTGTGCAGGTGAATCCGCTCTATACGGACCGTGAACTCGAACAGATCCTCATCGATTCAGGTGCACATCTGCTCGTAACCCTCGACCTACTTTATCCGAAAGCATCTCGCGTCAAAGCGGCGACGGAACTCAAAACGGTCGTGACAACAAGCATCGCGGATTACCTTCCCTTCCCTAAAAATAAACTGTATCCCATTAAAGCACGGAAAGATAACAACATCATCATCGATACGACGGGTTCGATTCCATTTTTATCGCTACGTGGTTATGAACCGATTACACCGATTGCGATTCAACCGAAAGAAGATGTCGCGGTTCTTCAGTATACGGGTGGAACGACAGGTGCTCCAAAAGGTGTCATGCTGACGCACTATAACCTGAGTGCGAATGTCGAGCAAATCGACAAATGGTTTTATAAATATGAGCGGGGAGATGGACGAAAACTGTTAGCTGTCGTTCCGTATTTCCATGTCTATGGCATGACATGTAACCTCAATTTCGGTATTTTTAATGCCTATGAGCAAATCATCGTTCCGAAATTCGACATTGAACAAGTATTGAAAACGATTCATAAGGAAAAACCAAATCTGTTCCCTGGTGCACCGACGATGTATGTCGGTCTGTTGAACCATCCGAAGCTAAAGAAATATGATCTGTCTTCAATCGAAGCTTGTATTTCAGGTTCAGCTCCACTGCCGGTCGAAGTCCAGGAAAAATTCGAAGCATTAACGGGCGGACGAATCGTTGAAGGATATGGTTTGTCTGAGACGAGTCCGGTGACGCATACGAACTGTATCTGGGATCGCCGGATTCCTGGAACGGTTGGTATTCCGGTACCCGATACGCAAGCGAAAATCGTCCAAGCGGATGGAGAGACACCCGCAACTCTTGGTGAGATCGGTGAGATCATCGTCACAGGTCCGCAAGTCATGAAAGGATACTGGAAACGACCAGAAGAGACGCAAGCGGTTCTTCGAAACGGTTGGTTGCACACGGGAGACCTTGGTTATATCGGCGAAGATCATTACTTCCGGATCGTCGATCGGAAAAAGGATTTAATCATTGCTTCCGGATTTAATATTTATCCACGTGAAGTCGAAGAAATCTTGTACGAGCATCCGGCCGTCAAGGAAGCCGTCGTCATCGGTGTTCCGGATGCCTATCGTGGAGAGACCGTCAAGGCGTTCATCGTCGTCAAGGATGAGATGACGGTCACAGAAGAAGAGCTTGATCAATTCTGTCGTAAACAGTTAGCGTCATTTAAAGTGCCAAAGCAGTACGAATTCCGACAAGAGTTACCGAAGACGTTCGTCGGGAAGATTCTCCGCCGTGTTCTTGTTGAAGAAGAACGTGCCAAACAACTCGAAGAAAGCAGTTGACAGGACGAAATGACATGATAGAATAAATATGAATGAACCATCATTCATTTTATGCGTTAGGAGATAGTGGAATGAAACGAACAATGTCAAAGAGTGACCGCATCATTGATGCCGCCGTAAAAGTCATCGCTAAAAACGGCTACCATGGAGCGAAGGTGACCGCCATCGCAAAGGAAGCCGGTGTTGCGGATGGAACGATCTATCTGTACTTCAAGAATAAAGAACACCTACTGATTTCGCTATTCCAAGCGAAAATGGGAAGCTTCATCGAATATTCCGAAGGACAAATCGCGAATCACACGTCAGCGACAGAACAATTGGCCGCATTGATCGAGGCACACCTTGAGCAATTATCCGTCGATTATGATTTGGCTGTCGTCACGCAAATCGAGCTACGTCAATCCAACCAAGACATGCGCCAAAACATTGCCGCCGTCTTGAAACCGTATCTGCATCTGATTGACCGTGTCATCAAGCACGGGATGACGACAGGCGAGTTTTCAAACGAACTCGATTATCGATTAGCGCGTCAGATGATCTTCGGAACAATCGATGAGGTCGTGACGAGCTGGATGGCAAGTGGATTCAAATATGAGTTGCTTGAGACACGCGACGGGATCCATCGGATGTTGATCAAAGGGCTGAGTTAAGCCCTTTTCATGACAACAATCATGTAAGCGGATACAAAGAATGATGGTGAATAGACGACAAGGGGGAGCATGAGATGGAAATCTATGTACTGTTGAAACGCACATTCGATACGGAAGAAGCAATCCAACTCGAGAATGGTCAAATCGATGAGGATGGCGCTGAGTTCATCATTAACCCGTACGATGAATATGCGGTAGAAGAAGCGATTCGTGTCCGTGATGCACAAGGGGGAACGGTGACGGTCGTGACGGTCGGACCGGAAGATGCGGACAAGGAATTACGAACAGCACTCGCAATGGGAGCGGACCAAGCAGTTCGCATCTCGATTGAAGATGATATCGAAGAGGCAGATCATTTCACGATTTCTGAAGTGCTCGCTGGTTATTTAAAGGAACAGACAGTTGATCTCGTCATCGCTGGAAACGTCGCAGTTGATGGCGGAAGTGGTCAAGTGGCACCACGCGTCGCAGAATTGCTCGATATTCCTTACGTGACGACGATCACGAAACTTGAACTCGACGGCACGAAGGCTGTCGTCACACGCGACGCTGAAGGGGATACAGAAACGATTGAAACAACACTTCCGTTACTCGTCACTGCGCAACAAGGGTTGAACGAACCACGTTACCCAAGTCTTCCAGGAATCATGAAAGCGAAGAAGAAGCCGCTTGAAGAACTCGAACTCGATGATCTCGAACTCGATGAAGATGAACTCGCACCACGTCTAGAGACGATCGAACGTTTCTTACCACCGAACAAAGCAGCCGGTAAGGTCCTTGAAGGTGAACTGAACGAGCAAGTCGCACAGCTCGCATCATTATTACGCAACGAAGCAAAAGTGGTCTAAGGGGGAGAAACGAATGACAAAAGCATTAGTACTCGCAGAATCACGGGATGGCAGTTTACGGAATGTATCGTTTGAGGCTATCGCAGCAGCGCGACGTGTCGCAGACGAAGTCATCGCAGTCCTGATTGGACACGATGTCGCTAAGGATGCCGACGTACTAGCGTCACGCGGAGCGGATCAAGTCCTCGTCGTCGAGGATGAGCGTCTTCTACACTACACGCCAGACGGTTATGGACAAGTCTTCCTTGAGTTGATGAATCGGACGTCACCTGACGTGCTCGTCTTCGGTCATACGTCGCTCGGCAAGGATCTATCACCGAAGATCGCGGCAAAACTGCAAGCTGGTCTAATCAGTGATGTGACGGCGATTGAAGGGGAAGGCGCGGAAGCAACGTTCATCCGACCGATCTATTCAGGGAAAGCATTCGAGAAAGTCAAAGTCGCAGAAGGCAAGACACTCTTTACGGTCCGTCCGAATAACATCGATCCGCTCGAAACGGGGAGTTCACAAGGCACGGTCGAGTCGGTCACAGTCGAGCTGAAGGATTTACGGACGATCGTCGCAGACATCGTACGTAAAGCAACAGGTGGTGTTGATTTATCAGAGGCAAAAGTCATCGTCGCAGGTGGACGCGGTGTCAAGAGCTCAGACGGCTTCGCACCGTTACAAGAACTAGCGGATGTTCTCGGAGGAGCAGTTGGTGCTTCGCGTGGTGCTTGTGATGCGGATTACTGCGATTATGCACTTCAAATCGGTCAGACGGGGAAAGTCGTTACACCAGACTTGTATATCGCGTGCGGGATCTCGGGTGCGATTCAACACTTAGCGGGGATGTCGAATGCAAAAGTGATCGTTGCGATCAATAAGGATCCAGAAGCGAATATCTTCTCTGTCGCGGACTACGGGATCGTCGGAGATTTGTTTGACGTCGTGCCGTTATTGACAGCTGAATTCAAAAAAATGCTTGTTCACGGATGAGTGAATGTACCGGTGCCATGCAGATGGTACCGGTATTTTTTTTACGAATTCTTCACGTGAGCAGTTTCGTTTGTTGGAAGAGACTGCTATGATATACTCGAATCAATAAAGAGATCACCCATTTTTTTTCCGGGTTGATCTACTCATTAGGAGGTTATGATCAATGGCAATCGTACACGCAACTAGCCAATCATTTAAAGAAGAAACACAAGAAGGACTCGTTCTTGTTGATTTTTGGGCAACATGGTGTGGACCATGTCGTATGCTCGCACCAGTTCTTGAAGAACTCGATGCTGACATGCAAGATGTAAAAATCGTTAAAGTTGACGTGGATGCAAACCCAGAAGTAGCTGGAGCATTCCAAGTTCAAAGTATCCCGACACTCGTTCTCTTCAAAGATGGACAACCTGTCAACAAAACGATGGGCTTCATGCCAAAAGACGCACTTAAAGAATTCGTTGAAACATCTAACTAATTCTTTCCTGCATATTAAAACAGACCGTTCTGCATAGGCAGAACGGTCTGTTTTTTAGATTACATTGGCGTACAAAGTTCGATGAGGTGACCATCGGGGTCGAGGACATAGGCGACGACTTGCCACCATGGTTTTTTAACAGGAGCAAGGACGGTCTCATATCCTGCCTCCACCACCTTCTGAAAAAGAGTCGGGACGTCATCCGTGACGAAACCAATCTCTAACGTCTGATGCGCTTTTCCGCTTGGGATCGTGTAATCCGGAATCAACTGTTGCACGTCTTCACGCGTATTGAAGGCGAGTGTCGTCTGACCGGTCTCGAACTCGATGTAGCTCCCGTGCTCCGCCTTGACGGATAGTCCAAGGACGTCTCGATAGAATGTCAGCGTCTGTGCAGTATCTTCAACGTATAAAATCGTATAGCCGTATTGAATCATCAAAAAGCCTCCTATCAATCCTCGAATAACGAAGCGATATCTGAAGCCGGTGTCGGGTAAGCGAATCCAGTCTGTTGCATCGAAGTACTTGGAATCCGGTGTTGCATCGCAAACGAGAAATAGTTTGCTAGTTCCGCTGCATTGACACCGATGAAGTGTGCGCCGAGTACTTGATCATCTTCCCCGACGAGCACTTTCGCCCGAGCGAAACTGTCTTTGATCCGTGCGTTCGTTTGCCAGGAGGACGTATCAATCAAGCGACCACGGTAAGGAATACCTGCTTTTTTCAAAGCAGCTTCCGTCTCACCGACAAGGGCGAGGTTCGGAGCAGTGAATACGACGCTAGGTACAGGGAGCAGCTCCAGTTTCCGGTTGTTCCCTTCGAGCATGTTGTCGGCAGCGAGTCGTCCTTCTGTTCCGGCAAACGGTGTCAACGCCGGATTCCCGCTGACAGCAACATCTCCTGCGGCATAGATATGTTCGACGGAAGACTGGAGATACGCATTGACATGAATTCCTTTTTCGTTATGCGAAACGCCGATGGCTTCGAGACCAAGTTGATCAATACTTGCGACACGTCCAGTCGCATTCAAGACGACATCCGTCTTCAACACATCACCGTTCGATAAACGAAGGGAATCCTCTTCGTAAGCGACGACTTCTGCCTCTTTGATGATCGAGATGCCAAGTGCTCGTGTGGCGTCGAGTAAGACATCGACGAGTTCACTTTCGAATTGTTTTAAAGGATCAGATCGTAAGACGATCGTCACGTCTGCACCAGCAATCCGAGCAAGATGCGCGAACTCGAACGAGATGTACCCGCCACCAATACAGACGAGTCGACGTGATAGATCCTTTAGTTCTAAAAATTCATTACTCGTTATAAAACGTTCACTACCGGGTACAGTTAATTCGCGAGGTCGTAGACCGGTTGCGATTAAAAACTGTTTCCCTTCGATTTCTTCTTCACCAATTCGAAGACGATGTGAAGAGACGAAGCGGGGTTCGCCGTGGAAATAGTCGATGTCCGTTTCCGCGTACCGCTTTCGTGTCTGCTCCGGGATGGCGCGCGTGTATTCATTCTTGCGCTCCATCAACTGGCGCCAATCGATTGAAATTAATCCCTTTACGCCATATCCGAGCAATCGCTCGACAGCGTCTTTCGTCTCACTACCCGTCAGTAAGATTTTTTTTGCGTCACATCCACGTTGTGCGCATGTGCCACCTGGAGTGAAGTTTTCCACGATGGCAACACGTAGTCCTTTTTCAGCGAATTTATAAGCCGCTTGATTTCCAGCGGAACCTGTTCCGATCACAATGCAATCATATGTACGCATTTTTCATCCTCCGTATGTCATAATCAATGTATGGTATTTACCCGAACGAATAAAACTAAAAACGGTGAAAGGAGACATTTATTTGGGACATCAAGAACATATCAAAGCGAAACTATCCCTTTTGCCGGATGAGCCAGGATGTTATCTGCACAAAAATGAATTCGGTGAAGTCATCTATGTCGGAAAAGCAAAAAATCTCAAGAATCGTGTCCGTTCCTATTTCACGGGAGCACATGATATTAAGACAGAACGCCTCGTCGCGGAAGTCCGTGACTTCGAATACATCATCACAGCGAGTGAACTAGAAGCGTTATTGCTTGAGATGACGCTAATTAAGAAACATGATCCGAAATATAACATCATGTTGAAGGATGATAAATCCTACCCTTACCTGAAGATTACGAATGAGACCTATCCGCGCTTGATCACGACGCGTAAGTTGAAGAAGGATGGCGGTCATTATTTTGGTCCTTATCCGAATGCCTATGCGGCAAACGAAACGAAACGTTTGTTAGATCGTTTATATCCGCTGCGCAAATGCCAGCCGATGCCGAAAAAACTTTGTCTCTATTATCATATTGGTCAATGTCTCGGTCCATGCGAAATCCCGAATCTCGAGTCGGAACAAAAAGCGCTCGTTTCGGAAATCCGCAGGTTCTTGTCCGGGGACACGAAGGAACTCGTCGAAAGCTTGAAACAGAAGATGGCGGAAGCAGCCGAGACGATGGAATTCGAGCGAGCCGGAGAATTACGGGATCAAGTCCGAGCGATCGAGTCGATCATGAACAAACAAAACATGATTACAGCGGATCTGACGTCACGCGACGTATTCGGAATTCATGTCGATAAAGGTTGGATGTGTGTCCAAGTCTTCTTCCTTCGCGGCGGAAAGATGATCGAACGTGATGTCTCGCTTTTCCCGATCTATGGTACGCCGGCAGAAGAGCTTGAGAGTTTCATCGTCCAGTTCTACGAAAAGAACATCAAACCAAGTGAAGTTTATGTACCGCCACTCGTTAATCAGCTTCTGCTCAAAGAGGCGCTCTCGATTAAAATTCACGTTCCGGTCCGAGGATCAAAACGGAAATTACTTGATCTAGCAACGAAGAATGCTGAAAACGCGATCTCGGAACGCTTCGAGTTGTTAGCGAAAGATGAGAAACGGACCGTTCAGGCAGTCGAAGAACTCGCTGACGCGATCGACGTTCATCCATTGTCACGGATCGAAATCATCGATAATGCGAACATCCAAGGAGCGGATGCCGTATCGGCGCTCGTCGTCTTTGAAGACGGTAAACCACTGAAAAAAGAATACCGGAAGTTCAAGATCCGGACGGTTCAAGGACCGGATGACTATGAATCGATGCGGGAAATCGTTCGTCGGCGTTATCGACGCTTGTTACTTGAGGGAGCGCGCCTTCCGGACCTCGTCTTGATTGACGGAGGGGTCGGACAGTTGAATGCTGCTTTAGAAGTCATTCAAGATGAACTCGGCCTATCCCTGCCGGTCGGCTCATTAAAAAAAGATGACAAACACCGGACGAGTCAGTTGTTGTTTGGAGAAGATGCGCGATTGATCGAACTCAGCCCTCGCTCAAGTGCATTTTATTTACTTCAGCGCATGCAAGATGAGGTCCACCGATTCGCGATCACCTTCCACCGCTCGCTTCGTTCAAAAGGGATGACACGTTCATTGCTCGACGAGATTCCAGGAGTCGGACCGAAACGACGCCAGCAGTTGATTCGTCATTTCGGGTCGATGCGTAGTCTAAGACGTGCGACGATCGAACAGTTGGCTGAGGCAGGATTGCCTGTGAAATTAGCGGAAACCGTCGCTGAATATTTAAGTCAAGCGAATGAAGAATGAAAAAATGCCGTCCTCTTGAAGAGGGCGGCATTTTAAAATAATTAGTTGTTGATGTACTTCTCGTAGTACGAACCGAAATCACGCTGGTTCCACTGATGGTAGTGACCTTGAAGCCACTCGAAGGATTGTTCAGACAACTCCTTGAATGTTTGCGGAACGTTCATGTCGCCTTGGCGAAGACCACCGAGAATCGTGACCGAATGATTTAATGAGCTATTCGCGAACTCGAGCATCTTTTGTCCTTCGTATTGTTTTTCAGCGATGGCAAGTAATGTCTTATACAGATCCTTTACATGCTCCAGTTGTTTTTTATCAACGTCGATCGAATAATGTTTGCCACCGATTTCGAACTTGATCTCGACATCGAGGTCGACTGTTCCAGCCGTTTCGAACATGACGTGGCGAATTGGATAATGTGCATATGGATAGCGGTAGAGTACACGTTTTGAACTGACAGCACTTTCTCCATCAAGGTGAATCAAGGCTAAGTTCGTAAAGCAATACTCGTCAGATTTGGACTTGATCAAGAAATAGATTTTTTCGCCGTCTTCATGTAAAACATAATCGTCAGCGGCTGCCTTGTCGAAATCATCAGGATGAATGACTTGTCCGATATCACTGAATCCCGTTAAATCTGCTGCTAGTTTTTTGAACATGTAAAGTTCCTCCTCGCGATTTGTGTACGCATGATTTTACGATCACTTACTGCAAAAAGTTTCAAGGATCTATTTCGATGTTGAAAATAAAGATTCCTGTCACATTCTATGTAAAGTTCAACCGATTGGTTCGAGTGGATCTTTTGGATCGATTTGGACCGTGATTTGAACAATCTCTTTGCTTGTCTCAGCATATCCTTCCGCAACACATCCGTTAAAACGGGAGAACTGTTCAGCGAGGAAACCGGCTTCGAGTTGAAAGTAGCCTTGTGGCCGTTCATCTCTCGTCGTATCAGGAGGAGACAGTACGAACGAGATGACCGTTCCTTTACGTTTCTTGATTTCGAGCATTCCCCAACCGGCTTGTTCAAAGAATGAGGCCAATTCAGATTCATCCACGACAGGGAATTGACGCGCGAGACGTTTACCTGCCCAGTAGATGACTTGCCGATAATCCGACCCTAGAAGATCGGTCAGCACATAATCCCGGATCAGTTCGATTCCGAAAAGTGGTGTTTGGTTTGGTGTAACATCCATCATGATTCACTCCTATCTGCCAACCATTATACCGAGATGATTCTAGCAGGTCATTGTTTTCCTGAAAAAATTTGCAGTTAAATGCAACGGCTCGGGTTGTCTTCTAAAAAGGACAGGAGTAGAATAAGTGATGAAAAGACGAATTTCCTTATGAAAGCGCTTTTCTACCAAAATGCGCCAACGGTTGATTGGCAAACAAAAGGGGGGATTTGGATGGCGAATCATCGTGATTTCGTGAGTCGTAAAATACACTCACTGCTCGGCGTCATTCCAATCGGGTTATTTTTACTTTCGCACTTAACGACGAACTACTTCATCGTACGTGGTGAGGAAGACTTCAATAAGGCCGCGGAATTCGTGGGGAGCGTTCCGTATCGATTGTTCTTAGAGATCTTTGTCATCTTCATTCCAATCATCTTGCATGGTGTCTACGGTGTTTACATCGCATTCACGGGTTCTGCGAACGCGGGACGATATACATATTTCCGGAACTGGATGTATGTCTTGCAACGGTTTAGCGGAGTGTTCCTCGTCGTGTTCATCACATGGCACGTTTGGGAGACTCGGATTGCCGCTGCGATGGGAACAGAAGTTGATGCGAGCATGATGCAGAACATCGTTGATAACGGATTCATGTTAGCGTTCTATATCGTCGGGATCTTGGCAACGACATTCCACCTCGCGAACGGACTCTGGACGTTCTGTATTACTTGGGGAATCACGCAGTCACCAGCATCTCAACGGGCGATGTCTTACGTGGCAGCACTCGTATTCATCGGTTTATCGTTTGTAGGCGTACGCTCGATCTTAACGTTTGCAGGCGTGTTGTAAGGAAAGGGGAACTGACAACATGGCGAACAAGAATCTTGTCATCATCGGCGGAGGGCTTGCCGGTCTGATGGCTACGATAAAAGCAGCAGAGCAAGGCGTACCAGTTAAGTTATTCTCGCTCGTACCCGTCAAACGCTCACACTCTGTTTGTGCACAAGGTGGCATCAACGGAGCAGTCAATACGAAAGGGGAAGGGGATTCACCATATCAGCATTTCGATGACACGGTATACGGTGGAGACTTCCTCGCAAATCAACCACCTGTTCAAAAAATGGCGGAAGCAGCACCGAAGATCATCCATATGTTCGACCGCATGGGTGTCATGTTCAACCGGACACCGGAAGGGTTACTCGACTTCCGACGCTTCGGAGGAACGTTGCATCACCGGACGGCATACGCGGGAGCGACGACGGGACAACAGTTATTGTACGCATTAGATGAACAGGTTCGTAAGTTCGAAGCGCAAGGTTTGGTAGAAAAATATGAAGGATGGGAATTCCTTCGTGCCATCATCGATGACAATGGCATTTGTCGTGGAGCGGTTTGTCAAAACCTCCGGACGATGGAAATCGAGGCATTTGCCGCGGATTCTGTCATCCTCGCGACAGGTGGTCCTGGGGTCATCTTCGGAAAATCGACGAACTCGGTCATTAACACAGGACAAGCGGCAGCAGCTGTCTATCGTCAAGGTGCGATCTATGCGAACGGTGAGTTCATTCAGATTCACCCGACAGCGATTCCTGGTGATGATAAATTACGTCTCATGAGTGAATCAGCACGTGGTGAGGGCGGTCGCGTCTGGACGTATAAAGACGGTAAACCTTGGTACTTCCTTGAAGAGAAATATCCGGCATACGGAAACCTTGTCCCACGAGATATCGCGACACGCGAGATTTTTGACGTCTGTGTCAATCAAAAACTCGGAGTCAACGGGGAGAACATGGTCTATCTTGATCTATCACATAAAGACGCAAAAGAACTCGACGTCAAACTCGGTGGGATCCTTGAAATCTACGAAAAGTTCGTCGGTGATGATCCACGAAAAGTACCGATGAAAATTTTCCCGGCTGTTCACTATTCAATGGGTGGACTATGGGTCGACTACGATCAGATGACGAATATTCCTGGACTATTCGCAGCAGGCGAATGTGATTATTCGATGCACGGAGGAAACCGTCTCGGAGCGAATTCACTTCTTTCTGCGGTATATGGTGGAATGGTCGCCGGACCGTCAGCGATCGCCTATATGAATGAACTTGAGACATCGGTTCATGAGATGAGCGAAGACGTCGTCGAAGCGCATAAGATCGAAGAAATCAATCGTTTTAACGATATCTTATCGATGGAAGGTACAGAAAACGCGTATCAGATCCACCGTGAACTTGGAGAAATCATGACGGATAATGTCACGGTCGTCCGTTATAACGATAAGCTCGAAGAGACACTCACGAAAATCAAGGAACTTCGTGATCGGTTCACGCGCATTTCGGCAACGGACACAGCGCGTTGGAGTAACCAAGGAGCGTCGTTCATCCGTCAGCTCGATCACATGCTCGACTTAGCCGAAGCAATTACGCTCGGTGCCTTAAAACGTGACGAGAGTCGCGGGGCGCACTACAAACCGGACTTCCCGGAACGTAATGATGAACAGTTCTTGAAGACAACGATGGCTCGTTATACGAATGGTCATCCAGAAATCTTCTATGAAGATGTCGACACGTCGTTGATTCCACCGCGGAAACGCGACTACAGTAAGAAGTCGAAGAAAGAGGTGAAAGCATAATGGCGACACCACTCGAATCATCTACTACGCAAAAATCGGTTCAATTCATCGTTCAACGTCAAGATGGACCTGATGGTAAACCGTATGATGAAGCGTTTGAAATTCCGTACCGTCCGAACATGAACGTCATCTCTGCTTTAATGGAGATTCGTCGTAATCCTGTGAATGCAGCCGGTGAAAAAACGACACCGATCAACTGGGATATGGGTTGTCTAGAAGAAGTATGTGGCGCTTGTTCCATGGTCATCAACGGTACACCACGTCAATCGTGTACGGCACTCGTCGATAAACTCGAACAACCGATCCGCCTTCAACCGATGCAGACATTCCCAATCGTTCGTGACCTTCAAGTCGACCGTCAGCGCATGTTTGATGCGTTGAAAAAAGTTAAAGCATGGGTCCCGATCGATGGAACGTATGACTTAGGTCCAGGACCACGGATGCCAGAGAACAAACGTCAATGGGCGTATGAGTTATCGAAATGTATGACATGTGGCGTGTGTCTCGAAGCATGTCCGAACGTCAACGATCGTTCGACGTTCATCGGACCAGCATCGATCTCGCAAGTTCGTCTATTCAACTCGCATCCAACAGGTGCCTTCCATAAGGAAGAACGTCTTGAAGCGTTGATGGAAGATGGCGGGATCATGCAGTGCGGTAATGCTCAAAACTGTGTCGAGGTTTGTCCGAAAGGCATTCCGCTGACGACTTCGATCGCAGCGATGAACCGTCAGACGACACTTCACTCATTCAAGAAGTTCTTCGGTAGTGACGAAGGACGGACAGGTGAAGCAGTTAGTTCATAAGTTATTAAAGAAGGAGCCTGCTCCTTCTTTTTTCATTCAGACAGGAGGAACCGATTGTGCGCGTACCAGCTTATATTTCAGAACTCGAATCATGGCTTGAACAAATGAAACATGGAACACGACTCGACGTCGCTGTTCGTTTTGCAGAGACGGATGCCTATGGTCATATGAATAACAGGGTACCGTTCATCTATTTCGAGGACGTTCGGACATTGATGTTAGAGGAGACCGGATACTCGCTTGCAGAAGACGGGATCATCGTCGTTGCGGATGCCCAGTGTAATTACATTCGCCAAGTGTATCCACGGACACGTCTCGCCGTCTATGCGTACCCAGTACATGTCGGAAGTGCATCGTGTGACGTCCATTATGCGGCATTTGATGAACAGGGTGAATTGATGTTCACAGGACGGACATCGATGGTACAAATCAATCGTGCCGGGAAAGCATTCCCATGGAGTGAGGCATATAAAAATTCCTTGCAGAATCGATTCGAATCCGTTATCATTTGATAATGAGTTCACATATTCGAAAACGACTCACTAGTACGTTATTAGTGAAGGGAGATTTCTTAATCATGGAAAAAACATTCAAAGTCATCGCGGATTCAGGCATTCACGCTCGTCCCGCTACTCAGCTCGTCAACACAGCTTCTAAATTCCAATCAGACATCAACTTGGAATACAACGGAAAGACTGTCAACTTGAAGTCAATCATGGGTGTTCTTTCACTCGGAATCGCGAAAGATTCAGATATCAAAATCGTTGCAAACGGTGACGATGCTTCTGAAGCAATCACGACTCTTTCAGATATGCTGACTAGCGAAGGTCTTGCTCAGTAATCCTGTAATCGTACATTCTCGGACGTCGGTCTTGCACCGTCGTCCTTTTTTGTTACCATAAGATTGATAGAAAGAGGTGGAGAAGAGTGAATCGAGCGATTGGAGTACTGGATTCCGGAGTCGGTGGATTGACGGTCGCACGTGAATTGATGCGACAGTTGCCCCATGAGCGAATCATCTATGTCGGGGATACACTACGTTGTCCGTATGGTCCGCGTCCAGAAGAAGAAATTCGTGAGTTTACGTGGGAGATGATTGATTATCTCGTACAACAAGATGTGAAATTGATCGTGATCGCCTGTAATACAGCTACGGCTGTCGTCTTAAAAGAAGTGCGAGAACGTTTAAATATACCTGTCATCGGTGTCATCGATCCGGGTGCCCGTGCAGCAGTCAAGGTGACACGTACGAAACGAATCGGTGTCATCGGAACGAAGATGACGATTACAAGTAATTCCTACGAGAAGGCATTACGACATGTCGAAGGACAAGTCGTCGTTGAATCGTTAGCGTGCCCGCCATTCGTTCCGCTCGTCGAGTCGATGCAGACGGATGGCGCATACGTCGAACGTGTCGTGGCGAATACGCTACGACCTTTGATGAATTACGATATGGATACACTAATACTCGGGTGCACCCATTATCCGCTTTTAGCAGATGTCATTGGACGGGTCATCGGACCAGGCGTTCAACTCATCTCTTCAGGGGATGAAACCGCACTCGAAGTAGCAGCACTACTTGACTACAACACGATTTCAGCAGATGTGACACAAACACCAGAACATCGTTATTACGCGACAGGCGATATCCGCTCATTCGACCAAATTGCAACGGACTGGCTCGATCAGCCCATTCATGCGGAGCGCATCGTCCTTGGAACGGAGGAAGATTAAATGCGGACAGACCAACGAACGGCGGACGATCTCCGTCCAGTACAGTTATCAGTTGACATCAATAAACACGCGGAAGGTTCGATTTTGATTGAACTGGGTGATACGAAAGTCCTCTGCACGGCGACCGTCGAGGAAAGGGTACCACCATTTCTACGTGGAAAACGCCAAGGCTGGATCAATGCGGAATATTCGATGTTACCGCGGGCAACCGCTCAGCGGACTGCACGAGAAGCCGTTCGCGGCAAACAGACGGGGCGGACGATGGAAATCCAACGTCTCATTAGCCGATCACTTCGGGCGGTCGTCGATTTAGAAAAACTTGGTGAACGGACGATCTGGATCGATTGTGACGTCATTCAAGCTGATGGCGGAACACGAACAGCATCGATCACCGGTGGATTTTTAGCACTCGTTCGAGCTATCGATCAACTGATTCAAGCGGGAAAATTGACCGATACACCAATCAAAGAGGGCATCGCCGCCATCTCAGTTGGAATCGTCGGATCGAATGCCTTACTTGATTTATGCTACGAAGAGGATGCTGCAGCTGAAGTCGACTTCAATCTCGTCATGACCTCATCCGGTAAAATCGTCGAGATGCAAGCAACAGGAGAAGAGTCGACCTTTTCCCGTCAAGAGATGCTCGAAATGCTCGAACTTGGGGAAAAAGGTATTAAGGAACTGATTGAAACCGGTCGCGAGGCACTCGGTGTTTCGTGGTGGTATGTAGGAGAAGAAGTGGGGGAACATAAATGAAAGTCATCGTCGCAACACATAACGCTGGTAAAGTGAAGGAACTCGAAAGCATGCTTGGGCGTCTCGGCTATACAGTCGAGTCGTTACTCGATCATGCGGATGCTAAAGAAACGGATGAGACAGGTGAAACATTCGAGGAGAATGCACTCTTAAAAGCAACAGAAGCAGCAGCCTACTTTGGTCACGCAGTACTTGCTGACGATTCAGGTCTTGAAGTCGATGCTTTAGATGGCGCTCCAGGTGTCTACTCGGCACGCTTCGCGGGTCTTGAAAAGTCGGATGCAGCGAACAACGCTCTACTACTTGAAAAGTTAGAAGGTGTTCCGGAAGAGGAGCGGACGGCACGCTTCGTTTGTGTACTCGCGCTAGCAAAACCAACAGGCGAAACATTGACGGTACGCGGAACAATGGAAGGGCGAATCGGTTTTGAAGCAACGGGATCGAACGGTTTCGGTTATGACCCTTTGTTCGTCACGGCAAGTGGACAAACGGCTGCTGAGTTGACGAAAGAAGAAAAAGCGATGATCAGTCATCGTGGCAATGCATTGCGCAAGCTCGAACAAGACTTAACTACTTTCCTAGGAGTGTGATGAAAATGAGAGCGTTGATCGTTAGTGATAGCCATGGACTAGAACAAGAACTGCTTACGATATTCGAACGGCATCAGGACGTGGATCTAGCATTTCATTGTGGAGACTCTCAATTGACGCGCGACATTGAATCGTTATATCCATATCGTGTTGTACGGGGGAACTGTGATTATGGACACGATTTCCCGGAAGAAGTCACGTCGGAAATGGACGAGCATAAGGTACTCTGTGTCCATGGACATCGTCAGGACGTCAAATATAGCCTAGATGTCTTGCAACATCATGCGAACGAAAAGCAAGCTGATATCGTTTTGTATGGTCATTCTCATGTTGCGAAGGCGGAGTATCGGGATGGTGTGTTATTCATCAATCCAGGATCGATTCGGATGCCACGCCATCGCCCAGACAAGACGTATGCGATTCTTGAAGTAGAACAAGACCGCTATTCTGTCGATTTTCTTGACATGAACGGGGATCGCGTCAATGCACTTCACCTCGACGGAACATTTTTGTAATAAAATAAATGCAATCTTTGTAATGTGATTGACACGAAAGAATTGTTCTAGTATAGTTTATTCGTGTTGACACGTCCCAATAGCTCAGCAGGATAGAGCAACGGCCTTCTAAGCCGTCGGTCGGGGGTTCGAATCCCTCTTGGGACGCTATAATTAAAATAGAGACTGCCCTTACGAGGGCGGTCTCTTTTTTTTATTTCAATTTTCGCTTATAATTAAGGTATCATGAACTTGAAAGGGATGAAAGCGATGTGGAAGAAAGTTGGAACAGTCCTGTTACTCAGTACGTTTCTTGTAGGATGTAGTGAGATTTCAAATACAGTTGATGATGCAAAACAACAGGTCAACGATGTGAAAAATAGTGTCGATTATGCTGGAGAACTTCAAGGGATTGCGAAAGATACCGCACAAGTCACGTCCGACTTATCTTCTTCTTTTAATGAAGCGGCTACGAAAGCACGCGAATCCACGAATCCGGAGCAAGCGCTCGACCAACAAATCGAAAAGTTAAAGGAAAACGGAACGATTGATCAGTTCAATCAAGAGCTGGACCAAATCGACCAACGATTGGCGGGACTTGAAAATCCACCGCAAGAGTTACAAAATTTAAGTGCAAAGCTCGAGCAGTTCGTGAATCAATCAGAAGACATCACACGACTTCTTGAAACAGACGTCTCTCTCGATACATTAAATCGTCTCGGTATCGAACAGGCAGGGAAATTACAAGATGCGATCACAAACTGGACGTCTTTGCTCGATCCGTTTACGAAATAAGTAGTTGAATGAAGGAGTGCAGGAATATGGAGACATCCCGCTGGATGGAACACGAACTAGAAGCAGAACGAGCTCGGGTCCTCCGTTTGCCGGCAGCTGAACAAGAACGGCTGGTAAAAGAATTAGAGACTGACCAATTGATAGGAGAAGATGTATTATACCGACTCTATGTCATCCAGCCGTTTTTACTGCATGACCGTGAACGATACGAGACTGTAGCAGAACGTTTTCTTGAAGTCGAGGGTGTGGAGCAAGTGCTCGCACTCTTTCTTTATGAACTCGGAGAACGGTATCCAATGAAGCTCGCTCTACGCTCGGCGTCACCGTATCTGCCGTATGGACTTGCGCTTCGATTAGACGAGATTAAACAGCGGATGACGGTGCGAGAACAAAAGACGACACCGGTTCAAAAAAACAATGTTACTCAGAGTGCCGTAACTTCTGGAACGGCGTTGATGCATGTGTTGCAACATGGAAGCTGGGTCGAACAAATGCGCCATTTGGCTGGTGCTGAATTCGAACGGACACCTGCGCTCTTTGACTACATTACACACAAGTATCTTCGTGCTCAGGATACAGAACATCAAAGCCTAATCGTCATCGATCAGTTATTAGGAAGTGTGATTGAGCATCTGTCCTATCCGGCAGACATTTATGTGCCGCATTTAGATGTACACTGGACGATCTCGACGCGTCAGGATTTAGAAGAAGTGCTGATTGCACATCAACAGGAACAACAAGCGTTACTCGCATCGATGCATACATTAGAACGAATGGATCCTTTTCGAGCCTTGCTCGTCTTGCGTTCGGACCAGTTGATTCATCTTGAAGAACGAGAAGCAATCGGGTCGGATATGGAGAAATGGCTCCTCGCATGCGAAGAACTAGCAGGGTTGTCGTTTGAAAAAGAAGAGCCGGAACGTGTCTTAAGTCCGCTAGCAAAGCGATTATATCAGGGAGTGCATATCCTCTATCCGGAAGTCATCGCATTCGAGCAAATTTACTTCGATTGAGACATCCGGAAACGATTCGTTCAACAGTGGTAATCGTCAGAACGATTGTGCTATAATGTGACTTGTTGTACACACATGTACGCTAATTGACAATTTTGGAGGGACTCAGCATGACTGCAAAATGGGAAAAACAATCAGGTAGCCTCGGCGTCCTCACGTATGAAGCGCCTGCTGAAGCATTTGATAAAGCGGTAGACCAAGCGTTCAAGAAAGTCGTTAAGACTTTGAACACACCAGGTTTCCGTAAAGGAAAAATGCCACGCGCAATGTTTAACAAAATGTACGGTGAAGAAGCACTGTACCAAGATGCACTCGATATCCTTTATAAGGACACAATCGAAGGTGCAGTCGTCGAATCAGGAATCGAGCCAATCGCGCTTGAAAACATCGACGTTGAAACACTCGAAAAAGGCAAGCCAGTCGAATTCAAAATCACGTTCGTCATCGAGCCAGAAGCTACACTCGGTGAGTACAAAGGTCTTGAGTACACAGCAGTTGAAACGAACGTTACTGACGAAGACGTCGACGCTGAACTCAAAACATTGCAAGAACGCGGTGCAGAACTCGTCGTTAAAGAAGATGGCGTCATCGAGAATGGCGATACAGTCGTATTCGACTTCGCAGGTTTCGATGGGGAAAACCAATTCGACGGCGGAACTGCTGAGAACTACTCACTCGTCATCGGTTCTGGAAACTTCATTCCTGGATTCGAAGAGCAAATGATCGGTTTAAAAACTGGCGAGCAAAAAGATCTTGAAGTGACATTCCCAGAGGAATACCACGAAGCATCACTCGCTGGAAAACCAGTTACATTCAAAGTAACAATCCATGAGGTCAAAGCGCAAGAGCTCCCTGAATTGACAGATGAGTTCGCAAAAGAGATGGATGAAGAAGTTTCTTCACTCGACGAGTTGAAAACAAAAATCCGTACGCGTCTCGAAAACACACGCAAACAAGAAGCTGATGCTTCAATGCGCGATGAGTTAGTCGAAGCGGCTACGAAAAACGCGACAGTTGATCTTCCAGAAGTCATGGTCGAAAACGAAGTCGAGCGTATGGTTCAAGAGTTCACACAACGTATTCAATCACAAGGCATCGACCTCAACATGTACTTCCAGTTGACTGGAACGACAGAAGAGGCAATGCGTTCTGAAATGAAAGAGCAAGCGGAAGAGCGCGTTAAGGCACGTCTCGTCCTTAAGCAAATCGTTGCTGACGAAAAAATCGAAGTAACAGATGAGGAAACTCAAACTGAACTTCAATCAATGTCAGAACTCTACAACATCCCTGCAGATCAACTTGAAACGATGCTTGCACCACAAGGTGGTCTTGAAACGCTTAAAGGCGATCTTCAATTCCGTAAAGCTATCGATGTTCTCGTCGACAACGCAAAAGCAAAATAAGCCATTTCATGGTTTTCGATCGACTTCAAGCCCAATTTCTGGTCTTGGAGTCGATTTTTTTGTACGATAGGTCAAACAAGGACAAACAATCCTTGGTTCAGAACATCAAACTGTAAATCGTTCGTCCAGGATTTGAAAGACTTTCCTTGTTCATGCTACAATCATAAATAGTAAAACGTGAGACGGGATGCTACAGGCATCCATACAATTTCCACGTTAAAGGGGTGGACCTTTATGTTTAAATTCAACGAAGAAAAAGGTCAGCTAAAATGTTCTTTCTGTGGAAAGACACAAGAACAAGTACGCAAACTTGTTGCTGGACCTGGCGTTTACATTTGCGACGAGTGTATCGAACTCTGCAATGAAATCGTAGAGGAAGAACTCGGTACCGAAGAAGAAGTCGAGCTGAAGAACGTTCCAAAACCGCATGAAATTCGTACGACACTTGACGATTATGTCATTGGTCAAGAGAAAGCGAAGAAATCGTTGTCTGTAGCGATGTACAATCACTACAAGCGAATTAATGCTGGTGGTCGCGCAGATGATGTCGAGCTCTCAAAATCGAACATCGTCATGATTGGACCAACAGGTAGCGGTAAGACACTTCTTGCCCAAACGATGGCACGTATCTTAAACGTACCGTTTGCGATTGCAGATGCAACAAGTTTGACGGAAGCCGGTTATGTCGGTGAAGACGTCGAGAATATCCTGTTAAAACTCATTCAAGCAGCTGACTATGATGTCGAGAAGGCTGAAAAAGGAATCATCTATATTGATGAAATCGATAAGATTGCTCGTAAATCAGAAAACCCGTCAATTACACGTGATGTTTCTGGTGAGGGTGTCCAACAAGCTTTACTGAAGATTTTGGAAGGAACTGTTGCAAGTGTACCGCCACAAGGTGGACGCAAACATCCGCATCAAGAATTCATCCAAATCGATACGACGAACATCTTGTTCATCGTTGGTGGAGCATTCGATGGTATCGATCAGTCGATCAAACGTCGTCTCGGTAAAAAAGTCATCGGCTTCGGAAACGATTCAGAGAACCGTAACCTCACACAAAAAGAAATTCTAGCAGCCGCATTGCCAGAAGATCTTCAAAAGTTTGGTTTGATTCCTGAGTTCATCGGTCGTTTGCCAGTCATGGCAACACTCGAGCCACTCGATGAAGAGGCACTCGTTCAAATCTTGACGAAACCGAAAAACGCCCTCGTGAAACAATATAAGAAAATGCTTCAACTTGATGATGTCGAACTCGACTTCACGGAAGATGCACTTCTTGAGATTTCGAAGCTCGCAATCGAACGTAAAACAGGTGCGCGTGGTCTTCGTTCAATCATCGAAGAAACTATGCTAGATATCATGTTCGAAATTCCATCGCGTGAAGACATCGCGAAAGTCATCATTACAGCAGAAACGTTGACTGGTAAGCGCGGTCCAACGCTTGAGCTGAAAGATGGTACAATTGAACATGGGAAAGAAAAAGAAACGGCGTAACACCGTGACAAATCGGCTCGGAGGCTACTTGTACGCCTTTCCGAGTCTTTTTGTTTAGGAGGAATTCGAATGAAGAAAAAACAATATCCACTTTTACCGTTACGCGGTGTCGTCGCGTATCCGTTGATCGGATTGACGATTGATGTCGGGCGTCCGGTATCCTTAAAAGCCTTACTTGCATCAAAGGAACACGAGATCGATCTCGTCGTCGTCACGCAACGTGATCCAGAAGCAGAGCCGTCTGTAGACGGGTTGCATCAGGTCGGTACACTTGTTCAAATCGCGAAGATGAGTGAACTTGGGAATGATACAGTTCGTGTCCGCGTTATCGGGAAGGAACGCGTCCGGATTGAAAACGTTGAGGAGACGGACGAAGGGTATCAAACAGTCATCGAACCAATCGAGAAGATGGACATCAAAGGGGCGAAACAAGAAGCGCTCGTTCGTCTAATTAAAGAACAGTTCGGTCAACTCGTCTCTCGGATCAAAGGAATCGGCACGGATGAGCGTCGTCGGTTCGAGACCTATGAACGTCTCGACTCATTGACGGACTATATCACATCGAAGTTACCGATCGATATCTCGAAGAAACAGGAGTTCCTCGAACAACAGGATCCGGTCGAACGGGGATTGATGCTGCTTGACGTCATGAAACATGAATATGAAGTCGTCGAACTCGAACGTGAGATGCGTGAACGGACGAAGAAGACGATTGAACAATCGCAACGCGAGTATTACTTGCGGGAACAATTGAAGACGATTCAACAAGAACTCGGTGGCGAGTCGACATCCGTTGAAAGCGATGCGACGAAATACCGGGAGCAACTGTCCATGCTTGATTTACCGGAAACGACGGTTGCGAACGTCGAGAAGGAAATCAGTCGTTTAGCTGTCGTACCGGCGACAAGTCCCGAACATGGGGTCATCCGCAACTATCTCGAATGGTTCTTCTCGTTACCATGGAATGAGGCAACCGATGATTTCTTGAACGTTTCAGCTGCTTCGGAACAGCTTGAAAAGGATCATTACGGTCTAGAAAAGGTCAAAGAACGAATTCTTGAGTATCTCGCCGTTCGTCAATTGACGGATTCGCTACGGGGTCCGATTCTCTGTCTTTCTGGTCCTCCGGGGGTCGGGAAAACGTCGCTTGCTCGTTCGATCGCAACAGCGCTCGAGCGGAAGTTTGTCCGCGTCTCACTTGGTGGCGTGCGCGATGAAGCGGAGATCCGTGGACATCGCCGGACGTATATCGGTGCGATGCCAGGTCGAATCATCCGCGGTTTAAAACAAGCAGGAACGAATAACCCGGTCTTCTTACTGGATGAGATTGATAAGATGTCAAATGACTTCCGTGGTGACCCATCGTCCGCGATGCTTGAAGTTCTTGATCCGGAACAAAACAACAGCTTCTCCGATCACTACATCGAAGAACCGTTCGATTTATCAAATGTCCTCTTCATTGCGACAGCAAATGATGTCTCGAACATCCCAGGACCGTTGCTCGACCGAATGGAACTGATTCAGATTGGTGGCTATACGGAACAAGAGAAGACGGAAATTGCCGTTCGTCATCTATTATCGAAGCAACTTGCTGAACACGGTCTGAAAAAGAGTCAATTGACGGTCAAAGCAGACGCGCTAGAAGAAGTCGTTCGTCGTTATACACGAGAAGCCGGTGTCCGTAATCTTGAACGTGTCCTCGGCTCACTTTGCCGGAAAGCAGCAAAACAAATCGCGATGGGTGAGAAGAAGCGGGTGACGGTGACGAAGCGTAATCTAGATGATTTCTTAGGTAAACCGATCTACCGTTATGGTCAAGGCGAGCTAGAAGATATGATTGGCGCAGTGACTGGTTTAGCGTATACTGCTTTTGGGGGCGATACGTTGACGATCGAAGTCAGTCTTGCTCCGGGTAAAGGGAAACTGCAGTTAACCGGGAAACTCGGTGACGTCATGCAAGAGTCCGCTCAGACTGCGTACAGTTTCGTCCGAGCAAATGCGACGTCCCTTGGCATCGAACCGAACTTCTACGAAACACAAGACATCCACATCCACGTCCCTGAAGGTGCTGTACCAAAAGATGGTCCATCTGCTGGTATTACACTGGCAACAGCACTGATTTCCGCCTTGACGAAGCGTCCGGTTCGCCGGGACGTCGGGATGACAGGTGAAATCACACTACGCGGACGGGTCTTACCGATCGGTGGACTAAAGGAAAAGTCACTCGCAGCACATCGTGCGGGCTTGACGACCGTTCTTCTACCACAAGATAATACGCGGGACATCGATGATATCCCGGAAAGCGTCCGCGCAGGAATGGAATTCATTCCGGTCGCGACGATGGAGCAAGTGCTCGAACATGCATTAAAAGGAGAGTAACATGAAAATTTATAAAGCTGATTTTATTACGAGTGGTGTTAATCCGGAACATTATCCGGAGCCATTGTTGCCAGAAGTGGCACTCGCAGGGCGATCGAATGTCGGAAAGTCCTCTTTCATCAATAAACTGGTTCAGCGAAAAGCACTCGCGCGGACATCTTCGAAACCAGGTAAAACGCAAACCTTGAACTTCTTTAACATCAATGATGAAGTCATGTTCGTCGATGTACCGGGTTACGGGTATGCGAAAGTCTCGAAGACGGAGCGTGAAGCGTGGGGCAAGATGATGGAGAAGTACTTCACACAACGTGAAATCCTCAAAGGTGTCGTACAGCTCGTCGACATCCGACACGATCCGTCTGCGGATGATGTGACGATGTACGATTTCTTGAAGTATTACGATCTACCGGTCATCGTCGTTGCGACAAAACTCGATAAAATCAAAAAGAGTCAACGTGATAAACATATCGCGGCAATCAAACGTAAATTGCAATTTGATGGTCAAGATACCTTAATTCCTTTCTCATCTGAGACAGGAGAAGGCGTCGATGCCGCATGGGAAGCGATTTATCGTCTTCTGTAAAAAACGAAACGTTCTGTTCTCCTACAATAGGAGAGCAGGACGTTTTTTTTATGAGGGTTAAAGTAATCTAAAAATAGCATCTAATTATTTCCTTACAACATTTTTGATTTCCATTATATGAACATCATTTGATTCACGTTACAATGATAGGAACAAATTGTTCTAGTGGGAGGCTATGCCAATATGAGGCGTTATAAATGGACGTTCGCAATCGTCGTCTTACTCATTCTGACACCATTTGCCATTTGGTTCTTGAAGCAGGAAAAGACATTAGACATTGCGCTATTTGATTACACGAACGGAACGGAAGAGCGAGAGCATGCCGGAACGACGTGGTTATTGAATCACTTAAAGATCCGAAATACGCAAGGGCAAGATTATACGTATTCGGACTACATCAACCGGTATGATGGTACACAAGGTAAAAAAATGTTACAACAAGCCTCTAAAGCAGATGTGCTGTTGTTTACGGATACGTACGGAAAATCATATGACGTCAACGGGAAAAAAGAACATCGTGGTGGCTTGACGACAGAAGACGTCGAACTAGCAACTGAAGCGATTTCGCAAGGAAAAACCGTCGTGGCGGAATTTAATACAGCAGCAAGTCCGACGTCAGTCGAGCGGTCCAGTGCGTTTCGACAATTATTCGGAACGGCTTGGACAGGATGGATAGGTCGATTTTTTCCAGATTTAACAAAACTGCAAGGTCTTGAGAAAAACGTCGTAGCTCAATTAAAAACACAAGCGAAAGAAAAAGAGTTCAAACTATCAGGTCCGGGTTATGTTTTTATTAATGATTCGACCGAAAAAGCTTTTTTCGTCAATGATGACACTCCTTTACTTTACAAGTGGGATCAAAATAAGGGGAATGCAAAAGATGAGGTCCGTTATAACTACTGGTTCGAGATTCTTGAACTAGATGGCGGGAAACAACAAGCGCATTTCTCTTGGAATCCTTCGAAACAGACACAAGCAATGCTTCGAAAATACCAGTTGCCGCTTGAGTTTCCAGCGTATGTCACGCAAGGAAGTGGTCACTATTTTGCCGGTGATTATACGGACGTCGCGGATATCCCACGTTATTATCGATACAGTGGTCTCGATTGGTTCCGCAAACAGTTCATCCTCGATAGTGCGGAAAGTGAATCGGCGTTCTTCTGGAAGATTTACGCCCCGACGCTGACGCGGATTCTTGAAGATACGAAACGGATCTCGACACAAACTGCGAAGATCAAACCACTTTCACAAACGAAGGTCGGTAATCAAGAGTTGCGGACCCGAGCTCGTGAAGGACAGGACACGCTTGAGATGTATCAAGATGGTGAATGGAAGCCGTACTTCGTTAAGGGTGTCAACATTGGACTTGGTCGACCAGGTGCATTTCCCGGGGAACATGCCATCAGCCGAAACGAATATGATCGTTGGTTGAAGGAAATCGGAGCGATGGGGGTCAATACGATTCGTGTGTACACGTTGCACCCTCCTGCTTTTTACGATGCATTAAAAGCTTACAACGAACAGGCGAAACAACCGATTTATCTCATGCAAGGCATGTGGGTCGAAGAGAAGCCGTTCGAGGAACTAAAAAATGCATTTGATCCAAAGTTCATGAAGATGACAGATACGGAAGCAAAACGAATGGTTGACGTCATTCATGGAAACGCAGTCGTTAAAGAAGTTGTTGGTCATGCTTCCGGAACATACACTTCAGACGTCTCGCAATACGTTTCAGCATTTGTCTTCGGAATCGAATGGTTACCGGAAGCTGTCGTTGAAACAAATAAAAAGAACAAAGGAACACGTTTCGAAGGACAATATGTAACGACGACGAAAGAAGCGTCTCCTTTCGAATCGTGGTTAGCAGGTCGGATGGATACGGCGACTGCACACGAAATCAAAGAGTACGGCACAACACGACCAATCGGTTCGACGAACTGGCCGACGACGGATCCGTTGAAACACCCAAAAGAGATTGAGGAAGAACAGGACCTCGTCTCCATTGATTTCAATCACTTAAAAGCAACGAAGGATTTCCCGGGTGGCTTGTTCGCGTCTTACCACATCTATCCGTACTATCCTTCGTTCATAAAGGAAGAGTACAGTCAAAAAACGGACAAAGGATCTGAATCGTATGCCCGTTACTTGAAGAAGATGAAGGATTATCATGATATGCCGCTACTTGTATCAGAATTCGGAATTCCGAGTTCTCGCGGGAAGACGCACCTCGGACCAAATGGTTTCGATCAAGGGCATGTCAGTGAGAAGAAACAAGGCGAACTCGTCGCACAACTCTATCAAGACATTAAAGACGTCAAAACAGCCGGTGGACTCGTCTTCATCTGGCAAGATGAATGGTTCAAACGGACGTGGAACACGATGGATTATGATGATGCCAATACGCGTCCCCGTTGGTCGAATGTCCAGACGAGCGAACAACATTTCGGTATGCTTGGTTTCCTGCGTTCAGATATCGTCATTGACGGGAAATTGGATGATTGGAAAGGGTATGCACCAGTCGCTGAAAATAAGGATCAAGCGATATATATGACATCCGACGAAGCCTATCTCTATTTGCGTATCGACCGGAAAAAAGCAGAGCCGACGACACTTGCGCTATCGACGAAACCGAACGATGGGAATACGAAAGTCGGTCCGTTGATGCTTGACGAAGGAGCGGAATATCGCCTGACGATCGATCAGAAGGCGCGCATCGATGTCGATGCTCGTTATGATATCTTCCGTTATCACTATGGTCTCAAGATGCCGTTTGAGATGGTAAAACCACCGTCTGATCAAAAAGACAGCGGTAAGTTCGTTCCAATTTATCAAATGCTCGATTATGCAAGACGCGACCCGGTGACGAAAAAAATCGTCAAACCAGCCGTCAAGTGGGACACGGGTGTTTTACATGAAGGAGAACCAGACGATATCTTGACAGATATCTCAGATATCACGAAACCAACCGTAGAGCTCCGTATTCCATGGATGGTCTTGAATATGCGAGACCCTAGTAAACATGAAATCATCGGTGACTTCTGGAAAGATGGATTAGAAGCGAAGATGATTACGGAAGGAATCGAAGTCACAGGTCAAGTTGGTGAGACACGTATCCCTGAAAAGGATCGTGGTTTCTACAACTGGGCAGAGTGGACGAATCCGCAACAGCGAGAAGAACTGAAACCTGTCTATCGGACGATGAAAAAAGCATTCACTGAGGGAGGAAACTAAATGCGACGTGAAGAGATGTGGAAAATAATCAATCAGTCGTTTGAATCAACAAGTCAAGATCGTGAAGTCAGTTCGTCGATTGAATGGACGGAAGAAACCGTCCGGCAATCGTCGACGAATACCTTGTTCGTGCACACAGTTGGACGAATGCCGGAGACGGTCAATGGTCTGATCGAAGAGGGATGGTGCGTGCAAACGGACATCTCTTATGCCGATGTCGTTCTCGCAAGCGAACCTGTCATCGAGGAACGAATTCCCGTCGTGTATTTTAATACGGAGACCTCTTTCTATGGTTTAGAAAATGCGCGAGAAATTCTACCGGCGACACTATCGCGGGAGCTTGTCCTTGACCGGCTAGCGCGTTATAAGAAAATCCATCATATCGCGGATGTCGTCGTCGTAACGGAAGATCCGCATATCCGTCGGATGATGGAACGGGAACTGACGGAACGCTTCGAACGGTTCGTCACATTCGAACGAGCAGAGACATTCCTTGACGAGTACGTAGCATCCCGTCCGTACTTACTCGTGTTTACGTCAGCATTACCACGAGCAGATGGGCTGGAATTACTACTGCGAGCAAAACAACAGAGTGTCGCACCGTTCCAATCGATGATGATCTCGATGTACAACCGTGAACGCGATCATGTTCTTGCGATTGACCGAGGTGTTGATTATATTATGACCCTTCCCTTAAAAATCGAAGAATTCCGCGCGTGGATTCGAAAAGTTGAGGATGGCCGATGATGCAGGCGATTCTAGTATTTATCGTTGTACTCGTTTTCTTACAAGGTGGAGCATTGGTCTATCTCGTCGTTCAAAAACGAAAACGTGCCAACCGCGAGCATTCCCGTAGCGATTGGCAACTTGCTTTTCGAGATGACATCTACGACTATGCGACAGGTGAACGTCAGGACATGCCGACGGTTCAAAAAGGAAACGAGGATTTAGCTGAGCTTGAGCTCTTCGCACTGTCTAACTTGACGGCAACACCGGCACATCTCGAACGAGTGCAAGCTTTTGTCGCTGCTAATATGCAAGCCTATTACGAACAACAATTGAAGCATCACCGTATTGACCGTCGCTTGAACGCTTATGAGGCCGTCTCTCAATTCCGTTTGGTAGCAGTCGCACCGATGATTCATGCGCGTTGGGGAAACACGATTGAAAAAGAAGAGAGCGATGTCATCGTTCGGACCCTCGTCTCACTATCACCGCAAGATGCAATCGCCATCGCCAAGCAAGAAAATGGGATTAGTTTCTTCGGTGCGATTCTTGCGGTCGGTCGTAGTCAAGACTTAGAGGAATGGGTGGCTGTGTTTGAAGAATTGACACTGTCTTTTAAGTTAGCGATCCTTCAGTTGATCTTTGATCGCGATGAGACACGTTATATCGCACTCGTTCGTGACAAGACGACAGATGAAAATCCAGAAATCCGAAAACGTGCCCTTCGTGCGCTCACGCGAATCGGGCTTGAGGAGGACTGGAAGTTATATGTGCCTTACTTGGAAGAAGAATCAAGTTGGGTTGAGCAAATGCTTGCCCTTCGTTTCTTAGAACATGTCGTTCCAGCCGATGCGATACCAGCGATCTTGCCGTTTGTCGGTAGTCGATCGTGGTGGGTCCGGACGGCTGCCTTTGATGCGCTGCTTGCTTGTGGCGGGATCGAACAATTGGCGAAGGTATCAAGTACACATCCCGACCGCTATGCACGTCAAAAAGCTACAGAACGGTTGGCAAAGGAGATGAAGCATCATGTCGTCTGAGACAATCCAAGCCATTATTGAAGTCCTTTCATGGACAGTGTTGATTTATATGTTACTCGTCATCGTGTTCTATTCGATGCTTTACCTGATTTCAGCTCAAATGGTGCGACGGCAACGCTTCCGTCGGAAAGAGAGCTCTTACTTGCCACTGATGCGCTCTCTCTATACACGGCCGGTCAGTATCCTTGTACCAGCGTACAATGAGGAATATACGATCGTCTCGAGTGTCCAAGCTTTGCTAGCACTTGACTATCCGGAGCATGAAGTCATCGTCATCAATGATGGTTCAAAGGACGGAACGATGGACGAATTGTTCCGATCGTATGAGCTGGAGAAGGAAATCCGCTATCCGAGGATTCTAATCGGTTCGAAGCCGGTCAAACAAGTCTACCGTTCGCGGATCGATAGTCGTTTGATCGTTATCGATAAAGAGAATGGTGGAAAGGCGGATGCCTTGAATGCCGGTATCGACCATTCCAGTTATCCGTATTTCTGCTCGCTTGACGCGGATTCGATTTTAGAGCGGGATGCCCTATTAAAAGTCATGAAACCGATCGTCGAGTCCGACGAAGAGGTCGTCGCGACATGCGGTTCAATCTTCCTCGTCAATGGCTGTACGATTGAAGGTGGTGAAATCGTCGAGATTCGGACACCAAAACAACGGATCGTCTTGATGCAGATGATTGAATATTTCCGAGCATTCTTATTTGGCCGCCTTGGACTTAGCCGTTTCAACATCTTATTGATTGTCTCTGGTGCGTTCGGTCTGTTCCAAAAGAACATCGTTGTCCAGGCAGGTGGATATAAGGAAGGACTTGTCGGTGAGGATATGGAACTTGTCGTTCGTTTGCACCGATACATGAAGGAAAATAAACTCGATAAACGCATCGAGTACGTTCCGGCACCAGTCTGTTGGACGCAAGCTCCGGAGTCAATGGAAGTGTTGCGGTCGCAACGGACACGTTGGCACCGTGGGCTAGCTGAGACACTCTGGACGCATAAGCGCATGATCGGTAATCCGAAATATGGTTCTGTTGGTGGCGTTTCGATGCTATATTTCTTTTTGATTGAATTACTCGGACCTATCGTTGAACTGATCGGATATTTCATCATTCCGCTCAACCTGCTCGTCGGGACGCTTAACTTTGAATTTGGTATCGTCTTATTGGTCGTCGCCTTACTCTATGGTTCCTTATTATCAGCAGGTGCCGTATTATTGGAAGAGTGGACGATGCACCGATTCAAGAACGTCAAAGAATTGATTCGGTTGTATTTATGGTCCTTGACCGAGTCGTTCTGGTACCGTCCGATTTTAGTCTTCTTCAAACTAGGTGGATTGATTCAATTCTTGACTGGTCGAGGAAACTGGGGACAGATGGAGCGCCAACGCCTCGAAGACGTCACCGAGGAAAAAGTCGGCTGACGAATAGGTATGAGGAGGATATGCTAGGTGGATTTGTTACGAAACAAATGGTTTAAAGCATTAATTTGGGTATTAGTGATTTTTCTTGTCATCTGGGTCGGTACAAAGATCTCATTTTTATTCCAGCCGATAAAAGTCATGCTGGCATTGATCTTCCCACCGCTCATTATTGCGGGTATTTTCTATTACTTCACGCTCGGGATCGTAGATGCGTTACAAAAACGAGTCAAGAAACGTGGTCTTGCCGTGTTGATCGTTTTACTTGGTTTCATCACGATCCTGACGATCGCCGTCGCTTCAATCGGACCGATCTTAGTTGAGCAGGTGACAGATTTTGCAACGAGCATTCCGACGCTCGTCATCGAATTGCGTGATCAAACGTTAAATTTACGCGATCAGCTGATGGACAATCGTTTTATCTCGACCTGGGTACATGAGAATACAGATTTATTTGATAAGTGGACGAATGAAGCGACATCGTATGTCGGTACCGTCTTCAAGTCCGTCTCGACGTCCGTTGGAACGATTTTCGGTGTCATCTCTTCGACGGTCTTAATCATCGTCTTAGTGCCGTTCATCTTAGTGTATATGTTGCTTGACGGGTATAAATTCCCTGACTCCGTCGTGAAATTGTTACCGCGTAGCTACGAAACGGAAACGCGTAAAATTCTGCACGACATGCACGTGACAGTAAAGCATTACGTCAACGGACAGGTCATCGTCTCAATCTGCGTCGGTGTGATGTCCTTGATCGGCTTTTTCATTGCTGACATTCAATATGCGTTATTGCTTGCCTTATTCTGTACGGTGACGAACATCATCCCGTATCTTGGACCTTACATCGGTGCCGTCCCGGCAGTCATTGTCGGATTCATTGATGATCCGATCAAAGCGGTCTATGCGATCATCACGATCGTCGTCGCGCAACAAATCGAATCGAACTTGATTTCTCCTTACGTTCAAGGAAAAACACTCAAGGTCCATCCCCTGACGATCATCATCGTTTTGCTAGTTGCCGGGAAAATCGGTGGCATCATCGGTGTCATCTTGGCAGTTCCGACCTATGCGGTCTCAAAAGTCGTCATTCAGAACATCGCTCGGATTTATCGTTTACGTCAGCAACGTCTCGACGTACCGGACGTGACGGTATCACCTGAATCGTTGAAGTAAAGTGTAACCCTCTGCTCTTTTTAGGAGCAGAGGGTTTGTGATTTTTACGGGAGAGGGATAAGGTAGAAGAAGAGAAAAAATGAAGAAGATTTCACAACTTCGACTCATTTTAGTTTATAAATTGATTGGAATCTTTTTTATAATGGTTATAATGTAGGATAGAGAACGAAAAGATAGATCGGAACGAAATCTTTGGACGTAAGGGGTAGAGCGCATGCATATCGTAGTGGTCGGCTTGAATAACAAAACAGCGCCTGTATCAATACGCGAACAAGTCTCATTTGGGGAGCATGAGATGAAGGGAGCGGTCGTCGCATTGCGCGATGAAAAAAGTATCTTTGAAAGTGTCATCGTCTCGACATGTAACCGGACGGAACTGTACGTCGTGACGGATCAGCCACATACAGGACGGTATTATACAAAACGTTTCCTTGCAAACTGGTTTGGTTTGACGATGGAAGAGCTCGAGCCGTATCTCTTCATCCATGAAGGATTCGATGCGATGAAACATCTGTTCCGCGTGACAAGTGGTCTTGATTCAATGATCGTCGGTGAAACGCAAATCCTTGGTCAGGTCAAGACAAGCTTCTTCATGGCACAGAAGCTTGAAACGACAGGAACGGTCTTTAACAAACTCTTCAAAGAAGCGGTCACGCTCGCCAAACGGGCTCACGCAGAAACTGGAATCGGTGAAAATGCCGTTTCTGTCAGTGCTGCTGCCGTCACGCTTGCCGAACAGTTACTCGGATCGCTTGAAGATAAATCGATTGTCGTCATCGGTGCGGGAGAAACTGGCGAATTGACGACGCTCAACTTATATGAAGCAGGAGCTCGTGACATCACGGTCTTTAACCGAACGCTCGCCAAAGCAGAAGAGGTCGCGAATCGGTTCGAAGGATCAGCGCATTCGATTAATGAAATGCAGTGCGGTTTGCTTCGGGCAGACATCGTCATTTCTTCAACAGGTGCAAAACGTGCCATCATCAAACGGGAAGACATCGCAGCAGCACAGCTGTTCCGTCACGATCGTCCATTCTTGTTGATTGACATCGCAGTACCGCGCGACATCGAACCGACCGTTGGTGACTTGCCAGGCGTTCATTTATATGATGTCGATGATCTGACATCGATCGTCCAGCAAAACATGGCGGAACGGATGAAGGAAGCGGCGAAAATCGAACAACGAATCGAAGCGGCAATCGCTGAGTTCGAAGGGTGGATGACGACACTTGGTGTCGTGCCGATCATCACGGAATTACGAGACCAAGCATTGCGGATTCAACAAGAGACAATGCAAAGCTTGGAACGGAAATTACCGGAGATGTCAAAACGTGAAAAAACCGTCATTGGTAAACACATGAAATCCATCATCAATCAATTGTTGCGTGAACCGCTATCTTACATCAAAGATGCGGCAGCGAAACCGGATGCTGATGAGCGGATTGCGCAGTTCATGGATACGTTCGCATTAAACGAAGACTTGTTTGATGGGCTCGAAGATGAAATCGTGACGTCAGAAGAGACGACACCTTCAGCAAAAGCTGTGAACCGGTGAACAAAGTACGATTTGTGTTACAATAGAAAATGCATGGGGCGGACTTGTGCCGCCCCTTTATCATTGTACAGGGGGATTTTAGCATGCGAAAAATCATTGTTGGATCGCGAAGCTCGAAGCTAGCGATGACACAGACGAAATGGGTCATTGATCAGTTGAAACAAGCCGGCGCGCCGTATGAGTTCGAAATCAAGAACATCATCACAAAAGGAGACCGCATTTTGGATGTGACGCTCTCAAAAGTCGGTGGTAAAGGGTTATTCGTAAAAGAGATCGAACAGCAGATGATTGACGAAGAAATCGATTTTGCTGTTCACAGCATGAAGGATTTACCGTCTGAACTACCGGATGGTCTCATCATCGGTGCCACACCAGCGCGTGTCGATGCGCGTGATGCCTTGATCACGAAAACAGGAGAAGGTCTTGCTTCCTTGCCAGAAGGTGCGGTTGTCGGCACGAGCAGCTTACGTCGTGGATCACAATTGCTAAAACTCCGCCCTGATTTAAAAATCGAATCGATTCGCGGGAACATCGATACACGACTTGATAAATTAAAAAATGGTCCGTTTGACGGGATTCTGCTTGCAGCAGCTGGTCTAAAACGGATGGGTTGGTCTGAAGACGTCGTCTCGGAATATCTCTCGACAGATGACATGATTCCAGCCGTCGGTCAAGGAATCCTCGGTATCGAATGTCGCGAACATGACCAAGAAGTACGTGACCTTCTGCACCTGATTCATGATCAGATGACGGAAAAAGTAGCTTACGCAGAGCGCGCTTTCTTAGCGGCGATCGAAGGTAGCTGTCACGTTCCTGTTGGTGGATTCGCAACGATCAACGAAGACATGTCAACGACACTTGTTGGATTCATCGGATCCGTCGATGGAGAGCAAATCCTAATCGAGCGCGAATCAGGTCTTGACCCGATGCAACTCGGTCAAGACGTTGCCGAACGTCTGCTTGCTTCGGGCGGTCGTGAGATTCTCGCGACACTTCCGGATGACTTGTAAGCAGGTACTCTTCACGGGCAGTCGACCACCGACGACCGAGCAGATGGCGCGACTGCGCGCCGTTGCGATCGAGTCGGTGCACTATCCTGTCATTGAAACGCGACCGGTTTCGTTTACGTTGCCAAGGGGAATTGATTGGCTCATCGTGACGAGTCCGAATGGTGTCCACCGGATTGCTGATGCGTTGCCTGAATTAGCTGCAACGCGTATCGCGGTCGTCGGACGAAAGACGGCAGACGCACTTGCGAAGTACGGTCGAACAGCCGACTTCTGTCCGTCGACCTTTACAGGAGATGCACTCGTCGCAGAACTCGTACCATACTTGTCTGACGGCGATCATATCGTTTTTGCGCGAGGGAACCGCTCGCGGCAAGCACCGGTCGATCAGTTACGAAAACTGAATCGATATACGATCGAGGATATCATCACCTATGAAACCGTCACTCGTCGGCTACCTGAAGCACTTGTCAAAACAGCCACCTATATTGGACTGCAGAGTCCTTCCGCTGTCGAAGCGATTGCTCCGCTAGACCCGAAGACGACCTTCATCGTCATCGGGACGATCACGGAGCAAGCAGCTAAAGCAGCCGGACTTCAACCGATCCATGTCGCCCGTGAATTCACGGTGGACGGCATGATTGATCGTATCATTGAGGAGGAATCAGCATGAACACATTAGAATACGCACGTCACCGTCGTTTGCGCCATACCGCATCACTCCGGTCACTCGTCCGCGAGAACCAGTTGCATAAATCAGATTTGATTTATCCGATCTTCGTCGCTGAAGGTGAAGATATTAAACGCGAAGTCAGTTCGATGCCAGGCGTCTTCAACTTATCACTTGATCATCTGACGGCTGAGATTGAAGAAGTCGTCGCACTCGGAATCGAATCTGTCATTTTATTCGGTGTCCCGCACGACCACTTGAAAGACGAGCAAGGATCAGGTGCGTTTCACGATCACGGGATCGTTCAAGAAGCGACACGTCTCGTCAAAAAGGTTGCCCCGCAGCTAACGGTCATCGCCGACACATGCTTATGTGAATATACGTCGACAGGTCATTGTGGAATCGTCGCCGACGGTACGGTCGATAATGATGCGTCATTACCGCTTCACGTCAAAACAGCCATCTCACAAGCTCGAGCAGGTGCCGACGTCATCGCTCCATCATCGATGATGGACGGATTCGTCGCAGCGATTCGTCAAGGATTAGACGAGAACGGCTTCAGCCATATTCCGGTCATGAGCTATGGTGTTAAATACGCGTCTGCTTATTACGGCCCATTCCGTGACGCGGCAAACTCGGCACCGGGAGAAGGCGACCGGAAAGGTTATCAAATGGATCCAGCAAACCGTCGCGAAGCGTTCCGCGAAGCAACAGCGGACGTCGATCAAGGAGCTGACTTCATGATCGTCAAACCTGCACTTGCGTTCATGGATATCATTCGTGATGTGCGCGAGCGAATCGATCTACCAATCGTTGCGTATAACGTATCGGGTGAGTATGCAATGGTCAAAGCCGCTGCCTTGAACGGCTGGATCGACGAAGAACGAATCGTCCTTGAGACGATGCTTGGCTTTAAACGAGCAGGCGCTGATTTAATCATCACCTATTTCGCAAAAGACATTTGTCGTTACCTGGAGGGGTCGAAATGAGCTTAATTAACCAGAACTCAAAATCAAAAGAAGCATTCGAGCGGGCACTCCCGCTCATGCCGGGTGGTGTCAACAGTCCGGTCCGTGCTTATAAATCGGTCGGGATGACACCGATTTTCGCAGATCATGCGAAAGGATCAAAGCTCTATGATATCGACGGAAAAGAGTATATCGATTATGTCCTGTCATGGGGACCAATGATTCTCGGTCATGCCGATCCAATCGTCACTTCAGCGATCCAAGAACAAGCGACACGTGGCTGGAGCTACGGGACACCAACGGAAATCGAATCAGCGATGGCGGAAGTCGTCATCAGTCGGGTGCCGTCGGTCGAAGTCGTCCGGATGGTCAACTCAGGGACTGAAGCAACGATGGCAGCGCTTCGTCTCGCACGTGGCTACACAGGTCGGACGAAAATCCTCAAGTTCGAAGGCTGTTACCATGGTCACGGTGACTCGCTCTTGATCAAAGCAGGTTCAGGTGTCGCGACACTCGGATTACCGGATTCACCAGGCGTTCCGGCGCAAATCGCGAGCATGACGCTGACAGTTCCGTACAACGATTTGGATGCTGTCCGGATCGCGTTTGAAAAACACGGCGACGATATCGCTGGTGTCATCGTCGAACCGGCTGCTGGGAACATGGGCTTCGTGCCACCAGAACCAGGCTTCCTCGAAGGCTTACGGGAAATCACGTCGGAAAACGGCGCTTTATTGATCTTTGACGAAGTCATGACCGGTTTCCGTGTCGGATTCCACTGTGCGCAAGGACACTTCGGTGTCACACCGGACATCACATGTCTCGGTAAAGTCATCGGCGGTGGCATGCCAGTCGGGGCTTACGGCGGACGTCGTGACATCATGGAACAGATCGCACCACAAGGTCCAATCTATCAAGCGGGTACATTATCCGGGAACCCACTCGCGATGGCAGCGGGTCTAGCGACATTGACACAATTGAAACCAGAGCACTATGAAGAGTTCGACCGGAAAGCAAGCCGTTTGTCGGAAGGTTACCTGAACGCTGCGGCGAAATACAACATTCCGCTGACGACGAACCGTGCAGGCGCGATGTTCGGTGTCTTCTTCACGAATGAACGCGTCACGAACTTCGAAAAAGCGAAAACATCGAACCTTGAGATGTTCCGTTCGTATTATCAAAAGATGGCGGCGCGTGGTGTCTTCTTACCACCATCACAATTTGAAGGTCTCTTCCTGTCGATCGCTCATACGGATGAAGACATCGAGCGGACGATCGAAGCCGTCGAATTGACGTTCAAGGAACTCCAAGTTGAATTTGGTCGTTAAGCAGTTCTTGACGATTGCTTGAACTCTCGGCTAAAATGAGTAAAGAAGAAAATGGCAACAGCGATGACGGGAAGAGTAGTCCTGTATTCGTACCGGTGTAGAGAACACATCCTTGGCTGAAAGATGTGACGGGCGAACAGGAGGAAGGTCACCCCACGAGCTGGTATCGTGAGTCTTACGAGCGATATCCGTCCTCCACACGTTACGTGGCTCGAGGGCATCCGATTTTGGATGAACTAAGGTGGTACCGCGGAAAAAAGCAACGGCTTTCTTTCGTCCTTAGCATAGGACGAGAGAAGCCGTTTTTATTATGGACAAAAAGGGAGCGATCAGGATGCAGGAATTATCAATGCCAACGAAGTATGATCCGCAGGCAACGGAAGAAAAATGGTACGACTTTTGGGTGAAAGGTGACTATTTCAAAGCCGATCAGGATCCAGAAAAAGAGCCGTACACGATCGTCATTCCACCACCGAACGTCACAGGTAAATTGCACCTTGGTCACGCGTGGGACACGACGTTACAAGACATGCTGACACGGATGAAGCGGATGCAAGGATTCGACGTCCTTTATCTACCAGGAATGGACCATGCCGGTATCGCGACGCAAGCAAAAGTCGAACAAAAACTGCGGGCAGAAGGGCAATCACGTCTTGAAATGGGTCGTGAGAAATTCCTCGAGCAATCTTGGGCATGGAAAGAAGAGTACGCGTCAACGATCCGTGCACAATGGGCAAAACTCGGTCTTGGACTCGATTATTCGCGTGAACGCTTCACGCTCGACGAAGGGTTGTCGGAAGCAGTTCAAGAAGTCTTCGTGAAACTTTACGAAAAAGGCTTGATCTATCGTGGCGAATACATCGTTAACTGGGACCCAGCGACGAAAACAGCGATCTCGGATATCGAAGTCATCTATAAGGATATCGAAGGGGCGTTCTATCACTTCAACTATCCATTGACGGACGGTTCAGGTCACGTTGAACTCGCGACGACACGTCCTGAGACGATGCTCGGTGATACAGCGATCGCCGTGAACCCGAAGGATGAGCGTTATGCTCACCTCGTCGGAAAAACGATCACGTTACCAATCGTCGGTCGCGAGATTCCGATCGTTGCCGATGACTATGTCGACATGGAGTTTGGTACAGGTGTCGTTAAGATTACACCAGCACATGACCCGAACGACTTCGAAGTCGGTAACCGTCACGAGTTACCACGTGTCCTCGTCATGAATGAAGATGGAACGATGAACGAGAACGCAGGGAAATACGAAGGCATGGATCGTTTCGAATGCCGAAAACAAATCGTTGAAGATTTAAAAGCAGAAGGTGTTCTGATCAAGATCGAACCACACTTGCACTCTGTTGGTCACTCGGAACGTTCAGATGCAATCGTCGAGCCGTATCTCTCATTACAATGGTTCGTCAAAATGGAACCACTCGCGCAAAAAGCACTCGAGGAACAACAAGGACCGGACAAGGTCAACTTCGTTCCACAACGCTTTGAAAACACGTATGTACGCTGGATGGAAAACATCCGTGACTGGTGTGTCAGCCGTCAACTGTGGTGGGGACACCGGATTCCGGCTTGGTACCATAAAGAAACAGGCGAAGTCTACGTTGGCAAGGAAGCACCAGCCGATCTCGAGAACTGGGAGCAAGACAACGATGTTCTCGATACATGGTTCTCTTCAGCCCTTTGGCCGTTCTCAACGATGGGTTGGCCGAACACGGACGCAGCGGATTATCAGAAATACTTCCCGACATCGACACTCGTTACAGGGTACGACATCATCGCCTTCTGGGTATCACGGATGATCTTCCAATCTTATGAATTCACGGGACAACGTCCATTCCAAGACGTCTTGATCCACGGATTGATTCGTGATTCGGAAGGACGCAAGATGTCGAAATCCCTCGGGAACGGGATCGACCCGATGGATGTCATTGAGAAGTATGGTGCCGATTCACTTCGTTGGTTCTTAACGACAGGATCGACGCCAGGGAATGATCTTCGTTTCTACTGGGAAAAGATCGAAGCAACATGGAACTTCTCGAACAAACTGTGGAACGCAAGCCGTTTTGCCTTGATGAACATGGATGGTCTAACGTTTGATCAGATTGATTTGACAGGCGAGAAATCACTCGCAGATAAGTGGATCCTGACACGTTTACAGACAACGATTGATGACGTGACACGTCTATCGGATAAATATGAGTTTGGTGAAGCAGGACGTATTCTCTATCACTTCATCTGGGAAGACTTCTGTAACTGGTATATCGAGATGGCGAAGTTACCGCTCAACGGGGAAGACGAAGCAGCGAAACAAACGACGCGTTCGGTTCTTGCCTATACACTCGACCGGATCATGCGCTTGATGCATCCGTTCATGCCGTTCATCACGGAAGAAATCTGGCAACACTTACCGCATGAAGGTGAGACGATCACACGTGCCGCATGGCCGACACGCGAGGCGTCACTCGACTTCCCGGAAGCTGTTCCAGCATTTGAAGCGGTTCAGAACGTCATCCGTTCGGTTCGTAACATCCGCGCGGAAGTGAACGCACCGATGTCGAAACAGATCCAACTGTTCATCTCGACGAACGACGCACGTGTTCAAGACGACTTGTCGTCAAACAGCTCGTACTTGCAAAAGTTCACGAACGCGTCTGAACTCCGGATTGAAGAGCAAATGCCAGCGCCAGAAAAAGCGATGAGTGCGATCGTAACGGGAGCAGAATTGTTCATCCCACTCGCTGACTTAATCAACATCGAGGAAGAAATCGCGCGCTTGAATAAAGAACTCGTCAAGTATACGAAAGAAGTCGAACGGGTCGAGAAAAAACTCAACAACCCTGGCTTCGTCGGCAAAGCACCGGCACATGTCATTGATGAAGAAAAAGCGAAGGCACTTGATTACACGGAAAAACGTCAAGCTGTCGAAGCACGCATCAACGAACTCTCACACTAATTACAGCAGTGGCTCAAGTCTCCTTGAGCCACTTTTTTTAAAGGAGCGAACAGCATGAGGACGCGAGAAGATGTATTGGATTGGTTATCGAGCTTACTAGCATTCGGCGTCAAACCAGGTCTTGAACGGATGCAGGCGATGTTACTGGAATTACAGATTGACCCGGACGCGATTCCGACGATTCATGTCGCTGGCACGAACGGAAAAGGATCGACGGTTGCGTTCTTACGTGAGATGGGAATTGCGGAAGGATTACAAATCGGGACGTTTACGTCGCCGTATATCATTCAGTTCGAGGAACGGATCATGTTGAACGGGGTGCCGATCGCAGAAGATGAACTGGTCGCAGCTGCGATCGCTGTTCAAGCTGCCATCGGGCACATCGATCCGGCACTCGGTACGGTCACTGAGTTCGAGGCATTAACGGGGCTTGCCTTCTACTACTTTGATCAGATTCGCCCGGATTTCGTCATCTATGAGGTCGGTCTCGGTGGACTGTATGACTCAACGAACGTCTTCAAGAAGCCGTTCGCAGCGATCATCACATCAATCGGTCACGATCATCAAGCGATTCTCGGAGATACGCTCCAAGAGATCGCCTTACAGAAGTTCGGCATCATCAAACAAGGGACACCGGTCATCGCCGGGAAACTGCAAGAAGAACTGACAGTGCCGTTAATGGCGTATTGCGGTGACCGGAATGCAACGTTGAAATGGAGTCAGGAAGCCATCATCCGTTACCGCTTAAAAGAGACGGGGACCTGGGCGACATATGATGGAATACCAGAGACGCGCTTAGGTCTTGAAGGCCATCATCAAGTCCATAATGCGGCGAACGCCGTCATTTGTGCGCGGCGACTCGGCTGGTCGAAGGCGGCAATCCGAAAAGGATTACGGGAGGCAAAACATCCGGGACGGTTTGAGATCATCTCGCGCAAACCACGAATCATTCTCGATGGTGCCCATAACCCGGAAGGCATCACGGCACTGGTTGAACGCTTAAAAGAGGAGTCAAAGCCCGTGACGTTACTCTGTTCGATTTTGCGTGACAAAGACCGGACGGCGATGCTTACGCAGCTAAGCAACGTTACACCAGATATTTACGAGACGACATTTGATTTTCCGCGAGCAAGGACATTCGATGAGTTAAAACAAGACGGGGCTAATGTAACGACGGTCGAAGCGTTCTTCAATCAATTAGAGATGGACCGGACATATGTCGTGACGGGATCACTTTATTTCATCAGTGAAGTGCGTCATTATTACGCTTCCATTTTTACAAAAAAGGGAAAATCCTGATTCTCTCGTTATAATGAAATGGGGGAGTATAGTCCCATATTTTGATGACACGATGAGGAGACGATAAATGATGAAGCAGTGGATCCGTCTAGCCTTAGCTACCTTACTGATTTTTTCAAGTTTTACGTATATACAGGAGCCACATTCTAAAGCCGCAACGGGTGAAAAGTTTAAGATTTTAGAAATACGTGATGAATGGTCGACGACGAATCGGATTGATCCGGAAACGACAATTGCGTCATTGTCACTATTAAAAGAGTTGAGTACTAGTCAATATGATGTCAAGATGATGACGGTCAAAGAGTTAAATGCGTCCCGTTTTCCATTAGATGGAGCGTTTGATGCGATTGTTTTTGATCCGTCTGTTTTTACAGGATTAGACCGTTATGCTGTAAAAGTTTCTGATACTTCGAAACAGCATAATACAAGTAGAATAGAAAATGACATTACGAAATTAAAAGCAAATGAGATTCTGACGAACTATATTCAAAAAGGACTGCCGGTCTTTTTGCACTCTGATGTGCTGACACATGCAACGAGTAATTTCACTTCGATTTTTAAGCAAAGCATGACATCTGGTGCTGCGATTGCCTACACGGATTCGAAACAAGTCGTCCTCCGACTAAAATCTGAAAAAATCGAGCGACCTCGTTTGAGCAAAGTAGCGGTTTCGCAAGCTGGTCAATCGTTAACATCGGTAGATAAAGCAGCACCGGCTTCACCAGATAAACCAATTGATTTTAATTTTACGCTTGATCAAACTACAGCTAATACACGTGTCCAGTTGTATATTGACTTTAATAGTAATGACCAATTCGATGAGTCAGAGAAAGTCGACGAGAAAGTAGCTACAGTTTCTGGTTCAGTATCGTATCGCTTTGATGCACCGAGCTATACGGGACCACGGAATTGGATGATTCGACTCGTAAGTGAAGATGGGCTGACGGATTATAAGATGGGAAGCTTTTTAATGCAGGACCAAGAAGTTAAAGCGAAAATTTTACAAGTCACGCGTTCTGGAACGACCGGTTCAATCAACGGTTTTATGAACTCAGGAACTTTACTAAAACAAGATGGGTTATATGACTTCAATGTAGAAGTCATTTCTGCGGACACGTTTAATAAAGCGTATGCCAGTAAAAATATAAATACATCCTATGATATGCTGATCTTCGGTTTTCAGGATTCGTATGGTGCAGCTTCACTCAGTGATCCTGCATCAGATGCTATTCTTAACTTCACGAATACAGGGCAAGGATTGATGCTGACACATGATACGATCTTTAGACCGGCACAATCCAGCAAACCAGAGCTATTCTGGGAAACAAAGTTTGTAGATCTCGCAGGTCAAAAGAACTTTACAAACATGGGTTACGCGGCACCTCGAACATCAGGTCAAGCCGTCAAACAAAATGCGGGCGTCATGACTTCCTATCCATTTGCCTTAGCTGATACGGTTGCTATCGCAACGACACACAATCAATACTTTGGTCTGGATCTTGAACAACCGGATTTGATTCCATGGTATAACATCCGGGAAAACAACCTTAGTAGTTCGAATCAGGCTGCCGGAAGAACAATTGGTGATGCGCGCAACCACTATTATATGTATACCAAAGGAAACGTTACGTATTCCGGAGCAGGACATACTTCGAGCTTTAATCAACAACAAGAAAAAGAACTATTCTCGAACACGATGTACCGCGCGTTCATTGGTGCGAACCATAAACCTTTAATAAAGAACATCTTACCAACGGATAAATCAAGTTATCTCGAGAACGAACCGTTGACGATCTCGTATCAAGTCAACGACTACGACCTACAAGATCGTGAGTTGAAGACACGTATCTATATTGATGATGAGAAAGTCTTTGAAAACAATAAGTTGAAAAACAACTCGTTCGTCAGTCAATCGTTCGATTCAAAGCTCAAAGGGAAGACGAGTGTGACGATCCGGATTGAAGCAGAAGATCAACGAGGTGCCAAAACAATTGAGACGCGGACCGTTCAAGTCGTTCGTCCAGCTGCGTCTATGCCTTTCGTCCTTTCACGCTCGATTGACCCAGCTACGATTCCAAAAGGGGAAACAGCGGATATCACCTACACCGTCAAAACGTCTCCGATGATGCAAAAGGATGCCATTGGTAACAACGGATACATCATGGGACAATTCTCGGTGACGATGGAAAATATCCTGTTCAACGAACAATTCCCAAGTAATCTTGAAATCTTATCAACGACTGGTCTGACTGGAGCGAATATTACAGGACAGACGATTAAAGGGAGACTCCCGGATATCGAATACGATGAGGCGATTTCAGGTGTTCATAAAGGGGAATGGATCGCAGATCAATCAGAAGTAACATTCACTGTCAAAGTACGTGCCAAAGATAATGCAGGAGTTCATGTACTTGATAAAAAAGACAATACGCTGACATCGACGAAAAACGTCTACCGAGATAAAAAGAACGGAAAAGATAAATCAACAACTGTCACCAATGATCCACAAGCTTTTCCGACGATTGGTTATGCACTAACACCATCCTATGCGACAAGTGCGAAAATTCCGTCCGTTAAGATGGATATCACAACACCATCATATAAAGTTTTACCAGAAATCAGTCCTATAGGTAGTCAGTACGGCACGTTAAAATGGTCAATCGTAGATTCAGAAATCGCATCCATCGATGAAGCTGGTGTCATCAAGCCGAAAAAAGTCGGGACGACACAGATTAAACTCGTCGTACCAGTCGGAAACGGTAAAGAGTTGACGGCGACTTCTGAACTCGTCATCAATGATGTGTTCGGAGGACTCATCGTCCGCAACGTGCCAGATACGTTATATATTGGCGAAACAAAATCAATGACAGGAATCGCTTCGATGGTTTCGGGAAGCAACACGCCGATTCAGTGGATCATAACGAATGATTCGCGGGTTACGACAAATGGTTTAACTAAGAATACGTTGGAGTTGACAGGAAAGACACCAGGCACAGTCACGGTCAAAGCGGTCGTACCTGCGACAGCTGGAAGCTCGACTTATCTTGCCCAATCAACGACGTATACGATTCAAGTGAAGTTGCCGGAATTATCCGTTTCCCCAAGTAATCTGGAACTGTGGGTTGGATCGAATCAAGATGTAACGGCGACGTTCAATCCGAACTATCCGTTACCATTTACGACTTCAACTGCTAGTAATGCAATTGAATTGAAACAGACAGCATCGGGTTATACGATCACGGGTAAAGTCGGCACACCAAACGGACCGGTCGAAGCGTTGTTGAAGTTAACTGATTTCCCGGATACAGTCGCGAAGACGCTTGTACGAGTACGTGAGAACCCACTTAATCTGACAGCCGATGATATCGCGATGACGATGAAGGATGATAAAAAATCACCGATTCTGCGCTGGTTCCCAGTGACGACGACAGAACGCTTCTATCGCTTAGAAGTGCTTCAGGGTAAGGAATACGTCAAAATTGATCCGACAGGACAAGCGCTACAACCACTTCGTCCAGGTGTGGCACGCATTAAAGTTACAGTATTAAAAGAAAACAAAGATGTGCTCGAAGTCATGAAAGACAATCAAAAAACACCACTAACGACGACATTCAAGGTAACGATTAGTTCTGAAGCAGGAACGTCAGACTTGGATGGAGATGTTTATTAAGAAGTGGGGACGCTATCTATGAAACGCAGACGAATCATTGTCGTCCTCTTGATTTTAATCATTATTGGAATCGGGGGGGCGATATATGTTACGAAATCAAATCAACAAGCAGCACTGGAACAAGGACTGCGTTCAGAAAAACCAGAACAACTTGCGAACGCATTAAAAGATGCTTCTTTATCAACAAAGAAGAAGGATCGTTACATTCGTCGCTTCCAGGAAACACTCGCTTTTGACAAAGCAAACCTCCTTCTTGATGAGCAGACCGTAAAAAATAAAGCGAACTGGTTTTATGCGGCGCAATTTGCGCCGCGTAGCACGGTCGCTGAATGGTTGGCAGAAGGTGCAAAAATCAGTCAACTGAATGCGCAAGGTCAGTCGGTTCTTCATGTGGCAACGAGTGTGAATCGATCGATTGATGCGTATGCTCTTTTGATAAAAAAAGCGTCTAAAAAAGAGCTCAATCGCATCGATGACTTTGGTCATACACCACTCTTTTATGCGACACTGGATCAAAATGAGGCAGCGATTGAACTGTTGTTAGAAGCAGGAGCTGATTCGAATCGTGGGAAAGAGAAACCGGTCTATGAAACGGTCAAACAAAATCGAAAAGATTTGTACGCCATGTTAGAACAGAATGGTGCAACGGTAGAAAAGAACAAGGTGAAAAAGCTTGTTAAACAATACCGAGCAACAAAATTCTAGTCAAAAAAGAGTCATTCGTCGCAAGCGAATGACTCTTTTTTATATATGTTACGGTTGAACGCGTTTTGGTGTTTCGACATACAATTGGACGGCTCGATTGAGTGGAAGTAAGGCTGTTGGATTTTTTAATACCGTCGCATCATACGCCATACGTAGACGGGATGCTTCAAAGTCAGATGATTTGTTAGCGACCATCAGTTTTTCGAGTTCTTTTACGTTTGCAGGAAACGCATTTTCAGGTAAGTCCAATTTTCCACGATAGGCGTTGACTTCTAGATTACCCTTCGTAAAAATGCCACCGCGTACATTCATCGTCGAACCTACAGAGTAAATCGTATTTTTTTGATTGTCGTCACTATACAGAAACGCATTTAAATCAGGTGTAGTTGTTTGGGGCGTCGAAAATTTATTGACGCGGTTAATGACAAGATTTCCTTTGCTGAGTAAAATCAATGTATTTTGTTTAGCTGTTGAAGTCAGCCCTTGAATGTTTGCGTCATCCAGACGACTTGTTCCGGTCGCATAAATCGTCGTTGCAAATCCAACATTTCCTCGAATCAGTAAGTTGCCAAGAACGACGAGAGGACGTTTGATCTCGAGCGGCTGGGTCAAAGGATTCAAGGAAGAGATCGTTAAGTTGCCGTTAATGATTAAAGGTTCGAGTGTTTCTTGAACAAGATCATCTGTCAATGTCACAGTATTGTCTGTATTCAATGCTGGACTGATCATTTGTCGCTTCGTATCAAGTTCCGTTAAAAAAGGTCCCGTTAATATAGATTGTGGAATTGAGGAATTTTTTAATGCAGAAGCCACTTGCGTAAAAGGCGTATTCACTGGTAATTTCAAGAAATCGTTCAACGCATAGTCGAAATCGAACGGAACTAATGTTTCTTTCGTTGATACTAGCTCCGTTGCACCTTTCGGATCAAAAATCGTTTTATCACACACGAGGTAATCCCTACACTTCAATAATGGCTGAGTTTTTTCTTGAAAAACGCGTACCTGACCTGCGATATAAGGAAGTGCTTTAGTATTAGTAAAGGCTCCATCCTCGTCGTTGTATTTAAATATCGGGGTCGCAGTTGCTTGCAGAGCGTTGCGAGAAAAAATATTACCTTCGATCAAGGGGGCGCCATTTAAGATGACTTGATCATCTGAGCCTAACGTATAGTACAAAAAACTAGGAATGGCAGATAAATAGACACGTTGTCGATACGTTTTTTTGATTGCCGGCTGATCGCCTTTTTGTTTTGAAACTGTCGCCGTTAAATCAAGCGCTTTGACACGAACGTTCGATGCGGCTTCATTTAGCTTGACGGTCACGTTCGGAACGATTGTTTTTAAGGGTAAGACGATAGAGCTGTCGAGATTCTCAAACAATGCTTGAGAAGAAGTCGTTGGTGAAGTCCCAGTCGTCTTTGAAACAATATTCTGGAGGGATGCGACTGCTAAATCAAGATCATTTTGTGTCGTCGTCTCGACATCGATATCTGTCTCACGAATTTCAGTCAGGCGATTCGACTGTAAGCTGATACCGATTGTCGCAACAGCGAGGACAGACAGGACGGTTAAAGTCACAAGAACGAAAAGTAATGTATAGCCTTGTTCGGATTTACGCATACCGTGTTCCTTTCTGAGTTAAAATCCAATCGTACTCGTGAAGGTCTGAACTTCCTCTTGATCTGTCGATTGAATTGTAGTTGTAATCGTTAAAATACCGTGAATGACGTAGCGACCCGGATACGTTCCTGATGTAATGGTTTGATACTCCGGACTCGATAACTTGAACGTTTGAAGTAATTCCGTTTGGTCATCGATTGACTGTGTCGCTGATTCATACGTTAGTTCGGTACTGTCCAATGTTTGTTCTGCGAACGTATAACGGACTGGTCTCGCTTTCTCTTCTGAAGAAGATGATTCTTCTGTTGCGTCAAAAGGTTCAAATCCACTGGCGCGTTCAAGTAATCCAGTATCGGCGTTCAAGACAGGAAGTGATCTTTTATAAAACGATAATTGTTTTGCTTCATCGACCCGAATTGCATCAAATCCACTGATTTCATTTAATATGATACCGACGCGGCTATCAGCTTCACTACGCAGTTCACTGATGATTCCTGTTGCCCGAAAGCTTTTCGTACCAGAGATGAACACAGTCAGGATGACAGCACTGAAAATCGAGGCGATGACGATGGCGACGAGTAGTTCGACGAGCGAGAAGCCGTCATTTTGTTGTCGGAAAACTTTGATTGAGCGTCGCATTCGTAATCGATCCTTTCAATGATGTAATCGGTTCAGTAGTTCCTTCTATGTAGACGAATACATGGAGGTCAAGAAGATTCGGATTAACGACTCCTTCGAGTTTCCGAGGGGTCACACTGTATTTGACTTCAAAGTCAATGTTATTGATTTCAGGATTAGTAAAGATTGATGAACAAATAGCCGATAGTTCACAAGAAGGAGACGTGGGCTCGGGAATGACATATTTTCCATTCAGATAAGTAGCTTTGTCTGCTTGTTTTGATAAAGAACTGAAGGCGAAGGGTTCGTCACTTGTCGCTTCTAAAGCTTCTCGCTTGATATAAGAGGTTGCGTTTTTTGCCAGATAATTCGCGAACGTCAACTCCGTACTGTCGCGTGAGGCAGCTAGTGACTGAGAAAAAATGCTGATCAGAGAGACCGATATGATAGATAAGATCGTAATACTGACTAATACTTCGATTAGCGAAAAACCGCCTTGCTCGCGTTGCATGGATTCACCTCTACTTCATGATAGATGAGGATGAAAGATCCTAAATGATTTTTCTAGAAAATCAAAAACAGCACCTATTCACAGATCATGAAAGGATTTGTCAGGATAGGACTTATGTTTCATCATAATATTCATTATAATGGAAATACTAGGCACCTGAAATGATTAAATTCATACAGAAAGGAAACAGATGATGATTAATCCGAAGCGTTTTGCTATACATACACTTTTGCTACTAGTACTAGTAGCCTTGATTTACGTACCATCGTTTGCCTTGATTTCCTTTACCGGTAAAGCAACGGCACCTACGACGTTTTCTGAGACGGCACGGATTGGATCGGTTCCAGTCAGTGGCATGGATCGAAAGGAAGCACAATCGAAAGTTGAGAAAGCGATTACGGAGTGGACGAAGAAAACGCCGCTGACGACTGGAACGGGAGAAGAGACGACACCGATTCCAACAGAAGTCGTGACGATCAACGCCGCTGATTCTGTCAAAAAAGCTTCTTTGAAAAAAGGCGGAGACTTGATGGTTGCAGTAGACGAGGCAGCGCTAGAGAATTTTCTAGCGACACAGCCAATCAGTTACTCGGATGAGCAACTCGTTGCCTTTAAAACCTGGTTAATCGATACGAGCAAAACGTTACAGGAAGGAAACTTTGATCCTGCTCAATCAGAAGCTGCAGTCGATCCAACAGGGGAGGTCGTCTCGACGGTTTCATTCTCGACACGTTCTGCTGCTGAAGAACAGATGATCACGGCAATGATGAATGTCGAAATCAAGCCGGGACAATTGATGAATGTCAAGACGTACGGCATGGATGCAGTCGCAGGATCGTATGTCGGTAGCAAGCTATACGAACTGTTCGCAAAGACACCATTTGAAATCGTCGAACGGATGCCGCATGCGGCATTACCAGACGGCGTCACACTAGGATATGACGTCAAAATTGATGAGAAAACAGATTTTGCTGTTCGTAATACACAAGCATCCATCTATCGTGTCATTGCGACCCAAAACGGGAGCGATGTCACGCTTGAATTGCGAGGCACACCGTTCAAGGAAACGGTCACGACCGTTCTTGAAGGCGAAAAAACGATTCCATTCCGGACGATCACACGTTATTCTGCAACGCTTACGGCAGGAACGACGAGCGATACACAAGCGGGAGAAGAAGGGAAATCGATTGAAGTCTATCGCGTGACGAAGACGGCTCAAGGTGAGAAGAAGCAGTTATTGTCTCTTGATTTCTACAGCGCCATCCCGGCAATCGTCACAAAGAGTAGTCAAGAAGAACAAGCACCTGTCGTCGTACCTGAACCGGAAGATGACACGAACTCTGATGATTCTACGGATACGAATGATTCCAATGATTCAACGAAAACAGATGATACAGACAATCAAACGACGGATGAACCGCAGACAGATGGCGTCGAGACGCCGGATACACCAACGTCTCCGACAAGTCCGACGTCACCTGATACACCTGATAGTAACGAAACGGGTGATCCTGCTTCACCAGTAGAAGGTGAAACAACAGGAGAACCTGTCGGATAAGAAGGAGGAAACAAGATGAACTGGACGACGATAGCAATTGAACTAGGTATCATCATCGGTCTAGCGACAATCATCTGCGGTCTGATGTTTGCGGTGACGATCCCTTACGTGACGACTGTGACGACAAAAGCGATTTTATCCGTTGCGGCGATCTTGATCGTGACGTTGATCTATTTCAGTATTCAACTCGACTGGATCACGAACCCACTCGTTCTCGCCGGGATTGTCGTCTTATGTCTGTTGACCGCAGTCGTGACAAGTGTAGTTGATGAAAAACATCAAAAACCGGATGTGTTAGAGGAAGAAGAAACATGGCACGCGGAAGGATGACACGTTAAATGGCAATGAAACGAAAACGTTTAGGGGAAATGTTGATCGAAGAAAGCCTCGTGACGGAGCAACAAGTCGAAGAGGCGTTGACGGTCAAACGATCGACCGAAAAACTCGGGGATGCACTGCTTCGACTTGGTCACTTGACGGAACAACAATTACTAGAGGCACTGCATCATCAATTGAAGATTCCAATCATCCAGTTGTACAACTATCCAGTTGACGTCGCCGTCACGAAACTGATTTCAAAAGACCTCGCACAGCGACATACACTCGTTCCAGTTTACCGGGAAGGAAATCGTTTATTCATAGCTATGGCGGATCCGATGGATTTGATCGCGATCGATGATTTGCGGATGCAGACCGGTCTATCCATTGATGTCGGAATCGCGACGCGTGACGAAATCAGACGAACGATTCTGAAATACTACGACATTGATTCGTCGTTACGGGAGCTACTCGAATCCGATGACATGATGGAGTCGGATCAATCCCGTGATGTCGTGACACGCGAAGATGCACCCATCATCCGGCTCGTCAATCAAATTCTAGAGAACGCGATTGCTCAGCGTGCATCCGATATTCATATGGATCCGCAGGAAACGTCGATGACGATCCGGATTCGGATTGATGGAGAACTACGAACGGAGAACAATTATCCGAAGCAGATCCAAAGCATTCTGACGACCCGGATCAAAGTCATGAGTGAACTTGATATCACTGAGTCACGCTTGCCACAGGATGGACGGATTAAATATGTCTTTAACGGATTACCATATGATTTCCGTGTCTCGACCTTGCCAACTGTTTACGGTGAGAAGGTCGTTATCCGGATTCTTGACAGCTCGAACTCGAACATCTCGATTTCAAAAATCGGTTTTAGTTCGCGGAATGAATCACAGTTCCGGGAGATGCTGAAGCGCCCGAACGGCATCATCTTGATCACCGGTCCGACTGGGTCCGGGAAATCATCGACGTTGTATGCCGCGTTAAATGAGTTGAATGACGAGTCACGCAACATCATCACTGTTGAAGATCCGGTCGAGTATCAAGTCGATGGAATCAACCAAGTTCAAGTCAACGCGAAGATTGGGTTGACGTTTGCGAGTGGTCTTCGCTCGATTCTTCGTCAGGATCCGAACGTCGTCATGGTCGGGGAGATTCGCGACATCGAGACGGCTGAGATTTCGATTCGTGCTTCGCTAACAGGACACTTGGTTCTTTCGACTTTACACACGAACTCTGCCGTTAGTTCGATCACGCGATTGATTGACATGGGGGTCGAACCGTTCCTTGTTGCTGCTTCTGTCAGTGGATTGATTGCACAACGACTTGTTCGCCGTGTCTGCCGTGATTGTGGCGAAGTCCATCCGATTTCGAAACGAGAACAAGAGTTATTTGATCAAGAAGGAATCGAAGCGACGACGGTCATGCGTGGACGTGGTTGCTCGTCTTGTAATATGACGGGGTACCGTGGACGGGTTGCGATTCAAGAGGTCATCATGATTGATGAAGTGTTACGCCGGATGATCATGAATCAATCGACGGAAAGTGACATCACAGCGTACGTTAAGGAGCAAGGACAACGATTCCTGCTTGCAGATGGTCTATCAAAGGTCGCAGAAGGGATCACGACGACAGAAGAGATTTTACGGACGGTGATTTCAGAATGAATAGTACGATGGAACGAGCACAAATCGAAGATATCTTACGTTCGTCGAAAGAACGAGGAGCGTCCGATGTTCACTTGACGGCGGGATCACCACCCGTCTTTCGAATCAACGGAACGTTGACACCGTTTGGGACAGAAAAGATGAAACCGATCATCATTGATGGATTTGTCAGGTCTTTGATTACAGAAGAGATGTACCAACAGCTGAAACAGGACCGAGACATCGACTTTTCATTCGGTGTGACCGGTGTTGCCCGGTACCGGGTCAATTGTTTTTATCAACGGGGCGCTTTGTCAATGGCGTTTCGGACGATTCCGACAGAAGTACCGACACTTGAACAACTGGCGCTTCCGCCTGTCTTAAAACGATTCTTAACGAAACCACACGGGTTGATTCTCGTGACGGGTCCGACGGGTTCCGGGAAATCGACGACGCTTGCAGCGATGATTAATGAAATCAATCAGACGATGTATAAACGGATCATTACGCTCGAAGATCCGATTGAATACTTACATAGTCATCATAAAAGCCTAATCGATCAGCGAGAAATCGGGATCGATGCGCCGCGCTTTGCAACCGGCTTACGTTCAGCGCTCCGTCAAGATCCAGATGTCATTTTGCTCGGTGAGATGCGGGACCTTGAGACGATTGCGACCGCCGTGACGGCAGCGGAGACGGGTCACCTCGTCTTTGCAACGGTCCATACGTCGACGGCTGCCTCAACAGTCAGCCGAATCATCGATGTTTTCCCGTCAGAGCAACAAGATCAGATTCGAGCTCAACTGGCGAACGTCCTTGCGGGTGTCATCTCGCAACGCTTGATGCCGCGTTCAGACGGCACAGGACGCGTCGCTGCCCTTGAGATCATGGTCGATACACCAGCTGTCTCGAACTTGATTCGGACCGGTAAGGAATATCAGATTCAATCCGTCCTGCAGACGGGTAAACAATACGGCATGCAGACGATGCAGATGGCATTGCAGGATCTCGTCAGTCGGGGATTGATTCCGGCTTCTGCTGCATCACCGTACATATCGGGGTGAACACATGGCAGTATTCATTTATGAAGGTCGGACGATGGCCGGCAAACGAAAGAAAGGCAAGATTACAGCACTGACGAAACGAGAAGCCGCAGAACGGTTGCGGACGGATCAGATTGCTGTGACTTCGCTTCAAAAACAAGAGTCAAAAGGATTGAACACCGAGATTACGTTTCTCAGTGCAAAACCGAAAATTGAACATCTCGTCATGTATGCGCGTCAGTTCGCGACACTCGTAAGGTCTGGTGTCTCAATCGTCAAGGCGACGGAAATTCTGCGGAAGCAGACGGAGTCGAAACCACTCGAACGGGCACTCGTTGAGGTCGAAGATGACTTACGAAGTGGGATTCAGTTTTCGCAAGCGATTGAAAAACATCCACGAGTCTTTGATACATTCTTCGTCAGTATGGCGATGGCGGGAGAGGCAAGTGGGAATCTCGAGGAAGCACTTGATAACATCGTCACCCAGCTTGAAAAACAATATGAAATCAAACGGAAAGTCATCTCGGCATTGATCTACCCAGCGGTTGTTTCACTCGTTGCCGTTGGGGTCGTCGTCTTCTTAATGATGAACGTCGTACCGACGTTTGCATCGATCTTTGATCAGCTCGGTAGTGAGCTACCGTTGATCACGAAGCTCGTCGTTGCCGTATCGGATTTCTTCGTCGCGTACTGGTGGGTCATGTTGTTAATTGCTTTTGGATTGGTTGGATTACTGTACTTTAATTTAAAAAACGAACGCCAACGACTATTTTTCGATCGCTTTTTATTAATTATTCCCGTTTTTGGTCCGCTGATCCAAAAGTCGCAGATTGCCTTGATGACCCGGGGGCTGTCCGTCCTGCTTAATGCTTCCGTCCCAATTTTAGCCTCACTCGATATCACGGAGCGGATCGTGACGAATCGGATCATCCGGAAGGGGATTGCCGACGCTAATGAAGCGATGGCGCGTGGCATTCCGATGCACGAACCACTTGAGAAAAACAAATATTTTCCACCTCTCGTCACGCAGATGATTGCGATCGGAGAAGAGTCAGGACGTCTTGATACGATGCTGACGGAAGTCGCGAACTTCTATGAGACAGAAGTCGAGACGACGACAGACCGTTTAAAGTCAATCATTGAGCCACTCTTGATCGTTGTCTTAGCAGCAATCGTTGGTGTCATCGTCATTGCCGTCGTCGTACCGATGTTTAAAATTTACTCGGATATACAAGCGAGTTGACAATTGTAAAAACATTTACCTGATGTGAAAAAAAGACATATTCTACAAAAAATATGGTGCTACTATAATAGTATTCATCTGGATAGTATTACCTACTAACCAAGAACAGTGAAAAAGTACTAGGGAGGCATAAAGAAAATGGTAGAACGTTTAAAAGAAATCTGGTTAGATGCAAAACAAATGCGCGATGAGCGTGGATTGACGTTGATCGAGTTACTCGTCGTCGTCGTTATCTTAGGAATCATTGCAGCAATCGCTGTCGTCGCAATCGGTGGGTTGATCGAGAACTCACGTAAAGATGCCGTTGTTTCGGATGCGAAGCAATTAGTTGCAGCAGCAAAACTTTATACATCTTCAAATCCTGTCCAGCCAGGCGAAACAGTTAAAGTAGGAGTAAATGCTAATAATGAAGCAATTGTAGCTAATGATGTAGCAAAAGGTACAGCTGCAGCTCCACGAACAGATTCTCTTAAGAAGTATATCGATGACATGAAAGATGCTTTAAATTCTGATGCGGACTATGAAGATTCATTTGTAACTGTTTCGGAAAAAAATGGTTCATACGATTACAAAGTAACGTTGAAGAGTAAGTCTGAAGATTATACTTACTTCACTGGAGCAGCACCGAAAGACTTAAAACGTTCTGGAGTAAAAGAGAAAGTAACTAAGTAATTATGACACCCCCTCCTCGGGGGTTTTTTTCTGAACTTTTTTGAAAGGGAGGTCGTGTCATGACGATTGTCTTCACGGTTTATTTTTTCTTGTTAGGCTTACTCATCACGTCGTTTACGAACGTCGTCGGTCTGCGCGTCCCGGTCGGGGAGTCGATCGTTCATCCGCGCTCTCATTGTCCAACGTGTGGACATGTTCTTGGACCGCTCGAACTAACACCGGTACTCGGTTACGCTGTACTCGGTGGGAAGTGCCGCTCTTGCGGACAGTCGATCTCAATCAAGTATCCAGCGCTTGAATTACTCGGAGGGATTCTTTACGCCTATGCCTTTTGGCAGTTCGGTTGGTCGATGGAACTCGCGTTGACACTCGTCCTGACGAGCTTGCTGTTCATCCTGACGATGTCGGACTTAGCTTACATGCTGATCCCGAATAAAATTTTACTCATCTTTTTGCCGATTGCCTTGATTGTGCGCTACCTTTCTCCACTCGAAAACTGGTATAATCCAATTATTGGTGGAATCGTCGGATTCGTTCTATTATTCGTCATCTTTCTTGCTTCCCAGCGTGGTATGGGGGCAGGGGATGTCAAGCTGTTCGGACTGCTCGGAATCTTCCTCGGACCGCTTCACGTCGTCATTGCCTTGTTCGTCTCGGCATTCGTCGGTTCTGTCCTTGGGTTAACGTTACTTGGACTCGGACGCGTGAAACGGAAACAACCAATTCCCTTCGTTCCGTCGATTGCCGTCGGGACATTACTGACATATTATTTTGCGGATGATTGGGTATCGTGGTACCTCGATTTACTGCTTTAAGAAAGGAAGAACGTACATATGGCGCAACGGCGTAAAGGTACATATATTTACTTTAATTTCACCGATGTCGCAATTTTCGGTGCAGTCGTCAAAAAAGGCGTCATCAAGCGCCGGGCAGTCGTCGCGCTGCCGCCAGGAACACTGCAAGGAGGCTGGTTGCAACCGGAAGCCTCGCTTGATTTCATCTTTGACGGGTTATTGACGAAGCTGAAAGTACCGCGTGGCTCGCAAGCGGTGCTGGCGCTCGATGGTTCACTCGTTCTCGCCCGGAAACTCGATATTCCGGAAACGATCGAGACAAATCAAATTCGCGGCTACCTGTTCATGGAAATCGGACATAGTATCGTCTTGCCGTTTGAAGAACCGTATTTTGATTACACAGTTCTGGAAGAAGAAGGCAAGCGAGAAATCATGCTCTATGCCGCGCCAAACGAGGCGCTGAAGCAATATACACAACTGTTCAAACAAAAGCATTTGCGACTCGTTGCTGCTGAACCACAACCACTCGCGACCTACTTCGGGATTGAAGCCCATCATCCGGTCGCAACGGAAGCCGATACGTTATTGATCTGGAATGCGAATGCAACGAACCATCAGCTGATCATCATTGAAGATCATGTGCCACGTCTGATTCGCTCCGTTGATACGTTTGCGGCTGACGCGTGGGATGTTGATGTCATCGACGATCAACTGCATTACCGTTACCGTTCGGATGACCCGACGGTCGAACTTGTCTTAGATGAAATGTTACTCGAGTTCTCACGTGTGCTCGATTTTTATCGTTTTTCACTCGCGCGCGAAGGACGAGAGATCACGAACGTCGTCCTTGCCGGCGACTTTCCGTTCCGAGATGAACTGGCGACGCGATTCCGGTCGAACTTTGATTTAAGCCTTGATGAGATTCCTGACATGATGACGATTGACGGACAGTCGATTCCACGGGCCTACTTACCACTTGCTGGTCTTGCTTCACCGCGAAAAGACCGCATCAACTTGTTACCGGAAAACGATGAAGCACCGAAGTATCCACTCGTCGCTTCATTGATCCTCTTATTGTTCGGCGGACTCGTCGGTGGCTATCTCTACTGGCAAACGGATCAATTCGCAGATCGCGTCGAATCGACGAACGATCAAATACAGATCGTCCGTCAGTTGCAGTCGGAATCGGATCAATCGGCGAAACAAGAAGTTGCACAACTTAAACAGACAGTCGAAGGGCTCGAAACGACGCCTCGTCCTGCTGTACCAACACTTGAGCGGATTACTCGTTATCTCCCGGAGCGTGGTTACATTCTTCAATTCGCCTATGGTGCGGATCATGCTGTGACGATGACAACTCAGTTCGAGACGCTCGACGAACTGAACGATTTTTATCGCGAATTGTTGACGGATAAAGTTTTCTCAGGAACGAATCTTGCCAGTGTGACGACACGGACGATGAACGAAAAGGCAGATGTCGTCACGACGACGACGGTTGATCCGACGACCGGGCAAGAAGTCCCGACGACGGAAGTCACACCGTCTGACGATGCCAAATCTGAAGAACCCCGTTATATCGGACAGTTCTCGTTGAACGTCAATCCGACGGAAGTCATTAAGGGTGAGACGAACGAAGCCGATCCGGAAGTACCAAAAGAAGATCAGCCAGCTGAATCAGAGACGGATAGTTCAACGGAAGCGACGCCTGCGACCGATTCGACGACCAATACGACTGATCCGAATGTAACGACTGAAATCGAGGAGGTGCCGGACAATTGAAACGTTATAGTAGCTTCATCCTCCTCGTTCTAACGATCTTGATCGTCCTCGGTGGGGTTGGTTACTTCGGTTATACGACGTATACGACACACCAAACGTTGCAAGAAAAAGAAGCGACGTTGAAACGGGAACAGATGGTGCTCGAGCAAGCGAAAGCGAACGAACAGAAAGTCGACGTCGCTGAGTCAAGTTTCCTCCAACAAAAAGTCCCGGTAACGGCATCAAACGATGACGTCATCGATGCGATCAACGCATCGAGTCAGATTGCCGGTGTCAAAGTCCAGTCGATCACGTTTGGTCAGGCGACCACAACGCCAACACCACAATCACCGGTGACGTCAACACCTGCCGTTGACGGAGCGATGGCGACGGAGTCTGATCAGGCAGCTGCATCTTCATCTGCAACGACGGGAACGACCACTGCGAATGCGACGCCACTTCCGGCATCATTGACGGTTGAAGCCCCGTCGTATCTTGAATTGATGGCATTCCTGAAGCAAATCGAGCGGACGGATCGAATCACGGTCTTACGCCAAATCCAGTTATCGGGACCGGAAGAACCGGGTCCGAGTAGCGGAACGCTTTTGCTTGAGGATGAGATGCTTTCATTCACAGTCGAGATTGAATCGTATTATCGTCCGGACCTGACGAAGTTGACGCCGGATAAGCAAACGCCACTCGAGGAGAAGACGCCGAAGTCGGATCCATTTGTCGATGTGACAGGAAATTAAAAGAAAACAAGCGGTTCCTATGCTGTTAGGGACCGCTTGTTTTTTGTTAGACTATTCGATGACTCGAATTATCCGATTCGAAATTAACGGGAAAGAACGTGATACTAATGATAACGCAACCACACTTGATTCTAGCGTCGGCTTCACCGCGCCGGACGGAACTCCTGCAACAAATCGGAATCGCTCACGCAGTCGTACCAGCGAATGTCGTCGAAGAAGCGCCGTATCCGATGTCCCCGCATGAATACGTCCGTCATCTATCGCAAAAGAAAGCACGAGCGATTATGACAGACGGGGTCATTCTGGCTGCCGATACAGTCGTTGCAATTGACGATATGATTCTCGAGAAGCCAGCAGATAGGGTAGAGGCACGGGCGATGCTTGCGCGTCTATCGGGACGCGCACATGAAGTCGTAACAGGAGTGACGATTCGCTTCGGAGAGAAGGAAGAGACGTTCGACGTGACGACGCACGTTCGTTTTGGTGCATTGCCAAACGAATGGATCGAAGGGTATATCGCGACGAACGAGCCCTATGATAAAGCGGGCGGCTATGGCATCCAAGCGATGGGTGGTCTGTTCGTCGAGGCGATCGAGGGCGATTATTATAATGTCGTCGGACTGCCGATCCACGAGATCACAAAACGTCTCGCGTCCTTTGACATCAAGCCGATGTTTGCGTAATCCTGAAACAGAGAGGTCGGATGCTGTGATTGAATGGCCGAAGGATATGGTTCAGTTAAAAGGCTTGGCACAAGCGACGACAGTCGAGTTACTGGCATGTCTCGTCCGAAGTGGAACGCGCGACCGGACACCGCTCGAAATCGCGGAAGAATTACTGCACATCTATCCTTCACTGATTGAACTCGAGGCAGCTGGAGTCGGTGGACTCGAGAAAGCGCCAGGTGTCGGGAAGGCAAAGGCGTTGCAAATCATGGCGGGACTGGAACTCGGTCGTCGTCTCGTCACGGAACCGAAGTGGGTTCGACCGACGATCCGTTCACCGGAAGACGCAGCGGAGCTGTTGTTAGAAGAAATGCGCCTCTATCAACAGGAACATTTCATCTGCCTGTATTTGAATACGAAAAATGAGGTTGTCTCGAAAAAGACGTTATTCATTGGAGGATTGAACACGTCAATCGTCCACCCGCGAGACGTTTTCCGGGAAGCGATTCGCTGCTCGGCTGCGAACTTCATTGCCGTCCATAATCATCCGTCCGGTGATCCGACGCCAAGTCGGGAAGATATCGAGGTATCAGAGCGACTCGTTGAGGCAGGAAGGCTCATTGGAATCAGTTGTCTTGACCACATCATCATCGGGCATGGACAATTTATTAGTATGAAACAGCGCGGATTTATGTAAGAATAACGTCTGAAGGGAAAGTTTCGTTTCTTTCCGTCAGACGTTTTTTTGTGTGTTTTCTAAGGCGAACTGTAAACAAGCTGTAACGTTTTAACGCTTTCCAATGAAGGCTTTTCCGTTATAATTAGTGAAGTGTATTCTCAGAGAGGGGTTTTTTGAATAATGTTTGGATCATTCAGCCGTGAAATCGGCATTGACTTAGGTACGGCTAACACGCTCGTGTATGTAAAGGGGCAAGGAATCGTCGTCCGTGAACCGTCCGTCGTTGCTTTCCGTACGGATACAGGGAAAATTGAGGCGGTTGGTAATGCAGCAAAAAACATGATCGGTCGTACGCCGGGTAACGTGACTGCACGACGCCCGATGAAAGACGGGGTTATCGCGGATTATGAAACAACCGCTACGATGATCAAATATTTCATGGATCAAGCTTCAAAGAAAAAAGGCTTGTTCTCTTCTAAGACGAACGTCATGATCTGTGTACCAAGTGGTATTACATCGGTCGAAAAACGTGCGGTTGAAGATGCAGCGAAACTTGCGGGTGCGCGTGAAGCATACACGATCGAAGAACCATTCGCAGCAGCAATCGGTGCAGGTCTTCCGGTTTCAGAACCAACAGGATCGATGGTCGTCGACATCGGTGGTGGTACGACAGAAGTTGCTGTCATCTCACTCGGTGGTATCGTCACGAGCCAATCGATCCGTGTCGGTGGTGATGAGATGGATGAGTCGATCATTCGTTACATCAAATCGAAATACAACTTGATGATCGGGGAGCGGACAGCTGAGACGTTGAAAATGACGATCGGTTACGCTCGCATCGATGAAGAGTCAGAGAACGAAACGATGGAAATCCGTGGACGTGACCTCGTTACAGGTCTTCCGAAACAGATCGAAGTCACAAGTGCTGAAATTTGTGACGCGCTCTCAGATACGGTCGAAGCGATTCTTGCAGGTGTCAAGCACACGCTTGAGCAGACGCCTCCTGAATTATCAGCAGACGTCATGGACCGCGGTATCGTCCTGACAGGTGGTGGGGCGCTCTTGAAGAACCTCGACGCTGTCATCGAAGACGAAACACGTATTTTGACACTCGTTGCAGAAAACGCACTTGATTGTGTCGCAATCGGTACAGGAAAATCACTCGAGATGATGAATGTCCTTCGTTCGAAATCAGGCATCTCGCAAAAAAGATAAGGACGGGATGAGCGATGAAGCGATTTTTAAATAATCGAAAACTGCTCATCACACTCCTTAGTTTTCTCCTTTTGGTGATCTTAATCGGGATTTCGCTGCAAGGGCGTAACCAATCCCACTGGTATCAAAGCTTCGTGCGTGATACCGTGGGCGTCGGTCAACGCCTTTTCGCGACACCGATTGGCTGGATTGATGATACGGTCACTTCGATTAAAGAAGTGCGTGACGTGTACAAAGAGAATGAACACTTGAAATCACGATTGAATGACTATGCCGGTAATGCCGTGAAAGTCCGTGATCTTGAGCGTGAAAATAAAGAATTAAAAGACATGCTCGACCTCAAAGGTTCGATTCGCGACTATAAACTGTTACCGGCAGAGATGATCGGGCGGACATCGTCCGAATGGCAACGGTTCGTCACGATTAACATCGGCGAACAAAAAGGTGTCAAACCGAACATGGCCGTCGTAACAGCAGATGGATTGATCGGTCGCGTCATCCAGGCGAGCGCCTATACGTCCCTTGTGCAGTTGATGTCTGATACGAGTCGGACGAATAACGTTTCGGCAACGGCAGACGACACGAAAGGAAAAGGAGTCTTCGGAACGATTGAAGGCTTCGATGAAGAGACGAAATTACTCAAGTTCACGAAAATTCCGAACGACGCGAAGTTGAAAAAAGGGCAGACCGTCACGACGTCCGGTCTTGGCGGAAAGTATCCGAGCGGGATCGTCATCGGAAAAATCGAAGAAGTGAAATCCGATCAGTATGGGGCTTCGAAAATCGCATACGTCAAACCGGCAGCAGACTTCGAACAGTTCGGTCATGTCTTCGTGATTGAACGCGAAGCGAAGGAACCTTTCGCTGAGACCGATAAGGGAGGGAACACTCGTGAATAACGTTAAGTTGTTTTTCGCCGTGTTCCTTCTTTTTATCTTAGAAGGAACGTTGTTCGCGGGACCGCTTGGAGATGGTTCGCCGTATGTCATTCATACGACCTTGATTGGTCTGATGTTCCTCGGTCGGTACGGGAAGCTTGAACAAGCACTCGGATTCGGACTCGTTTTCGGATTGCTCTATGATTTCGTGTACTCGGATATTATCGGGATTTACTTATTTGCGTTATCCGCCATTCCGCTTTTTAGTAGCTTCGTGCTAAAATATGTAAAGGAGAACGTATTGACGATTCTCGTCACGTTCACGTTCAGTGCCATTTTGTATGAACTCGATATATATTTCTTCACGGCTTCGGTCGTTGGTGTCGGGGTTTCCTTCCAAGAACTCGCGACACAGATCATTCCAAGGAGTTTGGTTGCCCAGTTGATCGGGATCATCATCCTGTATTATCCGATGACCCGACTCGTGCAGTCGACCCTTGACGAGAAAAGAGGATGAGTCATGATTGAGCGTAAACGTTATGTAACGATGAAAGGCCATCGTGGTGGCCTCGCCGTCTATGTGAATGAAAGGTGCAGTGTGGATGAATTTCTTGACGATTTAGAGTTGACGCTTACGGACAAATCCGTCGAGAACGGACGCGCCGTACCCATCACCTTCTTCTTCGGTCGACGTTATGTCGATGAAGGGGTGTTGACGGCCGTCGAATCTATCGTCGCGCGACATGATTCCTTCTCTTTCAAAGGCTATGACAGTGAGTGCATCACGAAAGACGAGGCAAAAGCCTTGTACGGAGAGCGGACGTTCCATTATTTTGGTGGCACGGCACGCAGTGGGCATGTATTAGACGTTGAAGGTTCGATCGTCATCATCGGAGATATCAATCCGGGGGCGGTCGTCCATGCGACAGGAAGTATCTATTGTCTCGGAGCTTTGCGTGGTACCGTTCATGCAGGTAAAGGCGGTAATACGGAAGCAGTCATCGCTGCAAGTGTGTTGCAACCGAAATGGGTTGCGGTCGCTGGAACCGTCCATGAGGAGCCGGATGACGCACCGATTCCTGCTCTCGATATGGGCTGTGCATTTTTAGGCGAAGACGGGGTGGAATTCTCCCGCCTTCAAACCGTTCCGCTTGCGCGGATGGATCAGTTTGCGATTGATAGTGAAAGAGGGTGACGGATATGGAACAAGTGAAAGAACAGGTACATATGGAGGCGAAGACGAATATGGGACGCGCCATCGTCGTCACATCCGGTAAAGGCGGCGTCGGTAAGACAACGACGACGGCGAACATCGGAACAGCACTTGCATTGATGGGGCATTCGGTTTGTCTCGTCGATACGGATATCGGGTTACGTAATCTGGATATCGTGCTTGGTCTTGATAACCGGAGTATCTATAACATCGTTGACGTCGTAACGGGACAATGTAAATTGCACCAAGCGCTCGTCCGCGATAAGCGTTTTGAAGAGATGTATCTGTTGCCTGCTGCTCAATCAAAGGATAAGTCCTCCGTCACACCCGAACAGGTGAAGGCAATCATCGATACGCTGAAACTTGAATACGACTTCGTCTTGATTGACTGCCCGGCCGGAATCGAACAAGGATTCATGAATGCGATCGCTGGAGCGGATGAAGCTGTCGTCGTAACGACACCGGAAAAGGCAGCCGTCCAAGATGCGGACCGGATCATCGGGATGCTCGAACGCTCAGAACGAAACATCGTTCCAAAACTCGTCATCAATCGGGTGCGTTCGCACATGATGGCATCAGGTGATATGCTCGATATCGATGAGATCATGCGTATCCTCTCGATTGATTTGCTTGGTCTGATCATCGATGATGAGGAAGTCATCGCCGCTTCTCACCGTGGTGTGCCTGTGACGATGAATCCGGATAACCGGGCTGGACTCGGCTACCGGAACATCGCCCGCCGGATTCTCGGAGAATCCGTGCCACTGCTTGATTTAAATGAACAACCGCAAAAAGGCTTCTTCGTCAAATTGAAGAAGATGCTTGGGATGAAATAAGAATGGGAAATTAGACTAGGACGACATCGTCGCGCCTAGTCTAATTTTTTTGGAGGGATCAGTATGCGATGGATTAGTGAACAGACCGCTTCACTCGAACGATTGGCGTTGGTCGAAGGCGGTCGATTGATTGAATATCATGAACGGATGCGTGACGAGATCCGGGTCGGAACGTTCGTCTATGCCAAGGTCGACCGGTTGCATCCGACGCTCGGAGCAGCCTTTTTGATCGCGACTGACGGTACGCCGCTTTACTTACCGCTTAATGAAACGGTGGAAGCACTTCGTCGCTATCCGGACGTGCCAACGATCGGACAAGCCGTCCAGGTCGGGCAGACATTGCTCGTTCAGGTCGTCAAGGAAGGGGTCGCACCGAAGCAACATAAGGTGACGCAGAACATCACTTATGGTGGACGTTATCTTGTCTATTTCCCGTACGGTCGCCGCGTCCGTTTCAGTCGGAAGTTGGATCTCGTCGTCCAGCGTCAACTGGCGGAGCAATTGACGACGACGGAAGAAGAAGGGATTCTTTACCGGACGGAGGCAGCGAAAGCATCAATCGACGAATTGAAACAAGAGTTACAGTCATTACGGATACGGCATAAAGAACTCATGCAGGCGCCGCGTCTTGAGCAAGACGAGGCATTGATCGTCCAGGAAGCGAAGCGACTTCCGCATGTCACCGATGCGCTCGTCATGACGCGTCAGGAAAAGGAACGCCTCGAACTGCTCGGTCTGTCCGTTGAACGATCGCTACGAAAAGGGCGCTTACCCGAGATGGAAGCAATCGACGGAGCAATCGAGAAGGCGATGCAACGGGTCGTCTGGCTTGATGGTGGAGCGTATCTTTTAATTGAGGAAGTCGAGACGATGACTGTCATCGACGTCAACAGTGGGAAGACGATCTCCGTCAAGGAACAAAAGCGGACGTTCGATCAAATCAATGAAGCGGCTGCTGTCGAAGTCATGCGGCAATTACGGTTACGTAATATCAGTGGGATGATTGCGGTCGATTTTTTACGTGGCTCAAGTAAAGGGCAGACACGGGTGACCCAACTTCTCAAAGAACGAGCCGCACTTGAGACGAAACAGATCGAAGTGTATGGATTTACGAAGATGGGCTTATGCGAGCTGACGCGACAACGTCACGGGAAATCGCTACAGGAACGTTCACAGGAATCCGGTCAGTGGACACGATTAAGCGTCTATCGGTTGATTGAACCGAAGTTGCTTGAGATCGCGACCTATGCGGAAGCGGTCGTGATTCGCGCGCCGCATCACTTGTTACAAGACGAATTCATCTCCCGTCAACCACTAGAAGTCCATGTGCTCGAAGGCGATCCAGCCGTCCTATTCACTGGGTCGTCACAGGACTGTCTCGATTTCATCAAGCGATCGGAATAATCCTTCAGAACAGCATTGACAAGGTGGAAGAACGTTTGGTATTCTGAATAACGTTAGTTCGTTTGGAAGCACCCAAATGACTACAACCGCACAGACCGGGTTTTAAAGCATACGCTGCCCGTGATGGCGAGTCTGAGTTCCTAAGAGGAGGTGCACGTAATGTACGCAATTATCAAAACTGGTGGTAAACAAGTCAAAGTCGAAGCTGGCCAAGAAATCTACGTTGAGAAATTAAACGCAGACGTCGACAGCACAGTTGAATTTGGTGAAGTATTGATCCTTGGTGGTGACGATGTTAAAGTCGGCGCTCCACTCGTAGAAGGTGCGAAGGTCGTAGCAACGGTCATCAAACACGCTCGCGCGAAAAAGATCACTGTCTTCAAAATGAAAGCGAAAAAGAACTACCGTCGTAAGCAAGGTCACCGTCAACCTTACACGAAGGTCCGCATCGAGAAAATCGAAGCGTAAGCCATGATACGTGTCAAGATTCGACGAGATGAAGCGGAACTCGTCCGCTCCATCGAAGTGACAGGACATGCCGAGTTCGCAGAACCAGGTCTCGACCTTGTCTGTGCCGGCGTCTCGTCGGTGATCTTCGGGGCATACAATGCCATAGAAGCATTACTCGGGCAGGTCCTGCTCCTTGAAATGGCAGAACAACAAGAGGGTGGCTACTTTTATGTAGAACCGTACGCTGACTTAGCACCGGATGTCAGTGAGCGCACCCAATTGTTACTGGAAGCGACCTTGGTCCAGCTTGGTACCATCGCTGAAAGTTACGGTGAGTTTATCCAACTTGAACAAGTATAGGAGGTGGATTCCACATGTTGAAACTTAATCTTCAGTTCTTCGCATCGAAAAAAGGGGTAGGTTCGACAAAGAACGGTCGTGACTCGCAATCGAAACGCCTTGGGGCGAAACGTGCAGACGGTCAAACTGTTTCTGCTGGTTCAATCCTCTACCGTCAACGCGGTACGAAGATTCACCCAGGTATGAACGTCGGACGTGGTGGCGATGATACACTTTTCGCAACTGCAACTGGTGTCGTTCGTTTCGAACGTCTCGGACGCGACAAGAAACAAGTCAGCGTTTACCCAGCATAAGGATCGACGAAGCAGACTCTAGCCACTTTCGAGGGTTAGGGTCTGTTTTTTTTAGGAGGGAACGACCGATGGAGGAACAGCAGGTACTTGATCTTTTAAAGACTCTTCGTCACGAGTGGTTGAACCGGATACAACTCGTCCGTTCGTATGGCGCGATCGGAGACGAACAAGCAGTCGAGTCGATCTGTTCGGCATACCGGGATCAAGCATCTCGGGAAGGACGTCTAGCGCAAATCGGATTGCCGAAAACCGCACTGGCGTTACTACAAGCTGAATGGTCAGGCAAAACTGTGACGTATGATGTCATCGGAGCACCCCACATGGAAGATGAGCGGCTGAAGCAACTCGTCGAAGCAGCCATCACCATGATTGATGTAGGAGTAGGAGAAGTATCCGTGACCTTTCACGAGGGCGTGACCATCGAGATCTATCGGGATCTACTAGATATGTCGCGCCTTGAAGATCTAGTGACGCCGATGGAAATCGAGTCGCAGACGGAAAATGAGTGTGTGATTGAGATTGAAAGTCTTCCGTTTGAGGAAGAGAAGTAAGAGGAGGGATCCGACATGTTTGTCGATCAGGTAAATATTTATGTAAAAGCAGGTGACGGAGGACGTGGACAAGTAGCGTTCCGTCGCGAGAAATACGTTCCAGACGGTGGACCAGCCGGCGGTGACGGTGGTCACGGAGCTCACGTCGTCCTCGAAGTCGACGAAGGACTTCGGACATTGATGGACTTCCGTTACAAACGTCACTTTAAAGCAGTTCAAGGTGAAAACGGAATGTCAAAAGGCATGCACGGTCGTAAAGCCGAGCACCTAATCGTCAAGGTTCCACCGGGCACAGTCGTCTACGATGATGATACGGATGCGGTCATCGCTGACCTCGTCCATCACGGACAACAAGCAATCGTCGCAAAAGGCGGACGTGGCGGACGTGGGAATACACGTTTTGCGACACCAGCCAACCCAGCTCCAGAGCACGCGGAAAACGGTGAGCCAGGAGAAGAGAAGTACTTGAAGCTTGAACTGAAGATGCTAGCAGACGTTGGTCTCGTCGGCTTCCCGAGCGTCGGGAAATCAACGATATTATCGGTCGTTTCAGCAGCACGTCCGAAAATCGGAGCATATCACTTCACGACGATCACGCCAAACATCGGTGTCGTCGAAACGGAAGATAGCCGTAGCTTCGTCATGGCTGACTTGCCTGGATTGATCGAAGGTGCAAGTGAAGGCGTCGGACTCGGTCACCAGTTCCTCCGTCACGTCGAGCGGACGAAAGTCATCGTCCACGTCATCGACATGAGTGGGATGGAAGGACGCGATCCGATCGAAGACTACAACATCATCAATAAAGAGCTCGCAGACTATAACCTTCGTTTGACAGAGCGTCCACAAGTCGTCGTCGCGAACAAGATGGATATGCCGGATGCGGCAGAACATCTCGAAGCCTTCAAAGAAGCTTTCCCAGAGCTTGAAGTATTCGAGATTTCAGCAGCAACACGTCAAGGGCTACGCGATCTGTTATTCCGAATCGCTGACCTAGTCGATGCAACACCAGAATTCGGTCTTGAGGAACTCGAAGAGAAAACAGCGACACCACGTGTCGTCTATGGTTACGAAGCACCAGAGGCTGGCTTTACGATCACAAAAGATGAAGACGATTGCTTCGTCATCAAAGGACCACGCATCGAAAAACTCTTCACGATGACGAACTTCATGCGTGAAGAATCGATTAAACGTTTCGCTCGGACACTTCGTCAAATGGGTGTCGACGAAGAGTTGCGTCGTCTTGGTGCGATTGACGGCGATGTCGTTCGTATCCGTGATTTCGAGTTCGAATTCGTCGAGTCATCATTCTAAGCGGTTCATTCCATTAGGAAACGGAGTGTGAAAGCATCGTGGACCCATTGCCCATGATTTCAGTCGTTTGGTTAATTCCGATTCTCATCTTATCCGCATTCTTTTCCTCAGCCGAGACGGCACTCGCGAGTGTCAACCGGTTGCGGTTGTTGCACCAATCGGAAGCAGGGGACGCGCGTGCGTCCCGTGTATTCCGCTTACTTCAACGCTACGAAGAGACACTGACGTCGATATTGATTGGGAATACGATTGTCAACGTCGCCTTTATCCTATTTGGTGGATGGTGGATCATCCAGTTCGTCGAGACGATCGCAACACAAACCGTTGCCTTTCTTGCGCTATTTTTCCTGTTGCTGTTGTTCGGGGAATTGATACCGAAGTCGTATGCTCGTGAACATACGGAACGTTACGTGTTATTGATCGGACGTCCACTTCGTTTGTGTCTGTTGGTCTTTCGACCGCTTGTCTTCCTGTTACTCCGCTTACGCCAGTTTGCGCTTCGATTGATTGGAGCGGATCCGAAAGGACCGCTCGTGACCGAACAGGAACTCAAGGCACTCGTCGATATCAGTCAGGAAGAGGGAATCATGGGGCTTGCAGAGGCTGAACTCGTTCATCAAGCAGTTGATTTTCAACATGCGACGGTCGAGGATGCGTTGACGCCACGGATGGATATTCAAGCGATTGATATCGATGCGCGGCTCGAAGACATCCTTGCTGAAGTCCAGAAGGGCGGCTATTCTCGTCTGCCGGTCTATAAGGATTCGATTGATCACGTCATCGGCGTCTTATCGGAGCGGGACTTTCTGCGTGCATACGTGAAGAATGGCTCTGTGGATATCCGGGAATGGATTCGACCGGTATCATTCGTCGTGCCGCAGACAAGATTGATGGATTTATTGCCGGAACTCAAAGTCAAGCAGTCTCATATGGCAGTTGTCCTTGATGAATTCGGAGGGACGGCAGGTCTGATCACCCTTGAGGATATTTTAGAAGAAATCGTCGGGGAGATTTGGGATGAACACGATGAATCATTGGAATATACGAAACGGATTGGTCCAGAGCAATTCGAATGTCTAGCGGAGTATGACATTGAAGACTTCTGTCAGCAATTTCAATTGACGATGCCGGACACGGATGCCCAGTCACTTGGGGGATGGATCATGGAAGAGAGCGGACAGCTGCCGGACGTGGGAACGGCGATACGCTATGAACGTGTCACGTTGACCGTCTTGCATATCGAGAACCGTCGCGTTCGAAAAGTCTTAGCAACGTTCGATCCGCCCGCTACGATGCCAGAGCTACCACTTGAATCGATGTAACAATAAAAACCGCTTATTCCTTAGGAATAGGCGGTTTTTTAATGTTTAGACATCGAGTTCCGAAACAAGAATTCCGAGACGATCGAGTTTCGCGATGGCGGCTTCTAGTGCGTCTTCATGGTCCGCTTCAAGCGTATGAATATGGACTCCGTCCGTCAGGCTCGACAGTGGAGTAGCTTGTGTCTCATGTAACTGCTCTAGCAATACCCGGACATCCCGGCGACTCTTTAGCATCAACTCTCCTGTGATGAAACCATAGACAGGATGCTCGATGATGACATCGCGGATGACGACGCCTTCGTCAACAATGGCGTCACACTCATCCTTTAATTGATCGATGCCATGACGGCAAACGATCTTGCGGCGTAATTTCGAACCGTCGATTTCAGGATCATTGATCAAATACCCACGAGCTGTCGCGATGACGGGGTACCCTTTTGCTTTTAATAATGATAAATCCTGCACGATCACTTGGCGGCTGACGCCTGCTTGTTTCGCCAGTGCTGTTCCCGTGACAGGTTGTTCACTTTCCTCAATCATACGAAGTAATGATTTCCGGCGTTCTTCTCCGGAGATACGTTTCCCCATCATGTCTCCTACCTTTCTCCAGTGTCATGAAATCGTGTTCAACACATCAATGCACTGTTCGATTTCTTCGTTCGTCGTGTGTCTTCCAAAACTGAGTCGGATCAACCCATGAGCCGCTGATTCGTCAAAGCCGATGGCGCGTAATGTCGCATTCGGACCGTTTTCTCCAGCCCGGCAGGCACTACCGGCGGAAACGGCGATTCCAGCACGATTCAAGGCGAGCAACGCGTATTGACCGTCCCGTTGTTTCGTATGGATGGCGCAGATGGAAGCGAGTTGCGTTGGCGACTCAATCATTGTGTAACGAGACGAAGACAATGTTTTTTTTAGCATACCACGAAATCGACGGCTTGAAGCTTGGATTCCTGGATTTTCGAAGCGCGACGCTTCACAGGCAGCGATGAAGGCGGCAATTCCCGGAACATCGACTGTGCCTGGGCGAATCCCGAACTCATGATGTCCTTCGTAGTAGGGACTAAAGAGCGGTCGTCGCAAATACAGGGCACCTAACCCTTTAGGACCGTAGACTTTATGGCTACTCATCGTGTAGGCGTCAAAGGAGTCAATGTTAACATCATCTTTTAAAAATCCTTGAACCCCATCGCAATGAAACAAAATCCCGCGTGATTGACAATATACTGCAATTCGTTCGACTGGGAACCGAAAACCGGTATCCGAATTGACGTGTTGAATCGAGACGACACCAACCTCGTCCGTACAAGCCGTAACGAATCGATCCCAGTCGAACGTTCCGTCCGGTAGTAGAGAAAGATGACGTGTTTCTTGTGCCCAGCGCGCAAGTGGAAGCAAGACCGAGTCGTGTTCACATCGAAGTGTCAAGACAACTGATTTGTTACTCTGTCGTATCAAGTGTGTCAAAGCGATGTAATTTGCTTCTGAACCGCTTCCTGTAAAGATGATAGATCCTTCTTTTTGAGCTAATTGTTGCATCAGGTACTGTCGTGCTCGTTGAAGCAGGCGTTCTGCATCCCCACCGATATCATGAAGAGAAGAACTGTTGCCGTAGAACGATTGAGCGGCTTGTTGATAATGGTTGAGTGCTTGTGGATGTAGCGGAGTAGTAGCTGCGTAATCGAGATAGATCATGAAAAAATCCTGTCCTTTCGTCTTGTCACTCAGCTAAAAGTATGCCAAACTTATTGTCAAGTCAATAGTAAACATTTAGATATAGAGGTGTAAAACATATGTCTTTACATAAAAGGCTTGAGACGGATGTGTTGATCATTGGAACAGGGCTTGCCGCGATTTCGGTCGCCTTGCATCTTCCGCCTGGAACTGATACGTTGCTTGTCACAAAAGGCACGCGATTTGAGACCAACTCTGTCCGAGCACAAGGTGGGATTGCTTCTGCTTATGCGGAAGTTGATCATCGTGGTCATTTTGAAGATACGTGTCAGGCGGCAAAAGGGCGCATCAATTTGTCAGCTGTTGATTATGTGACCCGATCAGGAGCCGAGGCAATGGAATTCTTGTTACGACAAGGTGTCCCGTTTGATCAATCCGAGGGAGAGTTCTTGCTCGGTCGAGAAGGTGCGCACCGTTTGCCGCGGATTTATCACTCTGGCGGGGACGAGACCGGCAAACGGATCATGGAGACGTTAATGCCGCGAGTGCCTTTTCCGATTCTCGAGCAGACGTGTATCACGGAATTGATTCAAGTAAATGGACAGATTGTAGGTGCAGTTGGATATAGCCTTGGAGAACCGATCGAGATTGTGGCGCGAGCAACGATTCTCGCTACTGGTGGAGTTGGTGGATTGTTCGCGGCGTCGACGAATGATCCATCGATTCAAGGAAATGGGATTGCACTAGCTTTTGAAGCGGGAGCGACGATTCGTGATCTCGGCTATATCCAGCACCATCCGACGGTACTTGTTCATGCAGGTCGCTCAGAAGGTTTGATTACGGAAGCACTACGCGGAGCAGGAGCCATTCTTGTGACGAAAAGCGGGGACCGGATCATGGCAGATCATCCGATGCAAGATTTAGCGGCGCGCGATGAAGTCGCAAAACGAATCCATGAGGTGCGAAAACACGAACCGGTCTATCTCGACACGTCAAACGTCGTTGATCGAACAAAACGGTTTCCAACGTTTGTTGAAAAATGTGAAAAACTGAACATAAATCCGGATCTCGTTGAAATCGCACCAGGCATTCATTTCTTAATGGGTGGAATCGAGACGGATCTGACAGGGCAGACGAATGTCGAAGGACTTTACGCGGTCGGCGAGACAGCATCGATCGGACTGCACGGTCGAAATCGTCTGGCGTCGAACTCGCTTCTTGAGTGTGTCGTCATGGGGAAAGCAGTAGCAGAACAGCTCAAGTTATTACCTGATTTAAAGCTAGAACGCGTCAAACGACGTCCAGGAACACTTCGTTCCGTAACAGACCGTTTATCGCAGGTCATCGGTGTCGAAATGGATATTAGGCAGGTACAAGAATGTCTGGATGCGTTAAAAGGCTGGGCATTAGAAGAATCCGGACAGGAAGCAGAAGAAAATCGATTACGTTACGTGACAGCATGTCTATTGCTTGAAGGGGCGCGAAGTCGGTTGACAGGAGAGGATGAGAACATTGAACAAGTGGCAGTTACGGCAACAACTGGAGGCATTTTTAATCGAGGACATCGGACAGTGGGATATCACGAGTGAAGGATGTCTGACGGGACAAGAACGCGGAACCGGTCGTTTTTTAGCAAAGGAAGACGGTGTCTTTTGCGGAGTAGACATCATTCAGGAGATGGCGCATCTCTTACAAGTCGACGTGACGATTCATGTAGCGGAAGGGACGGTCGTCACGCGAGGAACACTCCTTGCCGAGTGGTCTGGCTCGTTACAGGATATTTTAAGCGGAGAACGGGTCGCCTTAAACCTTGTACAGCGTTTATCTGGAATTGCAACGAAGACACGTCAAGCGGTCGAGGTAGCAGCAGGACGAATCCGAATCACGGATACACGGAAGACGACCCCTGGATTACGAATGCTCGAAAAACATGCCGTTCGCGTCGGTGGTGGCTATAGTCATCGCGGACGACTCGATGACGCGGTCATGATCAAGGACAACCACATCACGGTCGCGGGATCGATTACGGAAGCGGTGATGCGAGCAAAACGTGTCGCGGGACATACGACACCAATCGAAGTTGAAGTCGAGACGGAAGCGGAAGTGCTTGAGGCAGTGGCTGCAGAAGTCGATATCATCATGCTCGATAATCGGACGCCAGCAGAAATCAAACAGCTCCGGCAATTGATTCCACCACATATCACGGTCGAACTATCCGGCGGGATTACGATAGACACGTTATCAGACTTTGCGGATAGCGGAGCAGACGTCATCTCACTCGGGGCACTCACCCATTCAGCAACAGCACTTGATATTAGTATGAAAATCGAAGGAGGAAAAAAAGATGTCATTTGATCTATTACGTCACGAGGGAATTCCGGCGTCGTACTTACAGAAAACAGAAGCAGACTTGATCGCGATCATCGAAGGGGTCAAAGCACGGATGGGCAGTCGCTTGTTCTTACCTGCCCACCACTATCAAAAAGACGAAGTCGTCCAGTTCGCGGATGCGACGGGAGATTCGCTCCAGCTCGCGCAAGTCGCGAAGCAGATGACAGAAGCGGAATATACAGTCTTTTGTGGTGTCCACTTCATGGCAGAGACGGCAGATATGCTAACCGATGCGTCGCATACGGTCGTTTTGCCTGACATGCGTGCTGGCTGTTCGATGGCGGATATGGCAAATGATACGCAAACGGAGCGTGCTTTTACGATCTTGACGGAACGATTTGGGGAGTCGATCTTACCATTGACGTATGTCAATTCGACAGCAGCCATCAAAGCATTCGTCGGTCGTCACGGTGGGGCGACGGTGACATCATCGAACGCTGTCCAAATGGTCGAGTGGGCGCTTGCTGAACGAGACATCTTATTCTTCCTGCCGGATCAACATCTCGGTCGCAATACGGCACATGCGCTCGGAATTCCGTTAGAGCAGATGGCGATTTGGGATCCGATTCGCGACGAACTCGTTTTTGACGGGGAGGACCAAGACGTCCGCGTCATCTTATGGAAAGGGCACTGCTCGGTGCATGAGAAATTCACAGTCGGTCAAATTGAACAGTTCCGTAAGACGGATCCGGAGCGAAAGATTCTCGTTCACCCAGAATGTTCGCACGAAGTCGTGACGGCGTCTGATCTCAATGGATCAACGGCGTACATCATTCAACAAATCGAACAGGCTGCTCCTGGAACGAAGTGGGCGATCGGAACAGAGATGAACCTCGTCAATCGACTCGCGACGACTCATCCGGATCTTGACATCGTGTCGCTCAATCCGTTCATGTGTCCATGTCTGACGATGAACCGGATTGACTTGCCGCATTTGGCTTGGGCGCTCGAACAAGTCGAAGCAGGTGAGCCGGTCAACATCATTAAAGTCGACGCAGAGACGACGCGGCATGCCGTGTTGGCGCTCGAACGAATGCTTGAGCGTTCGTAAAATAGAGAGTGAGAGCGTGGTCGTGCAAACGATCACGCTTTTTGTTTTCTGATTGAGAGAGCGAACGTATGTATTGATTTTTGCTGAAGAACGCTTTGAAGCCAAACGAAGATGTATGCTACAATAACACGAGAGTTTGTTTATAGATGGGAGCGTTCCACATTGATAGAATTCGTACGCGGCGAAGTCGCTTATGTCTGTGCGGAATTCGTGACGGTAGAAGTTGGCGGGATTGGATACAAGATCGTAGCACCGAACCCGTTTTTTTATCGGACCGGAGACGAACAGATCATCGTATATACGTATCACTATGTCCGTGAGGACCAAGAAGTCTTATTCGGATTCCGTTCCCGGCGTGAACGTGCCTTGTTCACGAAGTTGCTCGGTGTGACAGGGATCGGACCTAAAGGAGCGCTTGCAATCGTCGCATCAGGGAATGTCGATGCGCTTGTTGAAGCAATCGAACAAGAAAAGGAAAGTTATCTCGTCAAGTTCCCAGGTGTCGGCAAAAAGACAGCAAAACAAATGACACTCGACCTAAAAGGAAAGTTAGCAGAGCTCGCGCCAGACTATGTACCGAGCGAAGGCTTGTTCGCACAAGGTAACGCTGAGTTGAACGAAGCCTGTGAAGCTCTGACGGCGCTCGGTTACAGTGATCGAGAAGTCGAAAAAGTCAAAAAAGCGTTGCAGGCAGAAGTCCTGTCAACGGATCAATATGTTAAACGGGCACTCCAGTTGTTATTGAATGTGAGGTGAGGACATGGAAGAGCGCATTTTGTCAGAATCCGCCCATGCGGAAGATCAAGAAGAGTGGAGTCTGCGTCCTCAGACGCTCGAACAATATATCGGGCAGGAGAAAGCAAAAGGAAACTTAAGTGTCTTCATCGAGGCGGCAAAAATTCGTCAGGAAACACTCGATCACGTTCTTCTCTACGGTCCTCCAGGTCTTGGGAAGACGACGCTTGCGACAATCATCGCAAACGAGATGGGGGTCGGCATCAAGACGACAGCCGGTCCTGCGATCGAACGACCAGGTGATCTAGCGGCAATTCTCTCATCACTTGAGCCGGGCGATGTCCTGTTCATCGACGAGATTCATCGATTGAGTCGATCAATCGAAGAGATTCTATATCCGGCAATGGAAGACTATTGTCTCGATATCGTCATCGGTCAAGGGGAACTCGCCCGCAGCGTCCGAATTGATTTACCACCGTTTACGCTCGTTGGTGCAACGACGCGTGCCGGGATGTTATCGGCACCGCTACGTGATCGTTTTGGAGTGACGCTGAAGCTTGAATATTATACGATGTCAGAGTTGTCTGCCATCGTGACCCGGACGTCACGATTGTTCGGATTCGAAGCGGATCGTCTGGCAGCAGAAGCGATCGCCCTCCGTTCACGCGGAACACCACGTGTCGCGAACCGGTTGTTACGGCGTGTCCGTGACTTCGCTCAAGTTGCCCATCAAACCGAGATCGATGCCTCGCTTGCGACAAGTGCACTTGATCGCTTGCATGTCGATGCGCTCGGACTCGACGATGTCGACCATCGTTTATTACGATCGCTTGCAGAACGGTTTGCCGGTGGTCCGGTCGGTCTTGAGACGATTGCAGCGACAATCGGAGAAGATGCGCAGACGATCGAAGATGTGTATGAACCATATCTACTGCAACAAGGCTTTTTACAACGTACTCCGCGCGGACGTGTCTTAACACCGTTCGCCCGCCAACATTTAGGACTGAAAGAAGGAAATTGAACCAATGGATGTAAACTTATTTGATTTTCATTTACCAGAAGAACAAATTGCTCAAGTGCCATTGCTCGACCGGACGAGTTCGAAACTGATGGTTCTCGATCGGGAGACGGGTGCGATTCAGCATCAGCACTTCCATGATATCGTCGACCACTTCCGCGAAGGTGATACACTCGTCATCAACGATACGAAAGTCTTACCAGCACGTCTCTTTGGTGTAAAGGAAGAGACGGGTGGGAAAATCGAATTGTTGCTTTTGAAGCAGACGAGTGACGATGTGTGGGAAACGCTAGCAAAACCAGCAAAACGCGTCAAACCAGGAACGATTTTGTCGTTTGGTGACGGGTTACTCCGTGCTGAGTGCGTCGAAGCACTTGAAGACGGGGGACGGATTCTGAAGTTTTTCTATGACGGCATTTTCTATGAAGTGCTCGACCAACTCGGAACGATGCCACTGCCACCGTACATTCATGAACAACTAGAAGATCAAGATCGTTACCAGACGGTTTACGCTCGCGAACGTGGGAGCGCTGCGGCACCAACAGCGGGTCTTCATTTCACGCCGGAATTGCTCGAAGCGCTTCAAGCGAAAGGTGTCCGGATCGCACCGTTGACGTTACATGTCGGACTTGGCACATTCCGTCCTGTTTCGGTCGACGACGTCGATAGTCACAAGATGCACAGTGAGTACTACGAACTGCCGGAAAGTTCAGCTGCTCTACTACGCGAAACACGGAAACAAGGCGGACGGATCATCGCGGTCGGTACGACGTCGACGCGAACGCTTGAAACGGTCATCCGTGATCACGGTGACTTCGTCGAAGCAACAGGTTGGACGGACATCTTCATTTTCCCAGGTCAGGAAGTCAAAGGGATCGATGGATTGATCACGAACTTCCACTTACCGAAATCAACATTGATTATGCTCGTGTCCGCGTTATCGACACGGGAACACATTCTGCATGCCTACGAAGAAGCTGTCGCGAATGGCTATCGTTTCTTTAGCTTCGGTGATGCGATGTTCTTAACGAGAGAGGAACGAAACTAATGACAAAACACGCAGTAACATATGAACATATCAAGACATGTAAACAATCCGGAGCGCGGTTAGGAATCGTCCACACGCCGCACGGTAGTTTTGAGACACCGGTCTTCATGCCGGTCGGAACACAAGCGACGGTCAAGACGATGGCACCGGAACAAATCAAGGACATGAACGCGAACATCATCCTCGCGAACACGTACCATTTATGGGTGCGTCCTGGACACGATGTCATCAAGGAAGCAGGCGGTCTGCATAAATTCATGAACTGGGATGGCGCGATTCTCACGGACTCAGGTGGTTTCCAAGTCTTCTCACTCGCTGATCTCCGGAATATTTCGGAAGAAGGCGTTCATTTTCGTAACCATTTAAACGGCGACAAACTGTTCTTATCACCAGAAAAAGCAATGGAAATCCAGAATGCACTCGGTTCAGACATCATGATGGCGTTTGATGAGTGCCCACCGTATCCAGCTTCTCACGAGTACATGAAAGCATCTGTTGAACGGACAAGCCGCTGGGCAGAACGTTGTCTTGCAGCGCATGAACGTCCACATGATCAAGCGCTGTTCGGTATCATCCAAGGCGGAGAATACGAAGACTTACGTCGTCAAAGTGCAAAAGACCTCGTTGCGCTTGATTTCCCGGGTTATGCGGTCGGTGGTCTATCGGTCGGAGAACCGAAAGACGTCATGTACCGTGCGCTCGAATTCACGACACCACTCATGCCGGAAGACAAACCGCGTTATTTGATGGGCGTTGGTTCACCGGACGCGTTGATTGAAGGCGCGATTCGCGGAATCGATATGTTCGATTGTGTCTTACCAACACGAATTGCACGAAACGGAACGTTGATGACCTCAAAAGGTCGTCTTGTCGTTCGGAACGCGAAATATGCACGTGATTTCCGTCCGCTCGATGAGAACTGTGATTGCTACGCGTGTAAGAATTACTCACGTTCGTACATCCATCACTTGATTCGTGCGCAAGAAACGTTCGGTCTTCATCTGTGTTCGACACACAATCTTCACTTCCTCGTCAAGTTGATGGAAGGCGTTCGTCAAGCGATTCGTGAGGATCGTCTGCTCGATTTCAAGGAAGAATTCTTCGAAGAATACGGTTACAATTTACCGAACGCAAAGAATTTCTAACAAATCGTCTGACAAATCAATCCTTTCACGGTATAATGAACGTGATTTGAATGATAAAAGGAGCTGAATATGATGCAACAATTATTGACATTCCTCCCGATGATCTTGATCTTCGTGGTGTTCTATTTCTTGTTGATCCGTCCACAGAACAAACGCCAGAAGCAAGTGCGTCAGATGCAAAATGAACTCTCACGCGGCGATTCGATCGTAACGATCGGTGGTCTTCACGGGGTTGTCCAAAAAGTGGACGACACGACGGTGACATTGAAGTCAGGAAACGCACAATTGACATTCAACCGAAGTGCTGTGGCAGAAGTGACGAAAAAATCAACGACTGTCATGGGCGACGAAACGGTCGAATAAGGCATTGAAAAGACGCTTTCCGGATTCCGGAGCGTCTTTTCTGTTTATATATGAGAAAAACGTTTGCTAAGATTACCATTTCTTTTGTAAGCTAGGGTAGGAGAACAAAGTTGTCTGAAAATATACTGGGAACTAGAGAAAGGACAATGTAGCATGATCAAGAAAGGGAAACTTGCCACATTCTTCATCGTCGTCATCGCGTTGCTCGTACTGATTGGTACGACATCGTCATGGTTGTTGAAGGATACGAAGCTCGGCCTTGACCTTAAGGGTGGCTTCGAAGTCTTGTATGAAGTACAACCGCTGAAAGAAGGAGACGTCATCGATCAAAATGCGATGAGTGCGACGCTGACGGCAATCGAGAACCGTGTCAACGTCCTCGGTGTCTCTGAACCAGATATCCGGATCGAAGGCGATAACCGGATTCGCGTTCAGCTTGCTGGCGTCAAGGATCAGACGGAAGCGCGTCAAATCCTATCTTCGACAGCACAATTGTCATTCCGTGACATCAACGATAAGTTGTTGCTTGATGGATCAGACTTAAAAGCCAAAGGGGCAAAAGTCGGATATGATCCGAACACGAATGAACCACTTGTCGAGTTGACGATGAAATCAAAAGAGAAATTCTATGAAGTGACACAAAAAGTCTCACAAATGCAACCACCTGCGAATCGTCTCGTCATCTGGCTCGATTACGAGAAAGGCGATTCGTATGAAAAAGAAATTCAAAAAGCAAACTCGAAGATCGTCTCGGATGCATCGGTCACACAACCGATCAATTCGGATAAAGCGATCATTTCTGGTGGCGATATCGATGCCGAGTACGGGAAACAATTATCATCGATCCTAAACGCCGGCGCATTACCGGTCAAACTCGAGGAGATTTACTCGACGTCGGTCTCTGCTGCTTTTGGACAGGATGCACTTGATCAAACATTGTTCGCGTCAGCGATTGGTGTAGCTGCGGTCTTCTTGTTCATGCTCTTGTTCTACCGGATCTCTGGATTCGTTTCGATCATTACATTACTGTTCTACATCTATCTCGTCATGATCTTCTTTAACGGGATCAATGCCGTCCTCACGTTACCGGGGATTGCGGCACTCGTTCTTGGAGTCGGGATGGCGGTCGATGCGAACATCATCACTGCTGAGCGGATCAAGGATGAATTACGAAGTGGTAAATCCGTCTTGTCCGCGTTCAAAGCCGGTAACCGTCGTTCGTTCGGTACGATTCTTGATGCCAACTTGACGACGTTGATCTCTGCTGGTGTGTTGTACTACTTTGGTACAAGTACGGTCAAAGGATTCGCCATCATGTTGATGGTTTCGATCGCCGTCACGTTCGTCACGAACGTCTTTGTCTCACGTTACCTGATGCAACTCCTTGTCAGTAGCCGATGGTTCGATAAGAAGAAATCATGGTTCGGTGTAAAGGAGAGTGAAATCCGTGAGCTTTAATCCTACGAAATTCGATTACGTCAAACATCGTAAAATCTATTTCGCAATCACGATCGCGCTTGTCATCGTGTCGGTCCTATTGTTGTCGTTCCGTGGTCTGAACCTCGGGATCGACTTCACGCAAGGAACGCGCGTCGAGATTTCTTCTGAGAATCAAATCAAGGAAGCGGACGTCCGCTCTGTCATTGAAGAGTCAGGCATTGATGCTGCGGAAATCGATGGCATCCAATTTGCTCAAGGTGGAAAACTAGCGAACGTCACGTTCGTTGGGGAATTCAGCCAAAATCAAATCTCTAAAATGAAACAAACGATTGAAACGGAATATAAGAAAGAACCGAGTATCTCGACGGTTTCGGCACAAGTTGGTCAAGAAATCGCGCGTAACGCGATTTATGCGGTTTTACTTGCGTCACTCGGGATCGTCATCTACGTCTCGTTCCGATTCCAACCGTTATACGGGATTGCGACAGTACTCGCATTGCTACATGATGCGTTGATGATCATTGCTTTCTTCTCGCTGTTCCAGATCGAAGTCAACCTGTACTTCATCGCAGCCGTCTTGACGATCATTGGGTATTCCGTCAACGATACGATCGTTACCTTCGACAGGGTACGAGAAAATCTCGGACTTGCTGAAAAGGGCGGACGGAAAGTCTCATTCGATGAGTTGGCGCATATCGTCAATGAATCGATTCAACAGACGATCATTCGCTCGATCAATACGGTCGTCACGGTCATCATGACGGCAGCAGCGCTCTACATCTTCGGTAGCGAAGCGATCCGTGGATTCAGTCTTGCCCTGCTTGTCGGGTTGATCATGGGGATGTATTCTTCGATCTTCATCGCTGCTCAGCTCTGGCTCGTCATGAAAGGTCGGACACTTGGTCGGACAAAACGCGCTTCTTAAAAGAGTATCCGCATCAGCTATCGCTGGTGCGGATTTTCTATTATAATGGGGAAGTTGATTGGAGGGTTTGAGATGTACCATGCTAAAAAAACATGGCTTGATAAAGTCATCGATTCAGAACAGATCGAACAATTGACGGCGGATGGCACAATCTCATCGCACGTCGCACAACTACTTGTCCAACGGGGATTCACGACACGTGAAGCAGCCCGTGAATTTCTAGAAACCGATCAAATGGCATTCCACGATCCATTTGCTTTTAAAGACATGCCGAAAGTCGTTGAACGGATTCAACGTGCCGTCAACGAAGGCGAAATGATTTTGATTTATGGTGATTATGACGTCGATGGTGTGAGTTCCGCTGCGATTCTCTGGCATGCCTTGATTGAAATTGGAGGGATGGCAGAGTGTTATATCCCAAACCGATTCACGGAAGGCTATGGACCGAATGAAGCAGCATTTCGCTGGGCAGCGGAAGAAGGGTTTAGTCTCGTCATCACTGTCGACTGTGGGATTTCCGGTATCCACGAAGCAGATGTCCTGAAGGAACTCGGGGTCGATTTAATCATCACCGATCACCACGAAGCCAAAGAAACGTTACCCGATGCCTTTGCCTTGATCCATCCAGGTGTCGATCCAGACTATCCGTTCTCAAAACTTGCTGGGGCAGGCGTCGCCTTTAAAGTCGCACATGCTCTCCTTGATCGTGAACCAGTCGAATTACTCGATCTTGCCGTGCTCGGAACGATTGCCGATCTTGTCCCGCTCGTCGGCGAAAACCGCTTGCTTGCGATTCGTGGAATCGAGGCGCTAAACGCAAGTGAACGTCCAGGTATCCTTGCGTTACGTGACGTCTGCAGTTTAACTGAGGACGAACTAACGGAAGAGTCGGTCGGATTTGCATTCGGTCCACGGATCAATGCAGCAGGTCGTCTTGATTCTGCGATGCCAGCGCTCGAGATGTTGCTAGCAGAAAGTAAAGATGAAGCACTTCATCTCGCGAAACAACTCGACCAACAAAATAAACAACGTCAAGATATCGTCAAGCAGATTGCGGAGGAAGCAACGGCGCTTGTCGAGGAACGCTTCAAGGATGACCGCGTCCTCGTCGTCGATGCGGCAGACTGGAACCCAGGTGTCGTCGGCATCGTCGCCTCGCGACTCGTTGAAAAATATCATCGTCCTGTCATCATGCTGTGTCATGATGCTGAAAAAGGAACAGCGAAGGGTTCTGGACGGTCGATTCCAGCCTTTGACCTCTTCGCTGAACTGACGAAATGTGAAGATATCTTGCCGCATTTCGGAGGCCATCCCGCTGCTGCCGGCATGACGCTCTCTTCCGATGACGTTGAGACGTTACGTCAACGCTTGAATGAACAAGCGAGCACGTTACCAGACGATGCCTTCATCGCGACAATCGATGTCGACCTACGTCTACACGTCAGTGATGTCTCGATTCAGTTGATTGAAGACATTCAGCGACTCGCACCGTTCGGGATGGGAAACCCCGCGCCACGGATTGTCATTGAGCAGGCGAAGATTCGCGATATGAAACGGATCGGCCGTGATCTGACGCATGTCAAGGCACTCCTATCAGGCGACGGGAAGGAACTCGATGCAATTGGCTTCGGCTTCGGCGACCTCGTCGATGAAGTCTCGACATTATCGGAGATTCACTTGATGGGCAGTCTGAACATCAATGAATGGAATGGTTTCCGTAAACCACAATTGATGATTCAAGACGTCGCTGTCGAAGATGTTCAAGTGTTTGATTACCGTGGAGGTAAGCGCCCGCTGAGCGATCTATTCGCCTTACCGCACGAGACGACGACATTCGTCGCCTTTACCGATGAGATGAAGGAGAAATACACTGAACGTTCGTTGAATGGTCCGATTCGACAAAACATTGTCTTTCTTGACCTGCCGGAAGAGGAAGCAGCATTTTATCCATATGTGGAACAGGCAGAGCGGATTTATTGTGCCTTTAAGGATGAAGGATACTATTTCGAGACGATTCCGTCGCGGGAAGACTTCAAGCATTACTTCCAGTATTTCGCGAAATGTCCACGAGACGAGCTCCGGATCGGTCTCGTACGTTTGTCGAAATCGCGAAAATGGACGAAACGATCGATTAACTTTATGCATTCGGTATTCTCGGAACTTGATTTTCTTGTTACAATGGAGGACGGGCTGCCGGGTGTGAACCCAAATGCTGCAAAACGAGATCTGACGGAAGCTCCGACGTACCAGCGTCATGAAGCGCGTCAAGAGCTCGAGCAACAATACATTTATTCGTCACTCGCTCAGTTGAAAGAGCGTTTTGATACTTTGGTAGAAGCGGCGAAGCAGGAGGAAAAGACATGGAGTTCAAACAGCATATAAAAGAGGTCGAGAACTGGCCGAAAGAAGGAATCAGTTTCAAAGATATCACATCACTCATGCAGAACGGACCAGTGTACAAACAATCGGTCGATGCACTCGTTGAGTATGCACGGAGTAAAGGCGCGGATGTCATCGCGGGTCCGGAAGCACGTGGATTCGTCGTTGGTTGCCCAGCAGCTTACGCGATGGAAATCGGATTCGTACCTGTCCGTAAAGAAGGAAAATTACCGCGTGAGACAGTCCGTGTCGAGTATGGTCTTGAGTACGGAAAAGACGTCTTGACGATGCATGAAGATGCGATTAAGCCGGGACAACGCGTCGTCATCCTTGACGATTTGCTCGCAACAGGTGGTACGATCGAAGCGACGATCCAAATGATCGAAAAATTAGGCGGAACAGTTGCCGGAATCGGATTCTTAATTGAACTCGATGGTCTTGGCGGACGTGAGAAACTCGAAGGATATGACATTCTTTCATTGATTCGCTACGAAGACTGAAGACACTATACTCTCTTGGTACTTGATGACCAAGGGGGTATTTCTTTTTATTTTGACATCTTCTCAAGATTTCACGATAATAAGAATTATATATTAGGGATTCCGTTGCAGACGATCCCGGGGACTGGGTGAGGAAAAGGGATGACAAATAAACAAATCGTAAATGTAGAAGACCTTCTCGCTCGATGTGCGGAATACATGACGCAAGCTGAAGTCAAAGACATCGAACGTGCTTACCAATTCGCGAAAGACGAACATGATGGGCAATTCCGCCGTTCAGGGGAACCGTACATCATTCATCCGGTACAAGTTGCCGGTATCTTAGTCGATATTGGTTTGGATGCAACGACGATCGTCGCTGCGCTTCTTCATGATGTCGTCGAAGATACGGACATTACACTCGAAGAATTATCCGAACGATTCGGATCTGACGTTGCGATGCTCGTCGATGGCGTCACGAAACTCGGGAAAATCAAATATAAATCGAAGCGCGAAGAGTTAGCTGAGAACCATCGGAAGATGTTCATCGCGATGGCGGAAGACATTCGTGTCATCTTGATCAAACTGGCTGACCGTTTGCACAATATGCGGACGTTGCAACATATGGTCAAGGAAAAGCAAGTGCAAAAGGCAGAAGAGACGCTTGAAATCTTCGCGCCACTTGCGCATCGTCTCGGGATTTCGACGATCAAATGGGAACTCGAGGACATCAGTTTGCGCTACATCAATCCGCAACAATACTACCGGATCGTTTCGATGATGAAACAAAAACGGACGGAACGAGAAGCGCTCGTTAGTTCGGTTATTGAAGAGGTCAATGAAGTACTCGATGATGTACAGATTGCAGCGGAAGTCGATGGACGTCCGAAACATATCTATTCCATTTATAATAAGATGCAAAACTCGAAAAAAGAGTTCAGTGAAATCTATGATTTGATGGCTGTTCGCATCATTGTTGATTCAATCAAAGATTGTTACGCCGTACTCGGAATCATTCATACGCAGTATAAACCGATGCCGGGACGTTTCAAGGATTATATCGCGATGCCGAAGCCGAACATGTATCAGTCGCTGCATACGACGGTCATCGGACCGAAAGGCGAGCCGCTCGAGGTCCAAATTCGGACGCGAGACATGCATTTCATTGCCGAGTACGGGATTGCCGCTCACTGGGCGTATAAAGAAGGTAAGGAACAGGAAGCAAAATCTGGGTTTGAGGATAAGATTGCTCACTTCCGCGAGATTTTGGAGTTACAGAAGGACACGGCAGATGCCGAGGAATTCATGGAATCGGTCAAAGTCGACTTCTTCAGTGACATGCTGTACGTCTTCACACCAAAAGGTGACGTCATCGAGTTGCCGAAAGGTTCTGTTCCGATTGATTATGCCTACCGAATTCATACGGAAATTGGTCACCGGACGATCGGAGCGAAAGTCAACGGACGGATGGTACCGATCGACTATAAGCTAAAGACAGGTGACATCATCGAAATCGTCACGTCGAAGCATAGTTATGGTCCAAGTAAGGATTGGCTCAAGATTTGTGTGTCGAGTCAGGCGAAAAATAAAATCCGTCAATGGTTCAAACGTCAGCAACGCGAAGAGAACGTCTCAAAAGGACGGGAACTGATCGAAGCAGAAGTGAAGAAGCTTGGCTTTGAGCCGAAAGAAGTCATCAATGAGAAGACGCTCGAAGACGTGACGCGAAAGTTCAACTTCTCGCAAGAAGAAGACATGTACGCTGCTGTTGGCTATCATGGTCTGACCGCTGCCCAAGTCGCGCATAAATTAACGGAAAAATTACGCAAAGACAAAGAATCCAAAAATCTAGAACTGAACGAAGCAATCAGTGAGATGAAGACGTTCGATCGTCCGAAAAAGGAAAATCCGGAGGGGGTTCGGGTCAAAGGCATCGATAACATGCTCGTTCGCATGAGTCGTTGTTGTAATCCGGTTCCAGGGGACGATATCGTCGGATATATCACGCGTGGGCGTGGCGTCTCAATTCACCGGACGGACTGTTTGAACGTCATTCACGAACAAAATCCAGAACGTCTGCTCGAAGTCGAGTGGGAACATGAAGGTAAAGCCGTCAAGAGTTATAACGTCGAAATCGAAATTTCTGGATTTGACCGGGCAGGATTGTTGAATGATGTCTTGCAGTCGGTATCTGCAACGAATACGAACATCGTCGCTGTCAGTGGGAAGGGCGACGACAGTAAACAAGCCAAAATCACGATGACGATTGCGATCAATAATGTCAATCATCTACAAAAAGTCGTCGATCGAATTAAACAAATCTCTGACGTGTATGCTGTACATCGCGTCATGATGACGTAAGGAGCGGATCCGTCGTGCGAGTTGTATTACAACGAGTCAAAGAAGCAAGTGTCACAGTCAATCAGGAGGTCATCGGTCAAATCAAACAAGGATTTCTCTTGCTCGTCGGTGTCACACACGAAGACACGATCGATCAGGTGAACTGGTTAGCTGATAAAATCGCAGGACTCCGTGTGTTTGAAGATGAGGAAGAACGGATGAATCGCTCGTTACAGGATGTCGACGGTCAGATTCTATCCGTCTCGCAGTTCACGCTGTATGGTGATGTCAAAAAAGGACGTCGTCCAGCCTTCACGGAAGCGGCGAAACCGGATGTTGCCAATGAGTTGTATGAAGCGTTCAATGAACGTCTTCGTGCGCAAGGACTGACGGTCGAGACAGGTCAGTTCGGTGCCATGATGGATATCGCGCTCATTAATGATGGACCTGTAACGTTGATTCTTGAAAAAGAAGCAAACGCTTGACAGGAACCGAGAGACGAGGCAATATTAGACGTAACCAAATGATTCATACGACCGAAGACGAAGAGGAGTAATCAAGACCTCGTCTGCTTAGAGAGTCGCCCCTTGGCTGAAAGGGCGAACAGACGAACTCGATGAAAGACCCTTCCGAGGTATCTTCCTGAACCGATAGTAGGGAAGGTCGTACGCAGGCGTTAACTGCACCGAGTGGTCAAATGTGATTTGACAACCAGGGTGGTACCACGGGATCTTCAAGTTCTCGTCCCTTTGCGGACGAGAACTTTTTTGTATTCAAAAAAGGAGGAATTTGAGATGAAATTACCACGCGGTACGTTTGATGTCCTTCCAGGAACAGTCGAACGTTGGCAGTACATCGAACAACAATTACGTGAAATTAGTAAGCGTTACAACTATAAGGAAATCCGGACGCCGATTTTTGAGGAGACAGAACTTTTCAAACGTGGCGTTGGTGAGACGACGGATATCGTTCAAAAAGAGATGTTCATGCTTGAGAAACGCGGAAAAGACCAGTTGACGTTACGCCCGGAAGGAACGGCTGCCGTCGTTCGTTCATTCGTGACGAACAAACTGTTCGGTTCACCGAACCAACCAACGAAATTGTTCTACATCGGGCCGATGTTCCGTTATGAACGTCCGCAAGCAGGACGTTTCCGTCAGCTCCACCAATACGGAGTTGAAGCACTCGGAAGTGAACAACCGGCCATCGATGCGGAAGTCATCAGTCTCGCGATGAGCATCTACCGTTCATTCGGATTGAAGCATCTTAAACTGGTCATCAACACGCTCGGGGATAACGAAAGTCGCGCCGCACACCGGGCAGCACTCGTCGCTCACTTTAAACCAGTCGTTCACGAATTATGTCAGGACTGTCAGAACCGTCTCGAAACGAATCCACTTCGTGTCCTTGATTGTAAGGTCGACCGCGATCACCCGAGCATGGCAACAGCACCATCGATTCTCGATTACTTAAACCCGGCATCAAAAGCGTATTTCGACGAAGTATTGCTTCACTTAGATGCACTTGGTATCGAGTATGTCGTTGACCCGACGCTCGTTCGCGGAATCGACTATTACAATCACACGGCGTTTGAAATCATGTCAGAAGCAGAAGGTTTCGGAGCAATCACGACACTGTGTGGTGGTGGTCGTTACAACGGTCTCGTCGAACAGATCGGTGGACCAGCAACACCGGGAATCGGATTCGGAATCGGTATCGAGCGTTTATTGATGGCGCTTGAGAATGAGAACGTCTTACCGGCAGTCGATGATCAAATCGATGTCTTCATCGTCGCGCAAGGCAGTGACGAAGTCGAAAAGACAGCAACACGTCTCTTACAATTGATGCGTCTTGAAGGACTTGTCGCGGATCGCGATTATCTCGGTCGGAAGTTCAAAGGACAATTTAAGGCAGCAGATCGCTTGAAAGCACGTTACACGGTCATCCTCGGGGATGAAGAAGTCGAGCGTGGTGCAGCTGCCCTCAAAAACATGGCTACAGGGGAACAGACGGACGTTCCGTTATCAGCAGTCGCTGATACGATCGTCGCGAAATTAAAGGAGGAAGCACAATGATCGGACGCACGCATATGAACGGACAGGTGACAGAAGAAGTCATCGGACAACACGTTCAACTTAAAGGATGGGTTCAAAAACGACGTGACTTAGGAGGATTGATCTTCCTTGATCTCCGTGACCGTAGTGGCATCGTCCAAATCGTCTTCCAACCGGAAAACGAGCAGGCACACCGTCTTGCCGAATCGATTCGTTCGGAATATGTCCTCGATATTAAAGGACATGTCATCGCACGTGAGAATCCGAACCCGAACATCCCGACTGGACAAGTCGAGGTCGTCGCGGATGAAGTCGTCATCTTAAACGCAGCGAAGATGACACCGTTCCCGATCAGTGAAGAAGCGGAGCAGACGTCAGAAGATTTACGTCTTAAATACCGTTACCTCGACTTGCGTCGCCCATCGCTCCAAGAGACATTCCGTCTCCGTTCGAAAGCATCGAACATCATGCGGAACTTCCTCGATGAGCAAGACTTCCTTGAAGTCGAGACACCGATCTTAACGAAATCAACGCCAGAAGGCGCACGTGACTATCTCGTCCCAAGCCGGGTTCACCCGGGCGAGTTCTACGCCTTGCCACAATCTCCACAATTGTTCAAACAATTGCTGATGGTGTCTGGTTTTGAGCGGTACTTCCAAATCGCACGTTGTTTCCGTGATGAAGACTTACGGGCAGACCGTCAACCTGAATTCACGCAAGTCGACATCGAGACAAGCTTCATGGACATCGAAGACTTGTATGCAATGATGGAGTCGATGATGACACGCGTCATGAAAGAAACGCTCGGAAAAGATATCGTGACACCATTCCCACGGATGCCGTATGCAGAAGCAATGAGCCGGTATGGTTCGGATAAACCGGATACACGCTTCGGTCTCGAATTGATCGATGTCGCGGATGCCGTCAAAGGAGCAGGATTCAAAGTATTCGATATGGCACTTGAAGCAGGTGGAGAAGTCAAAGCATTGAACGTCAAAGGTGCAGCTGAACGCTTCTCACGAAAAGACATCGATAAGTTACAAGAATTTACGGCGATTTATGGTGCAAAAGGTCTCGCATGGGTCAAAGTGACAGTGGACGGATTGAATGGTCCAATCGCGAAGTTCTTCGACGAAGAAGCAACCGCTCGCTTGACAGCGGCGACAGATGCGGAAGCAGGCGACTTGTTGTTGTTCGTCGCAGCAAAAGCATCGATCGTAGCAGACAGCTTAGGTGCGCTCCGTCAGAAGTTGGCGAAGGAACTCGACTTAATTGATGAGTCGGTCTTCAACTTCCTTTGGGTGACAGACTTCCCACTTGTCACGTACGAAGAAGAAGATGGTCGTTTCTATGCGAACCACCACCCGTTCACGATGCCGCGTCGTGAGGATCTCGAATTGCTCGAGACGGATCCTGGCAAAGTCCTCGCCGTCGCGTATGACCTCGTCTTAAACGGATATGAGCTCGGCGGTGGATCACAACGGATTTATGAACGGGATATCCAGGAGCGGATGTTCAAGTTGCTTGGCTTCTCAGAAGAAGAAGCAAACGAGCAATTCGGCTTCTTGATGGAAGCATTCGAATACGGAACACCACCACATGCGGGGATCGCACTTGGTCTAGACCGTCTCGTCATGTTACTCGCAGGGCGTTCGAACTTGCGTGATACGATTGCCTTCCCGAAAACAGCATCAGCAAGTGATCTGTTGACGGCAGCACCAAGCCCAGTCTCGGATGCGCAATTAAATGACCTCTCAATTCGTACAGCAGTCAAACAATCGTAAGTCACGACAAGCGAATCTTCCGGTATGGGAGGTTCGCTTGTTTCATGAAGGAGGGCGAACGGATGGAACGACACTTTTTTGAACGGTCTCCAGTTGAAGTCGGACCAGATTTCTTAGGAACACACATCACGGTCGATGAGGTAACGATGCGAATCGTCGAGGTCGAAGCCTATCTCGGTCCTCACGATCAAGCGGCACACTCGTTTTCCGGTAAACCAACGAAACGAACGGCACCGATGTTCGGTCCACCCGGACATTTATATGTTTATTTCACGTATGGTATGCATCACTGTATGAATATCGTTTGTGGACATGAAGGGGAAGGATACGGACTGCTGTTACGAGGTGCCGAAATCATCAGAGGGCACGATCAGGTCGCTAAACGCCGTTTTGGTTGTTCCTACGCGGAATTGACTGCGATTCAAAGACGAAATCTCGTCAATGGACCGGCAAAATTGTGCCAAGGATTCGGTCTAACGACTGCTGATTCAGGTCAGGATCTTTATCAAGACCGGTTTCGACTCGTTGCCGACCCGGTCGATGCAATCGTCCAGACGACACGCATTGGTATTCCAAATGCTGGAGAAGCGACGGCCTATCCATGGCGTTTTTATGTCGACGCGAGTGAAGGTGTCAGTAAACGTTAAAAAATGGACGCTCCGATCAGGAAGCGTCCATTTTTTATTTAGGATTGTTGATTGATTTTTTAGCTTGTTGTTTTTTATAGAATTTATAAACGATTGGCCCAACCGTCGTTACAAGCGTCACTAATGTTCTGAGTTTACCGCGTTTTGCAGCCATTGATCCATTCACTCCTCTGATTTGTTGTAGTAATCATATTCCACGAAAACAACGTCTTAAAACCTCGTCGGCACATCGATTGGTTTTCTAAGTCCCTTGGTCGGGTCATAGTATAAGAGAAGGGAGCCGATCAATATGGGAGCAGTCGTCTGGTACCGCAATGATTTGCGTGTCGATGATCATGAAGCACTTCGAAGCGCATGCGAAGAACAAGATACGATTCGGGCAGTATACGTTAAAAATCATAAGGGACAGCTGTTTGAAAGAGGCGCACAACAAGCGAAATTCGAAGAAGAGTCATTAGCGAATTTAGCCGATCATTTGTCTCAAATCGGAATTGCATTAGATATTTTAGAGGGGAAGGTGAATGAGGCACTTGATTCTTATCTCCAAGCGGATGATACCGTCTATTTCCATAAGATGACTGGAACAGAAGAAGTGGCAAGTGAACAGTATATCGAAGACAGATATGCCGTCCGTTCTTTTGAGACACAGACACTACATCGCCGGGAAGATATCGGAAGTGACGAACTGAAGCGCGTCTTTACAGCGTTTCGAAAACGTGTCGAGGCGAAAGGAACCTTCTACGATCCACTTGATCCACCAACCGGTATTCGATTAATAAGGGAGGAATCAGTCAAAGCGGATCCAGAGATCGCGTTCCCGTTCCGTGGTGGAGAATCAGCGGGGAGAGCACGTCTTCAAGAATACTTTGTTGATCCTGTATTCATCTATAAAGAAACACGTAATGGTTTTTTGCGAGATGATTCTTCGAAGTTATCTGCCTGGCTAGCGAACGGATCGCTGTCACCGCGTCGCGTCATGGCTGAATTGCAGGAAGCCGAGCGAAAAAAGGGAGCAAATGAATCAACGTATTGGTTGTATTTCGAACTGTTATGGCGTGACTTTTTCCATTTAACGATGCGTGAGACAGGAAGCCGTCTGTTCCGGTCGAGTGGATTACAAGACGGTCAATACACGTGGAAGACGGACCAGCTAGCTGTCGAACGTTGGATAGAAGGAAAGACCGGTGTTCCGTTCGTCGATGCCTTCATGAACGAGATTCGCGAGACGGGATGGATGTCGAACCGCGGCAGACAAATCGTTGCCAGTTATCTGATTCATGAATTAAAGCAGGACTGGCGCATCGGAGCACGATATTTCGAACAACAGTTGATCGACTATGATGTCGCTTCGAACTATGGCAACTGGGCGTTCATCGCGGGTGTTGGGAATGCAACACGCACACCACGATTTGATCCCGCATTCCAACAACAACGATATGATCCGAATCAACAGTTCACGAAACGTTGGACCTAAAAAAGCATCTTTTTCTGGAGTGGGAAGTAGTTGCATTTCAGAGGGGAGGATGCTATATTAAATGCATCAGATGGGGTTCCTGAATTGTACGAGAGCCGCCTTTTATCTTTGAGCCACTCTTTTTTGATAGGGAGTTTGACGTTCCAACTAGTAGTACATGCCTCGTAACACAGCAGGAGGACGTACGAATAGGAATCGGATAAGACACCCACCTGCACAGCAGGTTCAAAAATAAGGTATCGACACGGCACTTCGGGTCCCATCGTCTTATTATTTTATTGTTCGACACGTCGCATGACGTTTTTTTTTATGATATAATTCCGAGTAAAACAGTATGAGTATTGTGAGGTTATGAGATGTTACATCAATTTTCGCGTAATGAACTAGCAATCGGTAAAACTGGACTTGACGCATTGGCATCCAAGTCTGTCGCTATTCTGGGAATCGGCGGTGTTGGTTCGTTCTCAGCAGAAGCACTTGCCCGTAGTGGTATAGGTCGTTTGATTCTCGTCGATAAGGATGATATCGATATTACAAACGTTAACCGACAAATTCATGCCTTGCTTCCGACGGTCGGTCAGCCGAAGGTCGATGCGATGGCAGAACGTCTTGCGTTAATCAATCCAGACCTTGAAATCGTTCGTTTAAAGATGTTCTACAATGAAGAAACATTCGAGTCGTTCTTTGAACAGCAGCCGGATTATGTCATCGATGCATCGGACACGGTCTCGTTCAAAATTCACTTGATTCAAGAATGTAAGAAACGTAACATTCCGATCATTTCGAGCATGGGGATGGCAAACAAGATGGATCCGACACGCATTAAGATCGTTGACATCAAAGATACAAGTTATGATCCTCTGGCGAAGGTCATCCGGACGAAACTTCGAAAAGCCGGTATTCATAAAGGCGTTCCTGTTGTCTTTTCCGATGAACCGCCCGTTAAGATCATTGAAGAAGTCCGTCAAGTTGTCGGAAACGATGCAGCTGCGATTCGTAAAGCGAAGATGCCGCCGAGTTCGAACGCATTCGTGCCTTCAGTTGGTGGATTGATTGCAGCGAGCTACGTCATCAATGAGATCGTCCGTGAAGCTGGCGTGACGATCGAACGCGTTCGTTAAAAAAGCGACCTTATGGTCGCTTTTTCTGATGTGTGGCTGTTTGTTTGTTCCAAAAATCGAGTCGAGCCTGCAGTTGTTTTTCAAAACCGCGTGGGCTTGGACGATAAAAGATGGGTTTGGTCCGGGCAAGGTTTTCTGGCCAATAATTCTGTGGCACATAGGCATGTTCGAAGTCGTGCGGATATTGGTAGGTGACGCCATTCCCAAGTGCCGCTGCACCCGGATGATGGGCATCGCGCAGGTGTGGGGGAACAGGTCCACCATCTGAACGACGGACGAGCGTCAATGCTTGGTCAATGGCTGAGATGACGGCATTCGATTTCGGTGCTGTCGCGAGATATAGGACCGTTTCAGCAAGCGGAATCCGAGCTTCCGGGAAACCAACGTATTCGCACGCGCGCGCACAGGCATCGACCATCAATAACGCTTGCGGATCAGATAGACCGATGTCTTCTGCCGCATGGACATAGAGACGACGAACGATGAAACGGGGACTTTCACCGGCTTCAATCATGACGGCGAGCCAGTAGAGCGCGGCGTCCGGATCGGAACCACGAATCGATTTAATGAAAGCGGAGATGACATCATAATGACGATCGCCGTCCTTATCATACTTCAATGCCTTTTGCTGAATCGATTCCTCCGCGACAGCGAGATCGATCGTGATTTGACCATCGATTTCCGGAGTCGTCAAGACGGCGAGTTCGAGCGCATTCAATAATGCCCTGTAATCGCCATCTGACAACTTGACGTAATGATCGATCGCGTCCTCCGTGATCGTGATCGGATATTTGCCAAGACCACGCTCTTCGTCCTTCAGGGTTCGGTCGAGGACGATTCGTAAATCGTCTGCCGTCGGGGGCTCGAAACGAAATACCGTTGCTCGTGATAAGAGAGCAGCATTGACTTCAAAACTCGGATTTTCAGTCGTCGCACCGATCAACGTGATCGTACCCGCCTCAAGTGCCGGCAGTAAGGCGTCTTGCTGCATCTTATTGAACCGATGGATCTCATCGAGAAAGAGGATCGTTTTTTGATCCTCGAACTGAAGACGAGCCTCGGCTGCTTTTAAAATCTCCCGTAATTGTTCCAGTTTTGCCGTGACCGCATTCAATTGCTCGAATGCTGATTTCGTATAACTGGAAATGACACGTGCGAGCGTCGTCTTACCGGTGCCCGGTGGACCGTAAAAAATGACGGTCCCGAGACGGTCGGCTAAGATGGCGCGCCGCAAAAGCGTCGTCTCTCCGATTAGATGGCGTTGTCCGACGATTTCATCAAGATTCTGCGGACGCATCCGATTTGCGAGCGGTCCGGCAGGAGACTGGGATTCAAATAAATGTGCCATACACATACGCTCCTTCCACTTTTAGCTACTACTATACTAGAAAGGATGATCCTTCGCATGATGAAAATCTCGACGAAAGGGCGATATGGTCTGACGATCATGATCGCACTCGCAAAAGAAGCTGAATCAAAACCATTGTCCTTAAAAAAAATCGCCCAGATGTATGATTTATCAGAGCACTACCTCGAGCAATTGATCGCACCACTTCGAAATGGGGGTCTCGTCAAAAGTGTCCGCGGCGCTTATGGCGGGTATAAGCTCGGTCGTGAAGCACAAAACATTACGGCGGGTGAAATCATCCGCCTGCTTGAAGGACCACTCGTCGTCGTCGAAGTCGATGCTTGTGACGAGGTCACGAAACGCAAACTTTGGGATAAAATCCAACAAGCGGTCGATCAAGTACTCGATTCAACGACACTACAAGACTTAGCAGAAGAAGACGATACAGGATACATGTTCTATATTTGAGAGGTGAATACGAATGAATTACTTTGACCATTCGGCGACGACGCCGATGCGTCCAGAAGTCCTTGAGGCGATGACGCCTTATTTGCTCGAACAGTACGGGAATCCATCAAGTGTCCATGCGGCTGGTCGTTCTGCTCGGGCGGCGATCGACAATGCACGCCGACAGATCGCACAAGAATTAAATGCGAAACCAACCGAACTGATTTTCACGAGTGGTGGAACGGAGTCGGATAACTACGCCATCTTCGGTGCGGCTGAGGCAGCGCTTGAAAAAGGGCGTCATCTCATTACGACACGGTTTGAGCATCATGCCGTACTCCGTGCGTTCGAAGAGCTTGAAAAGCAAGGCTATGATGTCACATATCTCGATGTACCGTCGTCTGGCGTTGTGTCGTTGACTGCCTTACAAGAAGCAGTTCGGGAAGATACGATACTCGTCTCGATCATGTTTGGTAACAATGAAGTCGGAACGATCCAGCCAATTGCGACATTCGGTCAATTTTTACGGGAACGCGGTATTTTGTTTCATACGGATGCGGTGCAAGTGTTCGGCAAACAAGCAATCGATGTTGAAGCGTTACAGGTCGATCTCTTATCCGCGTCTGCTCATAAAATTAACGGTCCAAAGGGAATCGGACTATTGTACGTGCGGACTGGTGTGAAGTTAGCACCTCACACGTTCGGCGGAGAACAAGAACGCAAGCGTCGTGCTGGTACAGAGAACGTACCGGGAATCGTCGGTTTAGCGAAGGCGCTCGAACTGATGGTAGCGGAGCGTGATCAACAACAGGATCAGATCACACAGTTGCGTACCGTCTTGCTGACTCGATTAGATGAAAGTGGTATCAAGTATGAAGTCAACGGTATCGAGGGATTACCGAATGTCCTCAATCTTTATTTCCCGCAAATCGAGATCGAACCGTTCTTGATCATGCTCGATATGCGGCAGATGGCGGTATCGAGTGGGAGTGCATGTACGGCAGGGTCTGTCGAACCTTCGCATGTCCTGTCGGCGATGTATGGCGAAGATGAACGAACGCGCGCATCTGTTCGGATCAGCTTTGGGCACGGAAATGATGTTCCGCAAGTCGAACTACTCGCACAAGCCTTGCAAGATGTCGTAAAATCGTTTCAGAATTAACTAAGAGGTGAAATGAATGAATACACGAGCGAAAGCCCCGAGTGAAACGACAGTCGTCGTTGGGATGTCGGGCGGTGTCGATTCGTCTGTGACGGCTCATTTATTAAAAGAGCAAGGCTATAACGTCATCGGGATCTTCATGAAAAACTGGGATGACACGGATGAGAACGGCTTTTGTACGGCGACGGAAGATTATGAAGACGTCATCGCCGTAGCCAATCAAATCGGCATTCCGTATTATGCGGTCAATTTTGAAAAAGAGTACTGGGATAAGGTCTTCACGTACTTCCTCGATGAATATAAACTCGGTCGGACACCGAATCCAGACGTCATGTGTAACAAGGAAATCAAGTTCAAAGCGTTCCTCGATCACGCGATGCGCCTTGGTGCCGATTTCGTCGCAACAGGTCATTATGCACGTGCTGTCTATGAAGATGGAGAACATAAATTGCTTCGAGGCGTGGATGCAAATAAAGATCAAACGTATTTCTTGAATCAATTGTCGCAAGAGCAAATCGCGAAGGCGATGTTCCCAATCGGTCACATGGAAAAATCAGAAGTGCGCCGGATTGCAGAAGAAGCGAACCTTGCAACAGCTAAGAAAAAAGACTCGACCGGTATTTGCTTCATTGGCGAGCGGAACTTTAAACAGTTCCTCGGTCAATACCTACCGGCACAACCCGGTGAGATGCGGACGCTTGACGGCAACGTCATGGGTCGTCACGATGGATTGATGTACTATACGATGGGGCAACGCCACGGGCTTGGTATCGGTGGAGACGGAGAACCTTGGTTCGTCGTCGGAAAAAACCTAAAAGAGAACATTCTCTATGTCGATCAAGGATTCCATAACGAATTATTGTATTCGGAAGGATTACTTGCTTCAGATGTCAGTTGGACATCAGAACGTCCAGTCGGTGAGACATTCCGTTGCACAGCAAAATTCCGTTACCGTCAACAAGACACAGCCGTCACGGTTCGTGTCCTTGAAGATGGACTCGATGTTTCGTTTGACGAACGTCAACGGGCGATCACACCAGGACAAGCGGTCGTGTTCTATGATGGAGACATCTGCCTCGGTGGTGCGACGATCGATGCAGCCTATAAAGCAGGCGAACGCCTCGCTTATCTAGCGTAAGGAGCAAAAGAAGATGAACTATAATGAAGTAGGGTTCCGGCATCTAGAAGCTGGAAATTATGAATTAGCAGCGCAAGCTTTTAATGATGCGATCGAACAAAACCCAAAAGATCCGACAGCATACGTCAATCTTGGAACATTACTGCAATCGATGAACGACGCTGATCGTGCCCTTCGTTTTTATGACCGGGCACTGATGATCGATAATACGTTCGCGAGTGCCTATTATGCGAAAGGTGCTCTGTTCTTTGCTGCCGATCAACTCGTCGAAGCAGAGGAATCATTGCGCGCAGCCTTATTATATGGACTTGATGACGCTGATCTCCATTTCATGCTAGGGATGACGTATCAAAAACTCGGTGATCCAGTACGCGGCTTACCTCGTTTACAACGCGCGTCAGAACTAAACGGTGTCGATATCGAGATCGCATTCCAATACGGACTTGCCTTAGCGCAAAACGAGAAGTTGGAAGAAGCGGTCGAGATGTTCGAGCATGTCTTGATGCTGGACGAAACGCATACAGATGCACGCTATAACTATGCGATCGCCCTTGCCTTCCTCGGTCAACAGGAAGCGTGTTACGCAGAACTTGAAGCCGTTCTTGCCTATCAGCCGGAACACGCCCTTGCACGAGATGCGAAAGCGAAGATGGATGCGTTATTAAAACAAGCAGACTGATTCAAAAAAGACGATTCCAAATGGAGTCGTCTTTTTTACGCTATTTAATTCCCGACTTCACGAATGACGCGAAGTGGAGGTCCGGAAAAGTCTTCATAGGCTTCATCCATGTTTTTCGTATACAGTTCGATGACGTTATTTTCTGTATCCTTGAAATAAGCAGAATGCTCTTTTTGATTCGATGTCTCCTGTTCGTCCCATTCTCTGAGCTTCACGGTAATCGATGCTTCCCGCAATTGATTCAAGGCTTGTTGGAACTCGTCCTTCTCAACGTAAAAGGCACAATGAACATGGACACCACCTTCATCGTACAACGTGTCCCATTCGGACACTGGTAAGTGTTTGACGGTCCGTTCTTCCATCGTGAAGTCCCGTTTCAGCCACAGACCGAGTCGAGTGTTACCGCCGATGTAAAGCCACGTTGCCCAAACCCCGTCTTGTTTAGATTGTTCTTTACTTGGTTCCGCATCCTCAGGAGCCCATTGCTCGACGATCGGAATGCCAAGTGTCCCATTCCAAAAACCGACCGCACGGTCCATATCCTCGACTTCAAGTACTAATTCACACAATCCTGCAATCGGTAAACGTGCCATCCTTAAACTCCTCCTCTTAACGAAATGGTTCACGGTATCTTTCCCTGATTTAAAATCCGGTAAACGAATGCTATGATGAAAGCAGCGAATGAAAAAGAGAGAAAGAAGGTGGAGTGATGGAGCACCCCCATCAAGTCGTCGGGCGCGTCAAACGTGTGCTCTTTTCTTCTGAAGAAGAAGCACACTCCATTGTATTGGTCGCCGTCAAAGAAAAGAACTTTGATTTAAAAGAAACCGAGCTCGTCATTACGGGTACAGGAGTCGGAATCGAACTCGGAGGAACGTATCAAGCATTCGGCCGTCTCATTGATCATCCTCGCTTCGGAAAACAACTGAAGGCGGAGCTGATTCGCCGATCGGTTCCGATGACCAAACATGCGACGATCCGCTTCTTGACGAATGGTTCGTTCACCGGCATTGGTCCGAAGACAGCGAAAAATATCGTCGATGCTCTTGGAGAAGAGGCAGTGGATCTCATCTTAAAGGATGAACGGGTACTGAATCAGGTGCCTGGGTTAAAACAAAAACAAGCCGACATCATCTTGAATCGACTCGCGACGCTATACGGTGTCGATCAGTTGATGCTGTTTCTAGCGCCATTTGATGTCACACCGAAGCTGGCGGCAAAGATTTATGCTGCTTATGAAGGGGACGCGATGGCGCGAATACGAGAGAATCCATATTCCTTGATGTATGAAGTGAATGGGATTGGTTTTAAGATAGCCGATCATATCGCCGCGCACCTCGGACTCGTCGGATTACATCCGGAACGCGTCGCTGCTTCGATCATGCACATATTAGAACAAGAAGCGGGCGAGGGACATGCCTTCGCGACGGTCGACTCGCTGTTGCAACGGGCACCCCGTCTGCTAGGGGAAGATCCGGGAGAGCGGCTGGAACAAGCGATCGAACTGTTGCTCGCTGAAGATAAGGTCAAGCTTGAAGAAGGTTGCTTGTATTTACCGACGATCTTTTATGCGGAAGTCCGCGCGGCGAAGGAACTCGCGCGGGTCATGGCGAACGGAGCGGAACAAGAAGTCGATGTCGCGACGATCCTTGAAGCAATCGGGCACCTCGAAGAACAGTTCGGCATGGAATATGCCGCGCAACAGCGAGAAGCGATTGAGTTAGCGGTCAAAGCGCCGCTGATGGTCTTGACTGGTGGACCGGGTACCGGTAAGACGACTGTCATCAAGGGAATTTTGCATGCGTTGCAAGAAATTCATGACTGGCCGCTTGAGAAGAGTCGCGTCAAGACAGGAGAGGTCTATCCATACGTCCTTGTTGCACCGACGGGACGTGCCGCTAAACGTCTGTCGGAAGCAACGGACGTGCCGGCGATGACGATTCACCGTCTATTGAAGTATGATGGAACGAACTTTCAACTGAATGAGGATCAGCCGATCACGGGAAAAGTACTGATCATCGATGAATCGTCGATGATTGATATCTACTTGTTATCGAGTTTGCTTCGCGCCGTCCCGAATGGCATGAAGATCTTGTTCGTCGGTGACCGCGATCAATTGCCATCCGTCGGTCCAGGACAGGTGCTGGCAGACTTGATGGATACGGAAGGAATTCCCGTCGTCCGTTTGAGCGTCGTCCATCGTCAAGCAGAAGATTCTTCGATATTGCGTCTTGCGCACGATTTGAAGAACCGGACGACGTCTGCTGATTTGTTATCACCACTTGCGGATCGCCGCTTCTATACTGCGTCTCCGCAAGAGACGTTACGGGGCATCTCGGCCTTCGCGGAAAAAGCACTCGCAAAAGGCTACTCGAAATTCGATGTCCAGGTCCTCGCGCCGACCTACCGGGGTCAGGTCGGGATCGACGAATTGAATGTCGCCTTGCAACGCGTCTATAACCCGGAGGAACCGAAGAAACGGGAAGTCAAACAAGGAACGCGGATTTACCGGACCGGGGACAAGATTCTCCAGCTCGTCAACAATGCGGAAGAAAACGTCTATAACGGAGATATCGGCGAAATCGTCAATATCTTCTTCGCTAAAGAGAATGTCGATAAAGTCGATAAAATCATCGCCCGGTTCGATCAGACGGAGGTCGAGTACAACCGGAGTGATTGGGATCAATTCACGCACGCCTATGCGATTACGATCCACAAAGCGCAAGGATCCGAGTTTCCGATCGTCTTGATGCCGGTCTATTTCACGGGGGCATTCAAGCATTCCCGAAACTTGATTTATACGGCGGTCACCCGTGCGAAGTCGAGTTTGTTATTGTTCGGCGACCCACGAGCGTTTCATAAAGCGTCGCAAGAAGAGGAGCCGCGGCGCCGAACACGATTGATCGAACGACTCGGTGGGGTGACAAAGACTTGACGGATGCTGTTCGATAGGTAATAATCACGATAGATGAATGGACGTAACACGTTGATGGAAGATAAGTAAAAGGAAAACTCGAGTCCAGAGAGAAGTGAGTCTGCTGCAATCACTTTCTCGAGTCCCTTTGAAGCTCCTTCCGGAGTCAGGTGTAAACACCTGCGGGTCATCCCCGTTATCAGATGTTCGAGGTAGGCAATAGGTTGCTTACGAACGAGGGTGGTACCACGGAAGCGATGCTTTCGTCCCTTTTCAGGGATGAAAGCATCGCTTTTTTGCGTCCAAATAAAACCAATGGAGGTAACTGTTCATGAAAGCTCTAAAACCATTAACGGGTGCACAAATCCGTCAGATGTATCTTGATTTCTTCCAAAGCAAAGGGCATGCGATCGAACCGAGTGCTTCACTCGTGCCGGTCGAGGATCCATCGCTCTTGTGGATCAACTCGGGTGTTGCAACACTCAAGAAATATTTTGATGGTCGTGTCATTCCTGATAATCCACGTATCGTCAACGCACAAAAATCAATCCGGACGAACGATATCGAAAACGTCGGGAAAACAGCGCGTCACCATACGTTCTTCGAGATGCTTGGAAACTTCTCTGTCGGTGATTATTTCCGTGAAGATGCAATCAAATGGGGTTGGGAACTCTTGACGAGTGATGACTGGTACGGTCTTGACCCAGAACGTCTTTCGGTCACGATTCATCCGGAAGATGATGCAGCGCGTCAAATCTGGCTTGAACTCGGTGTACCGGCTGAGCGGATCATTCCGCTTGAAGATAACTTCTGGGAAATCGGTGAAGGTCCATCTGGTCCGAATACGGAAATCTTCTTCGATCGTGGTCCAGCTTTCGGAGACGATCCGAACGATTCAGAACTTTATCCAGGTGGCGAAAACGAACGCTATCTCGAGATCTGGAATATCGTCTTCAGTCAGTACAACCACGACGGACACGGCAACTACACGGAACTTCCGCGTAAAAACATCGATACTGGGATGGGACTCGAACGGATGGCGTGTGTCATGCAGGACGTGCCGACGAACTTCGATACGGATCTGTTCATGCCGATCATTCATAAGACAGAAGAAATCAGCGGTAAAATCTACCGTGATGATTCGAAACTCGATGTAGCATTCAAAGTCATCGCAGACCACATCCGTACTGTGTCATTCGCGATTGGTGATGGTGCTCTTCCTTCGAATGAAGGACGTGGATATGTCCTTCGTCGTTTACTACGCCGTGCGGTTCGTTATGCGAAAATGCTTGGGATCGAACGTCCGTTCATGTATGAACTCGTTGATACGGTCGGGAACGTCATGATTGACTTCTACCCACAAGTTCCGGAAAAAGCGGACTTCATCAAACGCGTCATTAAAAACGAAGAAGAACGTTTCCATGAGACGCTTCATGACGGTCTTGCAATCTTGAACACGGTCGCTCAGACGTCTAAGGCGAACGGTGAGCATGTCATCAGTGGTGAAGATGCGTTCCGTCTGTATGACACGTATGGTTTCCCACTCGAATTGACAGTCGAGTATGCGGAAGATCATCAGATGTCTGTTGATGAAGAAGGCTTCAAACAAGCGATGGACGCACAACGTCAACGTGCGCGGGCAGCACGTGAAGAGAGCGGTTCGATGCAACAACAATCGGAAGTCCTCTCGACACTAAAAGATAAAAGTACGTTCGTCGGCTATACCGACCTTAAGGCGGATGCAAAAATCATCGCATTGTTGCATGATGGAGAACGAGTCACAGAAGTGGCTGCTGGTGAAGAAGCGCAAGTCATTCTCGATATCACGCCGTTCTACGCTGAAAGTGGTGGTGAAGTCGCGGATACAGGAACAATCGAAGGCAAAGACTTCGTTCTTGATGTCAAAGATGTTCAAAAGGCGCCAAACGGTCAAAACTTGCATACGGTCATCGTCCGTACAGGAATCGCAACGGAAGCGGCGGATGTCGTTGCAAACGTCGAAGCAGCAGAACGTAAAGCCGTCACGAAAAACCATACAGCAACACACTTGCTTCATAAAGCATTGAAAGACACGCTCGGAACACACGTCAACCAAGCGGGATCACTCGTTTCTCCAGAACGTCTCCGCTTCGACTTCTCACACTTCGGTGCAGTGACACAAGAAGAGTTGACAAAAATCGAACAAGACGTCAACCAAGCGATCTGGGCATCATTACCGGTTGATATCGAAGAGATGAACATCGCTGATGCAAAAGCAAAAGGCGCGATGGCATTGTTCGGTGAGAAGTACGGGGAAACGGTCCGTGTCGTCTCAGCAGGCACATACTCGATTGAATTGTGTGGCGGAATCCACGTCGGAAACACTGCAGAGATCGGTCTGTTCAAGATCGTCTCAGAGTCTGGGATCGGTGCAGGTACACGCCGGATCGAAGCCGTGACAGGTGCAGGCGCGTATCGTGTGATGAATCAACACTTAGAAACACTCGAACAAGCAGCAGCTGTCTTGAAAACGAAAACGACGGAAGTTCCAGTTCGTATCGAAGCACTGCAACAACAACTTCGTGAGACGGAACGGGCGAACGAATCGTTGCAAGCAAAACTTGCGAACATCGAAGCTGCTTCACTAAAGGACGATGTTGAGGAAATCAACGGCGTACGTGTGCTTGCGAAACGTGTCGACGTCTCAGATATGGATGCCCTTCGCGGTATGATGGATGAGTTGAAGAGCTCACTCGGATCAGCAATCATTGTTCTCGGTAGTGCGCAAGGTGAGAAAGTCAATCTCGTCGCAAGCGTTTCAAAAGATTTAATCGACCAAGGCTATCATGCTGGTAAATTGATCAAGGAAGTCGCAACACGCTGCGGTGGTGGCGGTGGCGGTCGCCCTGACATGGCTCAAGCTGGTGGGAAAGATGCGTCGAAATTAGAAGAAGCACTCGCGTACGCTTCACAATACGTGCAATCACTGGCATAATAGAAACGTAGTGTATATGAAAGAGGTGATGAACGTGAGTCAGATGGATCAAACGATGAAATTCAACTTTCCAGAAGACGATAACAAAGCAGCGACACGGGATGTGTTGTTGACGGTCTATCATGCTTTAGAAGAAAAAGGATATCATCCGATCAACCAAATCGTCGGCTATCTCCTATCTGGAGATCCTGCTTACATTCCTCGTCATAATGACGCACGTAACTTAATTCGTAAGATTGAACGTGACGAATTGCTCGAAGAACTCGTGAAATCTTATTTGGCGGAGAGTGGAAATTCAAAATGAAACGTGCAATGGGACTAGACGTCGGTTCGAAGACGATCGGGGTAGCGGTCAGTGACTTGATGGGCTGGACGGCGCAAGGTGTCGAGACGGTCAAGTGGACGGAACCGGATTACCCAGAAGCCTTCAAACGGCTCGATGTCATCATGGAGACATACAATGTCGAAATCCTAGTCATTGGTCTTCCGAAAAACATGAACGGTTCCATCGGTCCCCGTGCGGAGGCGAGTGAAGCCTTTGCGAAGGAAATCGAACAGCATACTGGGCTTGAAGTCGTCTTCATGGATGAACGGTTGACGACGATGCAAGCAGAACGGATGCTGATCGATGCCGATGTCAGCCGCAAGAAACGAAAACAAGTCATCGATAAGATGGCTGCCGTCATGATCCTGCAATCGTATTTGGATCGGGCGAATCGATGAAGGGGGAGAAACCGATGGCTGAAGAAAAACGTCAGTATCTCTTTCCAGATGAAGAGGGCGGCGAACATCTTTTCGAAGAATGGTACCGTTACTCGAGTGAACGGACAGGAAAAACCTATCTATTTCTTGAAATGATCGGTAACCCTGACGAAGGAGCGGATGATCTAATCATCTGTGAGATCGATGAATATGGAGAAGGCGAAGATGATTTTGAATTGAGCCTGATCGATGAAAATGATGAGCAAACTTGGGATGAACTCGAGCTTGCGTTAAAGGAGCGGATCACTGATGCAACAGAATGAGCCAACACGTTACGTAATTCCGGACGGCGAAGGAAATGATTTCGAATTCGTAGAACGTCTGCGTTATGAAAGCCCACGTTCGAGCAAGACATACATCTTCCTCGAGCCAATCGGAGCAGATTATGACGAAGCAGAAGAAGTCGACATCTTCGTTTACGAACTCGACGAATACGGTGATGGAGACAACGACTTCAACCTCGTACCAATCGACGAAGACGATACAGCGACTTGGGATGAAATCGAAGAAGTCTTTAACACGCTCGAAGATCAGTTAGACTAACCCGACTCATGACAGGTGACGTCGTAAGAGACTTTCTCTTACGGTGTCACCTTGTTTTAAGAGAAGAAGGAGGAACCGATGGAGAACGAATGGAAGCAAAATGCTGAAATCGAAAAAAGGCGACGCCGGACATCACGCCGGATCACGCTAATCATCCTTTCTGTATTGTTGACGATTTTTCTAGTTGCCAGTGCGGTCGTCTATGTCTTTTTGAAAAATGCGCTTGAACCAGTCGATGAAACAGCGACGAAATCCGTCAAAGTCGAAATTCCTTTAGGCGCAGGAACGAGTACGATCGCTTCCTTACTAAAGGAAAAAGACTTAATCGCAAACGAGACGATTTTCCGTTATTACGTCCGTTATAAGAATGAATCGTCATTCCAGGCGGGTACATATACCCTGTCACAAGCCATGTCCCCGGATGAAATCATCAATGAATTGAAAACGGGAACGGTCATGAAGGCAGCGGATGTGAAAATCACGTTACCTGAAGGCATCACGATGGATCGTCAAATTGATTTAATCGCGAAAGCGACGAAGTTCAAAGAAGAGACGATTCGTAAAGAATTGACGGATGCGATGTTCATCGATGCCATGATTGAAAAATATCCGATGCTGACGGATGAAGTGAAGAAGAATGGCATCTTGTACGCACTTGAAGGATATCTCTTCCCAGCAACGTATGAGTTCGATAAAGGAAAAAGCATTGATCAAATCGTCGAGACGATGCTCGACGAGACAGAAAAAGTCTACGATGAAAATGAGGATGCCATTCGAAAGTCAGGCATGACCTTCCATGAAGTGCTCAGTCTCGGTTCAATGGTCGAGCGTGAAGCCGCGACACCGAAGGATCGTCGTGAAATCGCAGGCGTCTTCAAAAACCGTTTAGATGATGGCATGAAACTTCAGTCGGACCCGACGGTTTGGTATGGCACTGGCGAGAATACGGCCTTGACGACGCTGAAGGATCTTGAGAATAACTCGAAGTACAATACGTATAAGTACGAAGGAATTCCGATTGGTCCGATTTCAACGGTCAGTAAGGATTCCGTATTAGCTGTCTTGAACCCGAATAAAACAAAATATGTCTATTTCTTCGCCCGTCCACCAAGTGATACACATCCACGAGGACAGATTCTTTACGAAGAGACATATGAAGAACATCAACGAAACGTCGTTAAGTATAAACCGGAATGGGTGGAATACGAAGCGAGTAAAGAGCAATGAGCAACGGGTTGGGTTGAAGCGGGAAGTTCGCTTCAAGTCAGCCTGTTTATGCGGAAGAGGGAGTGAATGGCGTGAAGGATTTCACGACCTATGTCGAATCGATGATTCATCCTCGTGATGCCCTACTAGAAGAAATGGAGCGTTATGCGGAAGAACATCATATACCGATCATCGAGTTGACCGGTTCCGAAGTCTTATTGTCGCTCCTGCGATTACAGCAACCGAAGCGTATTCTAGAAGTCGGAACAGCAATTGGTTATAGTGCGATCCGGATGGCACGTGCGTTACCGGATGCGCGTATTACGACAATCGAACGGAATGCAAAGCGGTATGAAGAAGCAAAAACCTTCATCGCCCGGTCAGATGTGGCGGATCGGATTGACATCATTTTTGGTGATGCAGTAGAATTAGCCGAAACGCTTGAAGACCAGTTTGATGCAGTCTTCATCGATGCAGCTAAAGGACAGTATAAAAAATTCTTTGCGGGATATGGGCGACTCATTCCAGAGGGCGGCGTGCTTTATACGGACAATCTCTTCTTACACGGAGATGTCCTTGAGCCTGACCCGAAGACGTTCGATCGAAGAAGACGTCGGCTCGTGCGTCTCGTCAAAGAATTCACGGTCTGGATGATGGAACAAGAACAATATGATACGACGATTTTTCCACTCGGTGACGGTGTATCCGTCAGTCGGAAAAAGTCGAAATGATGGAGGAACGAATGACATGCAAAAACCGGTAGTAATAGGCGTAGCGGGCGGAACGGGTTCAGGGAAGACGACGGTGGCACGTTCACTTGTCGATGCGTTCCCAAGCGAATCAATCGTCATGATTGAACAGGACGCATACTATAAAGACCAAAGTGAATTATCAATGGAAGAGCGATATCAGACAAACTATGATCATCCATTTGCTTTCGATAATGGTCTTTTGATCGAACACATTCAAGCGCTCCGCGAAAACATTGCCGTTGAAAAACCGGTATATGATTATGTCGCACATACACGTGCTCAAGAAACGATTCGTCTCGAACCACGTGATGTCATCATCGTAGAAGGAATTTTAGCGCTTGAAGACGAACGGTTACGGGAACTAATGGATATTAAGGTGTTCGTCGATACGGATGCGGACGTTCGCATTCTTCGTCGGATGCAACGTGATATCAACGAACGTGGGCGTTCAATTGATTCTGTCGTTGAGCAGTACACGAATGTCGTCCGTCCCATGCATCTACAGTTCTGTGAACCGACAAAACGTTATGCGGATATCATCGTACCAGAGGGCGGTGAAAACCACGTGGCAATCGATTTACTCGTAACGAAAATCCGAGCGATCCTTGATTATCGATCATCACTCGACCAAAGAGGATATTGATTCCAAAAAAGATGTGAATATACTATACTAGTGGAATAAAAAGGAGCGTGACAAAAATGGCAGAAAAGCAATACTACATGACGCTTGAAGGTAAAGCGAACATTGAAAATGAATTGAATGAATTGAAGTCAGTCCGCCGGAAAGAAGTCGTCGAGAACATCAAGATTGCCCGTTCGTTCGGTGACCTTTCAGAGAACGCAGAATATGATTCAGCAAAAGAAGAGCAAGCAATGGTCGAAGGCCGGATTGCTCAACTGGAAGAGATGCTTCGCAACGTTGCCATCATCTCGGAAGAAGAGAAGGATATCTCAGTCGTCGGTATCGGAACGACAGTCACTTTCTTGAGTGTCGAAGACAACGAAGAAGATACGTATACGATCGTTGGTAGTGCCGAAGCAGATCCGTTCACGGGTAAAATCTCGAACGAATCACCAATCGCAAAAAGTTTAATGGGGCACCAAGTCGGAGATCAAGTCTCTGTACCAGCACCAGGCGGCGAATACGCAGTAAAAATTACATCGATCAAATAAAGAACACAGGAGCCGGAGCAATCCGGCTTTCTGTTTGATGGAGGAATGGACCATGCCAATCGCAATCATCGGCGCAATGGAAGAGGAAGTCAACTTATTGCGCAACGAGTTGTCAGAACGTAAAGATACAGTCATCGCAAACTATCATTTTTATGAAGGACTCTTGAATAGCGTTCCTGTCGTCATTTTGAAGTCAGGAATCGGGAAAGTGAACGCTGCGATCGGTACGACATTATTGCTTGACCACTACAAACCAACTGCTGTCATCAATACCGGCTCAGCAGGCGGATTTAAAGAAGGCTTAACGGTCGGGGATGTCGTCGTCTCAACAGAAGTACGTCACCATGACGTAGACGTGACAGCGTTTGGTTACGAATATGGTCAGGTACCTGGAATGCCAGCTGCCTACCAAGCAGATCCAAAGCTCGTAGCAACAGCAGAAGCTGTCATCGAGCGCATGGATGCAATTCGTGTCGTTCATGGATTGATCGCGACAGGTGACTCCTTCATCCATGATTCAGAGCGTGCTGCTCAAATCAAGGCGCACTTCCCAGAAGTCGCAGCCGTCGAGATGGAAGCTGCGCCAATCGCACAAGTCTGTCATCAGTTTGGTGTTCCGTTCGTCGTGACACGTTCGATTTCAGATAGCGCTAATGAAGAAGCGTCACTCTCGTTTGATGAATTCCTCGAGATTGCGTCAATCAATTCCGCTAAAATGGTCATGGAAGTCGTTCGGACGTTAGCAGAATGATGTAGAAGGAAGGGCACGGGAGACCTTGCTCTTCCTTTTTTCTTTGACAAAAGCAAATTAACGCTTTATATTAGTACCAGATACTAATAACCAAAAGGGGATGCCTTATGAAGATCGGGATTGTAGGATTAGGAACGTCTTTGCCATCACGTCGCGTAACGAATGATGAGCTAGCAACGACGCTTGACACAAGTGATGAATGGATTCGGACACGAACAGGAATCGGGGCACGACGAATTGCAGCCGATGATGTGGATGTAACAGACTTAGCGACAGAAGCGGCTCAGAAGGCACTCGATGATGCTAGATTGACAGTAGAGGACATCGGCTTGATCATTGTCGGAACGGCAACAGGACGTGCGTTCCCTTCTACAGCCTGTATCGTTCAAGAGCGCTTGGGAGCACGAGGGGCGACCGCTTTTGATATCAGTGCGGCCTGTAGTGGATTCATCTTCGCATTACAAACAGCTGCAAGCATGTTATCAACAGTCGAAGGAAAACATGCACTGGTCATCGGTGCCGAAAAAATGTCGAGTATCGTTGACTGGTCAGACCGGTCTACAGCGATTTTATTCGGGGATGGTGCAGGAGCGGTCGTCATCGGACAAACTGAGCAAGAGGGATTAAATGCTTTTGAACTCGGAACAGACGGACGTGGAGCCCATCTGTTGTTTAAGGATGTCGATGGACCAATCGAGATGAACGGTCGCGAAGTCTTTAAGTTCGCCGTTCGTAAATTACCGGAAATCGTTGAGAAGGTCATTCAAAAAGCAGACAGCACGCTTGAAGATGTCGATATCTTGATTCCGCATCAGGCGAACCTACGCATCATCGATGCAGCGTGCGAACGACTGCATATTCCGCAAGAAAAAGTCATCGTTACGATCGATGAGCATGCGAATACATCTGCTGCTTCGATCCCACTCGCACTCGAAGAAGCACGTAAGCAAGGTCGTCTGACACCAGGTACGAAACTTGTACTTGCTGGCTTCGGTGCCGGATTGACTTGGGGAGCAGCATATATTACTTGGACTAAAGGAGAGAACACATAAGATGATGAGAAAACGCGTTGTAGTCACAGGAATCGGGGCATTGACACCAATCGGGAATGATGCGAATACATTCTGGGATGCATTAAAAGAAGGAACGAACGGAATTCGTCCGATGGAGCGTCTTGATATCGATGAGTATCCAACGAAGGTCACGGGCGAATTACAGAACTTCGATGTCACAGAATTCATTGAGGCGAAAGAAGCACGTAAAATGGACCGCTTCGTTCATTACTCACTTGTCGCAAGCATGGAAGCTGTAAAAGATGCTGGAATTGATATCAAGTCGATTGCTGAACGTGCAGGTGTCTGGATTGGATCAGGAATCGGTGGCGTTGAAACGATCGAGAAACAAGCGAAAATCTACTTTGAACGTGGACACCGTCGTGTCAGCCCATTCTTCATTCCAATGATGATCCCGAATATGGCAAGCGGTCAGGTATCGATTTATACCGGAGCAAAGGGACCGAATAACTGTTCCGTCACAGCATGTGCTTCAGGAACGAATGCCATCGGAGAAGCACTGCGTGTCATCGAACGTGGTGACGCGGATGTCATGATTGCTGGTGGTGCGGAAGCGCCGATCACGAACTTAGCATTTGCTGGTTTTTGTGCCAACAAAGCGATGTCAACGAACCACGATCCTGAGACGGCAAGCCGTCCATTTGACGAAGGACGTGACGGATTCGTCATGGGAGAAGGGGCAGGAATCTTGATTCTTGAAGAATATGAGCATGCAGTAGCTCGTGGTGCGAAAATCTATGCAGAGGTCAGTGGGTATGGATTAACAGCTGATGCGTACCACATCACAGCTCCGGATCCAGACGGAGACGGTGGAGCACGCGCGATGGCGATGGCGATTCAAGATGCGGGCATCACTCCGGAGGCAGTCGGATACATCAATGCTCATGGAACGAGTACACCAATGAACGACATCCTTGAAACAAAAGCGATCCACAGTGTCTTCGGTGAACAAGCGAAACAACTCGTCGTCAACTCGACGAAATCGATGATCGGTCACTTACTTGGTGGAGCAGGTGGCGTCGAGGCAATTGCGACGATTAAATCATTACAAGAACAAACAGTTCACCCGACGATTCATCTCAAACAGCCGAGCGAAGGCTGTGATCTCGATTATGTGACAGAAGGTTCACGTCACGTCGAAATGACTTATGCGCTCAGCAACTCGCTTGGGTTCGGTGGACACAACGCATCACTCGTCTTCAAACGGTATGAAGCTTAAGCTCAAGCGACTCCCTTGAAACATCAAGGGGGTCGCTTTTTTGATGAAATTCTGATTCAATAGAGAAATGCGTGTTTGACGCAGAAAGGAGTCGTTTATGACTAACATCACAAGAAAAACATCAATCCTGATATTGATCTTATTTTTATTGATTGGTCTCAGTGGTACGCTCATATATCGTCTATCATCATCTCAAAAGACCAAAACAGATCAGGAGACCCAAGCAGTGAAGGTTGAATTAATTGAATCATCACTCCCGAAGACATCCGATATTGCGTTAGCGACAGATAGTCGTTCTCAGACACTGTTAGCACAACTGTATGAAGGATTATATGTCTTTACTTCTGGGACATCCGTCCGTCGAGGATTAGCACAGGATATGTCAGTCTCAAAGGATCGTCTGACGTATACGATTCAACTCAAACAAACGAAAAATGCGCAGGGTCAGCCGATCACGGCACAAGACTTTGTCGATAGTTTCCGACGTGTCGCAGCTAATAAAACGAATTCTCCTTATGGTTTTTTATTTGAAGTGTTTGAAAATGGACGTGCCGTCAATGACGGAAAAATGAAGCCAGAGCGTTTAGGTGTAAAGGCGAAAGGACGCAATCAACTTATCATCACGTTGAATCAGCCGGTTTCGAATCTAAAGGAATTACTTGCGATGTCCGTCTTCTATCCACAACCGGAATCAAAGAAGTGGGAAGAACTTGTTGGAAATGGTGCATTTACACTAGAAAAAATGTCGAAAAGCGGATATACGCTTAAGAAAAATGATCAGTATCATCAGCAAAACGTTGTTACAGTAGCGAAAATAGAAAGCCGTATCATTCCCGATCATCAGACGCAATGGAGTTCGTATGAGAAAAGCAAGGCGGCTATCCTTCCATTACAAGAAAGTGTCGAAACACAAGGTGATCAGGTTTCACGACCGACCTATCAAAAAAAGCGGAGTGGTGTCTTTTATATCGCCTTTAATCAAAAAAATGACACGTTCCGCGATACGACACTCAGAAAGCGGATTGCTCACGCCTTGATGGAAAAAGAATCGGTTCAACTTCCTTTAGGGTATGCAGGTATTCCGACGAATCGATTCGTCGTCACTGATACGAACGTATTGATGTCAGAATCCGTTCAAGAGAAACCTGAAAAATCACAAGAACACAGTAAACAACAAATTGAGATGCTTAATTTTGATGATCCACAAGCAAAACGGATTGGGGAACAACTCGAAACCTATCTTGAGAAACAAATACCTGAGATTGATATCATTCTTAAGCCAGTCGCGATTGAAGAGAAAATCGACAAAGAACAATCATCACGATATGCGATGACTTTGACTGGATGGATGCCAGATTATCCAGGACCGCTAGCCTATTTAAATCAATTCGTCTCAGACAATCCTTTAAATTCGGTGAATTATCAATCCAAGGTATACGACCAGACAGTTGAAAAAGCACGAAAAGAAAAAGAGATAAAACGAAAACAAGCACTCTATCATCAAGCCGAAAAACGGTTAATCCATCAGGATGCTGTCGTCGTTCCTTTGTATCAGACGACTGAGAAATTATATGTTTCTGATACGATTCAAGGAATTGAAGTACCGATTTATGGACCGGAATACCTACTCCGCTCGATGAAAATTTTAAAATAATCACTTAACTGGGACCATTATTTCTTAAGGTCCCAGTCTTTTTTTGAAAAAATATTTAGAAAAATCGGATAAAAGGTTTGCAAAATTATCAGAACATTGTAAACTATTTGTAACGAAGGGTTTGATTCGAATATAGTAATTCTTTTTTTTTCGGTCAAAAACCTGACAGTATCATTTTTTTAGAAACCTAGGGGGGTCATCGTAACATGAAGAAGAAAAGCTTTGCTTTAGCTACATCGGTAGCACTCGTATCAAGTGCGTTCCTCGCAGCTTGTTCGACAACGGATTCAGGCGACAAATCGGGCGACACAGGTTCAAGCAAAAAATCCAATGATCAAACACTTAATTTGATCGAAGGTTCGGATATTCCGACACTCAACCCGACGACTTCAACAGACTCAGTTTCATTTAACGTATTGAACAACACGATGGAGGGTCTTTACCGTCTTGATGACAAGCAGCAGCCGACTCCAGGTATCGCTGAGAGTCATACAGTCTCAGATGACAAATTAACATACACGTTCAAATTACGTGATGCAAAATGGTCTGATGGTACACCACTTACGGCAAAAGATTTCGAATATGCATGGAAAGAAGTTCTAAATCCTGAAAACGCTTCACAGTATGCATACGTCTTCTACAATATCGAAGGTGCAGAAGAGTACAATACGAAAAAAGGCGATCGTGATGCTGTCGGTGTTAAAGCAGTCGATGACAAAACGCTCGAAGTTAAGTTAAAAGCACCTGCAGATTACTTCCTCGGACTCACTGGATTCGGACCATTCATGCCGAAATCAGAAGAACTCTCGAAGAAAATCGGGAAAGACTTCGGTTCGACTGCAGACAAGGCGCTCTACAACGGACCATTCAAGTTAACAGAATGGACACGTGAACAAGGCTGGAAAATGGTTAAAAACGATAACTACTGGGATAAAGATGCCGTCAAACTTAAAACGATCAACGTTAAGGTCGTTAAAGAGACAGCGACAGGTGTTAACCTTTACGAAAAAGGTGACATCGACCGTACAGGTCTAACTTCTGAGTTCGTTGCTCAGTACAAAGACAATAAAGAATTTAAAACAAAAGGTGAATCAACGATCTTCTACCTTAACCTCAACACAAAGGTAAAAGCGCTTGATAATGAAAAAATCCGTCGCGCCATCGATATAGGTTACAACAAAAAAGGAATCACGGATGTCATCCTTGCAAACGGATCACTTCCAGCAAACTACCTCGTACCAAAAGATTTCGCAAAAGATGCTGACGGAAAAGATTTCCGCGACAAGTATCCGGCATTCAACGAATACAATGCCGATGAAGCGAAAAAACTCTGGGAAGAGGGTCTCAAAGAAATCGGTCAAAAATCGGTTGATCTTGAGCTCTTGAACTACGATAGCGACGATGCTAAGAAAATCGGTGAGTTCTTGAAAGGGGAACTTGAGAAAAACCTTCCAGGTATGAAGGTTACGATCAAACAACAACCATTCAAAAACAAACTTGATCTTGAAAACAAAGGTGATTTCGAGTTCTCATTCGCTGGCTGGGGTCCTGACTACCAAGATCCAATGACGTTCCTCGATCTCTTCGTCACGGGCGGACCATACAACCGTGGTAAATGGTCGGACAAAGAGTACGATAAACTCATCAAAGATGCACAAACTCAAACAGATGCAACAAAACGTTGGTCTGAACTACAAGAAGCTGAGAAAATCCTTCTTGATTCAGCAGCAATCTCACCTGTTTATCAGCGTGGACGTGCATTCCTCGTTAAACCATACGTCAAAGGAGTCGTCGAGCATAACTTCGGCGCAGACTTCTCTTACAAATGGGCTTCAATCGAAGGAAAATAAGCAAAATAAAAACTACTTCCGATTTGATTCGGAAGTAGTTTTTTGTTTGGAAATATCAAAAAAGACCGGAGCATTCCGATCTCTTTTGGAGAAAATCTTATTTTTTTACTTTGGCACGCTTCCGCTGTAAGCCCATTGCCTTTTCGATTTTCGCGAGTTTTTTGGCAGCGACTGCTTCTGCGCGATCACGTCCAGCGTCAAGAATTTGATCGAGTTCTTCAGAATCAATCAATTCATAATAGCGCTGTTGAATCGGTTCGAGTTCCGCAATGATCGCTTCTGCGACATCTGTTTTGAATGTTCCATAATTCGAGCCCTCGTATTTTGCTTCAAGAGCTGGAATCGAGATACCAGCGAGTAGGGAATAGATCTCAAGTAAATTCGACACACCTGGTTTGTTTTCACGATCGAATTTGACGATGCCTTCTGAGTCCGTGACAGCTGATTTCACTTTTTTACGAATGACATCTGGTGCGTCAAGCATCGAGATGAAGCCTTTCGGATTTTGATCAGATTTTGACATCTTTTTATCTGGCGTCGTCAAACTCATGATTCGGGCACCTGATTCAGCAATGATCGGTTCTGGTAATGTGAACGTCTCATAATAGCGGCTATTAAATCGTTGGGCTAAATCGCGCGTTAACTCAATGTGTTGTTTTTGATCGTCACCGACCGGAACGAGTTCCGCGTCGTAGAGAAGGATATCAGCTGCCATGAGCGTCGGGTAGACGAACAACCCTGCACCAATCCGCTCTTTTCCTTGTGATTTATCTTTATATTGCGTCATACGTTCTAGTTCACCCATACCGGAAAGACATGTCAACATCCAGCCGAGTTGCGCGTGCGCTTTGACTTCTGATTGAACGAAAATCGTTGATTTTTCTGGGTTCAGACCACTTGCGATATAAAGAGCAGCAAGGGCGCGTGTATTGTTCATCAGTTCGACACGATCGATATCGACCGTGATGGAGTGCAGATCGACGACGCAGTAATATGCATCATGACCGTCCTGTAAGTTCACGAAGTGTTTCATGGCACCTAAGTAATTTCCGAGTGTCACTGTTCCTGTTGGTTTGATACCTGAGAAAATCGTTTTCATAATGAAATCCCTCCAAATAATAAAATCAAAATAAAAAACGCCCCTTGAAAATCAAGGGACGAGTCATCGCGTTGCCACCCAAGTTGCTATTTACATAGCCGCTCAATTTGCTGTAATGGGCAAACCCATCTGACTCTACTTGATTCGAATCAGCCACTCGAAAGTCCATTCACTTAGGCATCACCTGTCCATTTTCAGCACCATGGACTCTCTGAGAGGAATGGATCTAAGTTACTACTCTTTGTCGTCGTGTTTTCTTGTTTGATTAGTTTGAGTTTACCATACCTGAGATAGAGCGTCACGTTGATTTCGTTTAAAAATAGGAGATGATCAGCGAGACGACGATGAAGATGACACCGCTTGAGACGTAGGGTTTCGTCCGTGCTGAAGCACGGCGTTGCTTTTTGCGAAGCACTTCTTCCTCCTCGTCTTCATCTTCGTAATAATCGCCATCAATCTCTCGCAACTTTGCTTCCCGCTGCTTTTTGAATCCAGCTGTCATGCCGCGGAAGAAGCCGTTAGCAGACATATTCGAGAAGAATCCTACTGCAACTAACAAGAATCCTGCTATGAATAAACCACCAGACAGATGATACAAGATGCTGTGAGTCGAATCCGTCATAGTTGCCCAAATCGTGTAAAGCAGAACAAGAATGACCGCAACGATGACCGGTCGGAAATACGTCGATCGCATGAAAATCCCCCTTTACGTACATAGATATTCTTAGTATACGAAACTTTTAACGCTGTTACGAATCGGTAACAAATGAATGATGCAAAATAGCAAATAGTGTGACTATTCACTTGACGTTAATGCTATTCTCACATAAAATCAATTTATCACTTCGTTTAAGTTTTTGAAACTAGGTCAATGCATTTTGGGGAATACATTGCAGTTTCGACGGGACGTTATTGATGTCATAGGCATTATGGCAACTTGGAAATTGAAAAGGAGATGACTTACCGATGAAGAAAAAAACAGTCGGTCTCGCTTTATCAGTCATGCTTGCAGGAAGCGCTGTGCTTGCTGGATGTTCGACAGGTGGCGGAGACAAAGATTCAGGTTCGACAGACGGCAAGAAAAATCTACGTTTAACGGACACTTCGGATATTACGACAGTGGACCCAGCGAAAGCTACGGATTCCGTCGCTTTCAACATGATCGGAAACACGATGGAAGGTCTTTATCGTTTAGACAAGGACGGAAAAGCGATTCCAGCACTTGCAGAAAAAACGGATATCTCAAGCGACAATTTGACGTATACGTTCACGCTTCGTGATTCGAAATGGTCAGACGGTTCACCCGTCAAAGCACAAGATTTTGAATTCGCGTGGAAACGTGCTGCTGATCCAAAAACAGGTTCTAGTTACTCATACATCTTTGACACGTTAAAAAACGGCGCTGATGTTACACAAGGTAAAAAGCCTGTTGATGAACTCGGTGTTAAAGCAATCGATGATAAAACGTTAGAAGTAAAACTCGAGCGTCCAGCTCCGTATTTCCTCTCACTGACATCGTTCGGTACGTATACACCGATCAGTGAAGACTTCTACAAGAAAAACGAAAAAGACTTCTCGCTCAAACCAGATAAATTGCTTTATAACGGGCCTTTCGTTTGGGAATCTTGGAAAACGGATTCAAAACGTGTCCTGAAGAAAAACGACAACTACTGGGATAAAGATGCTGTCAAACTCGACGAAGTCACGATCAGTGTCGTTAAAGATACGTCAACAGTCGCAAACTTGTATGATTCAAATGAAATTGATTACGCAGGTCTGACTTCAGAGCAAGTTGAAGCTTACAAATCGAAGCCTGAATTCAAGACAGCGCTTCGTTCTTCAATCGCTTATCTGAAGTTCAATAACGAAGATGCAACGATGAAAGATGTCAATGCACGTAAAGCAATCGCTCGTGCGATCGATCCAAAAGGTATCACGGATACGCTTCTTGCGAATGGTTCAATTCCAACAACAAGCTTCATTCCAAAAGACTTTGTCAAGGATGCATCAGGTAAAGACTACACGAGCGACATCAACTGGTTCGATCGTGACGCGAAAGAAGCAGCAGATCTTTGGAAAAAAGCAAATGGCGATAAGAAAACGACGATTGAATTGCTTTCGTTCGATAGTGAAGATGCGAAGAAAATCGGTGAGTACATGAAAGGTCAAATCGAGAAGAATCTTCCGAACGTCACTGTCTCAATTAAGCAACAGCCGTTCAAGAACAAACTCGATCTTGAAGCAAAAGGAGATTACCAAATCTCTTACTCACTTTGGGGTCCGGATTACCAAGATCCAATGTCTAACCTGTCCATCTTCGAATCAACGAACAGTCAAAATGACGTGAAGTACAAATCAGCTGCGTATGATAAATTATTAAACGCGGCAAACGACGAGTCAGATTTGACGAAGCGTTTAGATTTGTTCAAACAAGCTGAGGCACAATTGATTGAAAAAGATCAAGCCATCGCACCAATCTATCAAGCTGGTTCTGCATACTTGAGCCGTCCATCGGTTAAAGATTTTAACCGTCAATTGTTCGGAGCAGATTTCCAATACAAATATGTTGATGTGAAGTAATCGAGAACGGGAGCGTCCCTAAGTCAGTTCGGGTGCGCTCCTGTTTTATACTACTTTGAATGAACGGAAACTCATTTTTAGCGGAAATGTGAAATTTTCGTAAAAAAGTGGTTCTAATTACTTTGTTAGCAAAGTATAATGGAACCAAACGAAAAATTCTGACTATTGGACGACATTAAAAAAGCGTCTGATCGAACATCGAATCAAAGCACAATTAAAAAGAATTTTAAATTTTTATAACAAAATTCTTGAATGTTCCGACAATTGTGGGTCATACTGATTTTATTGATGTTTCGAAAAAACAGAAAATCTTTATAGGGGGTGCCATCTTATGGGCCGTTATTTAGCTCAACGCCTGGTTTACGGCGTATTGACGTTTTTACTCATCGCTTCGTTCACTTTCTTCCTGATGGATCTGCTACCAGGTTCACCATTCCAGAACCAGGAGAAACTTTCTCCTGAACAGTTGAATATCCTTCGGGATAAGTACAATTTGAATGATCCACTACCACAACGCTATGCAGCGTACATGGTTAACTTATTCCAAGGAGACCTTGGTGTATCGTTCAAATATGACAGCCGTCCAGTTACGGATTTAATTTCTGAACGAATTGGACCATCGGCTCAACTTGGAGTTCAAGCACTCGTACTTGGTGTACTCTTAGGTCTCGTACTTGGTGTAGTTGCTGCACTTCGTCACAACACAGTTGTCGACTACGGAGCAATGTTCATCTCGGTTCTCGGGATTTCAGTACCATCTTTCGTATTTGCCTCACTCCTTCAGTATTATGTCGGCGTGAAATGGGGCGCTTTGCCAGTAGCGTTCTGGGAAAGTCCGGCGCATACGATTCTACCAACGATTTCGTTGTCTCTTGGGGTCACCGCCTCGATTGCCCGATTCGTAAGGACGGAAATGCTTGAGGTTACAGGTCAGGATTACGTCACGTTAGCTAAAGCAAAAGGCCTAGATGGTCAATCAATCACTTGGAAACACATGGTTCGGAATGCATTGATTCCTGCTATTACGATTCTTGGACCTATGACTGCTGCATTGATCACAGGTACATTTGTCATCGAAAAAATCTTTGCTGTACCTGGACTTGGTGAGTTGTTCGTATCGTCAATCACACAAAATGACTATACAGTTATCATGGGTACGACGCTGTTCTTCTCGGCAATCTTCATTCTCATGATTTTAATCGTCGACTTGCTATACGGTGTCGTTGATCCACGGATTCGTTTGGGGGGTAGTAAATAATGGCTGAACAAAATTCAAATGCAAAAGCGGAACAGTTCGATTCATCGTTATTTCAACAAGTCGAGTTCAATGAACAAGCCGGTGAACGAATTGCCGGTAAAAGCTTAAACTTTTGGCAGGATGCTTGGATGCGCTTGCGTAAAAACAAAGCAGCGATCATTTCTCTTGTCTTGATCATCGTGATTGCCATCATGTCATTAGCGGGTCCTGCAATCTCTGGTAAAGATGCTTATACCCAAACAATCACTCAAGCTAAACTTCCACCTAAAGTAACAGGATTAGAGTGGGCTGGCTTTGATGGTATGGCAACACTTGGTGAGACACCAATCGATTTTTATAAACAAAAACAAGTAAAAGAAAATTATTGGTTTGGTACGGACCACCTTGGTCGTGATCTTTGGTCACGTGTCTGGGAAGGGACGAAAATTTCACTCTTCATCGGTTTGATGGCAGCGCTCATTGACGTTCTCGTCGGTGTCACATACGGTGGTATTTCAGCTTATTACGGCGGTCGTGTCGATAATATCATGCAACGGATCGCGGAAATCCTGACAGGGATACCGAACTTAATCTTGATCATCCTCTTCATCTTGATTCTTGAACCAGGAATCACGACGATCATCCTCGCGATGACGATTACTGGTTGGATCGGGATGAGTCGACTCGTTCGTGGTCAGATCCTGAAACTAAAGAACCAAGAATTCGTTCTCGCAGCACGTACACTTGGTGCTTCTAGCGCACGTTTAGTCTTCAAGCATTTGATTCCAAATACCTTGGGTACAATCATCATCTCGCTCATGTTCACGATTCCTGGGGCAATCTTCTTCGAAGCTTTCCTAAGCTTCATCGGTCTTGGGCTTGCACCACCGCAACCGTCGCTTGGTACACTGATCAATGAAGGGTACAAAGAACTTAAGACGTTTCCTTTCTTGCTCGTCGTTCCATCGACAGTGCTCGTACTCCTCATGATCAGCTTCAACATGTTGGCAGATGGATTACGTGATGCGTTCGATCCACGTCTACGTCGCTAACAAATATTAGATTAGAGAGGAGCTCATCCAAAATGGAAACAATCTTGTCAGTCCGCGACCTGAACGTCGCTTTCCATACGTACGCCGGGACGGTACAAGCCGTCCGCGGAGTATCGTTCGATTTAAAAAAAGGTGAAACACTCGCAATCGTTGGTGAGTCCGGTTCTGGTAAATCGGTTACTTCAAAAGCCATCATGCGTCTGATTCCAAATCCGCCAGGTGAAATCACAAAAGGTGAGATCTTATTCGAAGGTCGCGATTTGGTTAAGCTTTCTGATAAAGAAATGCAAAAAGTACGCGGTCGTGATATCGCAATGATCTTCCAAGATCCAATGACATCACTTAATCCGACAATGACGATCTACAAACAGATTGCCGAAGGTTTAAAACGTCACCAAGGATTGACAGGTGATGCTGCTAAAAAACGTACGCTTGAATTACTGACGCTTGTAGGGATTCCAAACCCAGAAGCACGTCTGAAACAATATCCACACCAATTGTCTGGTGGGATGCGTCAACGGATCGTCATCGCAATCGCACTTGCTTGTAATCCGAAAGTCTTGATTGCCGATGAGCCGACGACAGCACTCGATGTTACGATTCAAGCGCAAATCCTTGAGTTATTGAAAGACATTCAACAAAAAACGGGTACAGCGATCATCTTCATCACGCACGATTTAGGCGTCGTAGCGAACATGGCCGATCGTGTAGCGGTCATGTATGCAGGTAAATTAATTGAGAAGGGTACAGTCGATGAGATTTTCTACGAGCCACGTCATCCATATACTTGGGGACTCCTTGGTTCAATGCCACGTCCATCGGATGACCGTTCACAAGATTTACCGGCGATTCCAGGAACACCACCTAACTTACTTCATCCACCAGTCGGTGACGCGTTTGCACCACGAAATAAATATGCAATGAAGATTGATTTTGAAAAAGAACCTCCTTTCTTCAAAATTACAGATACTCACGAAGCGGCGACATGGTTGCTCCACCCACAAGCACCGTATGTTGAGCCACCACTTGCAATTCGGGATCTGGCGTTGAAATACCGCCCAGATAGCGTATTCGCGAAATCGCTTCTGAAAGGCGGTCTGAAATAATGGAAAACCGTAATAAATTACTTGAAGTAAAAAACTTGAAGCAACACTTCAACATTGGACGCGGACGTGTCGTTAAAGCGGTTGATGGTTTATCATTCGATATCTATGAAGGCGAAGTACTTGGTCTTGTAGGTGAATCGGGTTGTGGTAAATCAACGACTGGTCGCTCAATCATCGGATTGTATGAGGCGACAGACGGCGAAGTCATGTTCAAAGGTGAAAACGTTCATGGTAAAAAGTCGCGTAAAGATAAATTGAAGTTCAACCGTGCTATGCAAATGATTTTCCAAGACCCTTATGCGTCACTTAACCCACGGATGACAGTCGGTGATATCATCGCTGAGGGAATTGATATTCATGGTCTAGCAAAGTCGAAAGACGAGCGGAATAACCGTGTGTACGATTTACTCGAAACAGTTGGTTTGACGAAAGAACATGCGAGCCGTTACCCACACGAGTTCTCGGGTGGTCAGCGTCAACGGATTGGAATCGCGCGTGCGCTTGCTGTAGAACCGGACTTCATCATCGCGGATGAGCCAATCTCGGCACTTGACGTATCGATTCAAGCGCAGGTCGTCAACTTGATGAAAAAACTGCAACGTGACCGTAGTTTGACTTACTTGTTCATCGCCCACGACTTATCGATGGTAAAATATATCTCGGATCGTATCGGTGTTATGTACCAAGGTCACCTCGTTGAACTATGTAGTGCGGATCGCTTATATGAGAATCCGGTCCATGCTTATACGAAATCGCTCTTGTCTGCGATTCCTCTTCCGGATCCAGAGCACGAGCGTACGCGTAAGCGGATCGTTTATGATCGTCCGACGAGTGGACCTGTTGGTAAATCAGATGAAGATTCAAGCATTCCACCACTTCGTGAAATCGAACCAGGTCATTTTGTTTCGATGACGGATGCAGAACTGGAAGCATATCAAGCGCAACTCGTATAATTGTTTAAAACAAAAGGCATTTCCACGTTGATCGTGGAAACGCCTTTTAATTTTCTGATGCAATTCGTGGAAGATGCGCGAAGCGATGAACGACAGAATCAATCGCAACAAGACGGCGCATGGCTTCATCAAAATCGATTTTTTCATAGTGATGTAGTCCGCCTGGTTGTTCTTCTAGCGTATCCGCATCGTGCACAAGTTGTTGAAGTGGTGTCCGATTGATTGCACCAGGTGGAAGATACGAATCCGTATGCAAGAGAACGGCAAGTGCGATTTCTTTGGCACGAGCTGGTTCTTCACCAAGGCGAATCAAAAGTTTATGGGCGCGTTCAGCCCCTTTAATGGCATGAATATCATTTTGACGATAGAGATCATAGTTCCAAGTGCCATCGGTATACCATTCGTAATGCCCGATGTCATGGAGGAGTGCAGCTTTCGTAGCTGTATCCGCATCTAAACCTCGCTTCGTAGCGAGCGTCAGTGCGCGTTCAGCTACTGAAATCGCATGATTCAAGCCAGAACGGGATAAATATTTTTGAGCGATCGGATGATCGAGAATAGTGACGAGTGTTAATGACATGAATGAAAAACTCCTTCCTGAGCGTTGATATTTCTATACACTCTACAGAAAATTGAAAGAAATTGCAACTATTTTTCATTACTTAATCGACAATCTCACATATTTAATTGCTTAAAGTAGGAATAGATTTTTGATATACGTGGTATAATTACTAATGTAGAAGATGATTATTTTGCTTTCGTAGGTTGTTAGTTCTGTTTCGGACCGATTGGGGTGTCGGAATATGAAAGAACGTGACAAAAAGAAAAAGCTGAAGAAGCGCCTTTTGCGGGATATTTTAGAGAAAAAACTAAAAGAAATGAAACTTCCTAAAGCAAAAGAGACGATTTCTCAGCCATTTGATCACACGCCAGCTTGTTAAAGCCACGTGGTGGCTTTAACAAGCTTTTTTACGAAAAGTTCTTTCATCTTTATAAAAAAGCTAGGTTTTCTGCTTTATTAGATGTAAACTGTCAAGTAATAGAACCATCATCGATATCTATGTGTTCACTTAGGTGTTAAATGATGTTAAATCAGGGGGAGGATGTTTTTCAATGGTAACACTCTATACTTCACCAAGTTGTACTTCTTGTCGGAAAGCACGCGCGTGGCTTGAAGAACATGAAATCCCGTTCGTAGAACGTAATATTTTTTCAGAACCATTATCGCTCGATGAAATCAAACAGATTCTTCGAATGACGGAAGATGGAACGGACGAGATTATCTCAACGCGTTCAAAAGTCTTCTCGAAACTCGATGTTTCCGTTGAAAACTTATCGTTGCAGCACCTATACGATTTAATTCAAGAATATCCTGGATTATTGCGTCGTCCGATTTTGATTGACGAAAAACGTCTTCAAGTAGGATATAACGAGGATGAAATCCGTCGATTCTTACCACGCAAGGTGCGTACATTCCAACTTTTGGAAGCACAGCGTCTTGTAAACGAGTAATTTTAAAAAGCACGCTGCTTCGTGAGCAGTGTGCTTTTTGTTACCGATAAAAAAGGTTAAAATAAAGATAACAAAGGAATAGAAATATATCCTTCGGATTCGAAAGTATGAATCCAAGTCATGTCCTCGTTCGTATTCTAGATAAGGAACGAGAAGAAAGGAGTGGACAGATTGAAAATCGAACGCGTCAATGACAATACGGTCAAGTTCTTCATCACTTATACTGACATCGAACGCCGTGGTTTTGCCCGAGATGAGATTTGGTATAATCGGGAACGGGGAGAACAGTTATTCTGGCAGATGATGGACGAAGCGAATGAAAAAGAGTCCATCTCCTTCGAAGGTCCACTATGGATACAAGTGCAAGCTTTTGAAAAAGGTCTTGAAGTCACTGTAACGATTGCAAAAAATGCAGTCGATGGTGAGCAAGTCGATGAAGACGAACTCGATTCACTTTTACGATCAGCGATGTCTGAGACAGAAGATAAAGATACAGAATTAAGCCAGGATGTCTTATTTGAAACGCATGATTTCGAGCATATCATTGCGCTTAGTCAATATGCGAATGCTCCTGTCTTCGCAGAACTTGAAACAGCGCTTTACCAAAAGGATGGACTCTATCTACTACATGTTCATTTCGAAGATGATGTGAATGTAGAAGCACAAGAAAATGTCATGAGTTTAATTGCCGAATATCTTCATTTCAGCGAACAAACGATTCATCCTGTCGCTGAATATGGAAAACAAATCATTGCTTCAGACGTCTTTGCCTTTATTCGGAAATACTTTCCGAATTAAAGGAACTAAAAGTGCGAGTAAAAGGAGGATCACGAATCGTGATACCTCCTTTTATTCTGACATTAAGTGAGGGTATAACCACCGTCTACGATAAGGGCTTGCCCATTGATGTAACTCGCTTTATTCGAGAGTAAGAAACAAACGACTTCTGCGATTTCAGAAGGTTGTGCAGGTTCGCCACGAAGATGATGCTTCATCGCAAGATCAAACTTATCTTTCCCGCCATATAATGCGTGGCTCAATGATGTGTCGACCGGTCCCGGACAAATGGCATTAAAACGATACTTGCCATGGAAGCGGGCAGCGTATGTCTTTGTCAGTGTCAATAAAGCGCTCTTAGACGATGCATAGGGTAAGAGCATGGCGGGAAACTTGACGTGACCGACGATCGCGCTATTATTGACGATAGAGGCACCTTTTGAGAAACGTTTCGTCGCGAGCTGGATGATTCGTTCAGGGGCATGATAATTCACTTGGAACACTTCTTTTTGTTGATCGGAGATTCTCTCGGGTGCGACGGGTTTTCCAAATGTCCCTGCATTATTAAAAATCCCGTCGATTTCTGGAAAATCTTCGAGTGTTTCTTCAAAGAACCTGTCGATGGCAGAGGAATCAGTCAAGTCGACAGGGAAGAAATATAAACGTCCTTCTCCGCTAGATTCAAGAGAAGCTCCTTTGTCTTGATTACGACCAATGGCAAGAACGGTATGACCTTCTCGAATCAGTTGGAGGGCAGTTGCTTCTCCGATTCCACTTGTTGCACCAGTAATGATATACGTACCCATTTAAACGCTTCCTTTCTGTCATGAGTTCTTAACTACAATTTTTACAACATACATAAAAGGAGGGGGATTCATGCTACGACGTGTACAACTTCTCATGACCCTCATCTTGACCATCGGTTTAATCGCCTTTTTATCCTACTATTGGAGCGTCTATATGGTAGGCTGGCTGTCCATCGTCATCATTTTGGTCGTCATGAGCGTGTTCATCATCATTTTGCTTGAAAATCGTAACCCAGAACGCACACTCGTCTGGGCACTTGTCATGATGGCACTACCTGTTGTCGGCGTGTTTGTTTATTTTACGTTTGGTCAGAACTACCGCCGGAAACGAATGTTTCGATTGAAAGCAATGCTTGATGAAGAGTCTTATATTAAATACCGTACCCAGTTTAAAACAGCAGTACACCAATCAGTATTCCAAGAAGGACATTATGGAAAAGTTGTCACACTTATCGATTCGATCAGTCGACTTCCGATTTCGTATAATACACATACAAGAATTTTGACGAATGGTCAGGAGAAATTTCCGATTCTTTTAGAAGAAATTCGTCAAGCACAACATCATATCCATTTGGAGTACTATATCGTACGGGATGACGAGCTCGCATTGCAGTTACAGGAAGTATTGATTGAAAAGGCACAACAAGGAATTGAAGTCCGTTTTCTTTATGATGCCGTCGGGTGTTTTTCGACAGATAAGCATTATTTCAAGAAGATGCAGGAGGCAGGTGTTGAAGTTCGGGCATTCTTCCCTGTCGTATTACCGTTCATTTCGAGTAAGTCCAACTACCGAAATCATCGGAAGATCGTTGTCATTGATGGAACAGTTGCTTTTACGGGTGGAATTAACGTTGGGGACGAGTATATCGGTCGCGATCAGCATTTTGGATTTTGGCGTGATACGCATCTTCTTGTACGCGGAGAAGCTGTTTCTGAACTTCAATTAATTTTTCTCCAAGACTGGTACTATATGACGGGGGAACGCCTGTTTACACCGTTTTATATGGAACCACTGGAATATGTCGATGAAGCAACGGGAGGCGTTCAAATCATTGCCAGTGGACCTGATGAGCCACATGAGGCAATGAAGTCACTTTACTTCGGACTCATCACAGAAGCGCGTGAATCTGTTTACATTGCATCTCCATATTTAATACCAGATGAAGATTTGATGACAGCACTAAAGACAGCCGCTATGTCTGGAATTGATGTTCGTATTCTTCTGCCAAGCTTTCCGGATCATAAAATCGTATTTTATGCGAGTCGCTCTTACTTTGATGATTTACTCCAGGCTGGTGTGAAAATCTATGAGTATAACAAAGGATTCATGCATTCGAAAGTCATCGTCGTGGATGACGCCATCGCAACGATTGGAACAGCAAATATGGATTTACGGAGTTTTCATTTGAATTTCGAGGTAAACGCTTTTTTATACGGAACAAATTCGGTTCATCAATTAACACGTGATTTTTATGAGGATTTTAGCCAGTCTACACAAGTTGATGCTGATTTGTTTCATCGTCGTCCATTACGCCGCCGTTTAGTTGAATCAATTTCACGCTTATTCTCACCGCTACTCTAGCAAAAGGGGACGATGCTGATGTTTGAAGCTATTGATGGGTCAGGTAAACGCATTCTGATTCATAGGTTTTCTGTCCATGAATTAAAAGCGATGTCCTTACGTTGTCCGTATTGTCTGAAGCCATTGCGCGTCAGGCAGGGACGACGACCACATTTTGCACATATCTCAGCATGTTCAGGAGAAAGTAGCTTACATGTATCTTGGAAACGACGAATTGCAGATTCGTTGAGGAATGCAGGCGTTCGCGTCGAGACCGAATGGACGATTGGACAGCGACGCTTCGACCTGTGGATTCCGGAAAAAGAGATTGGGATTGAAATTCAGCGTTCTCCGATGTCGGCAGATGAATGGATTAGACGAGCAAGACTTGATGCGAAACAAGGACAAACGGTTCGTTGGATTGGGTTTCATCCGTCACATGGTGTCACATTTCGTTTACAAGGATGGATGCGTCAAGCCTTCTTAGAAAATGAGTATTTGGACTTGATCGTTGACAATCAAATCCGACGGTTTCGACATCCGGTTCCTTTTGCGAAACATTATGTCTATTGTACCGTTCAATCCCTTTCATTATCCGACTTCCTTTCGACGGAACTTCCGTCATTTCCTCGGAAATTTTCAATGGCTCGATGGCAAGGAATCGTCTTGCGCTATCGACAGCGTCCTTTTTATCCTTCGTTACCTCCACGAATGCTTAAACTTCCATTATATGAGGCAGGCTTTCATCTTCTGAATCTGCCATCATCGGTCTTTCTTCCGATCGGTCACTTATTATCGTATCCCGTTCATCCTTTTGAGTTTCAAATGGCAGTCTTTTTGCGGTTAAAAGGGGTTTATTCCTCTACTGCTTTAGAACAAGCCGTCTTTCATTTACTTCATCGATTGGATATCCCGTTTGAACGACCGATGATCGATTTACTTATCACGGAATGGTTAGAGCGGATCGAGGAGGCGAATCGGCTGTTTTAGCAGGAGCACTTCGATTGTTTGTCGAAAAGAAAACAGGTATAACTGAATTAAAGGAGTGAGGGAAATGGCAGAAGTATTAACACGTCAAGATGTTGACGTTTCAGAAACTTGGAATCTAGAATCGATTTATGCATCAAACGAAGCGTGGGAAGAAGAATTTGAATCGGTAAAAGCGATGCTTCCATTACTCGTCGAGTATAAGGGTCGTCTTGGACAGAGTGCGGATACACTCTATGAAGGGTTACAGTTACGAGACGAAGTCTCAAGACGTCTTTATAAGCTCTATACATACGCGCACATGCGTTACGACGAAAATACAGCGGATAGTTTCTATCAAGCTATGAACGACCGTGCTCGGACGCTTGCGTCACAAATTGGAGCCACACTTGCTTTCATGACACCAGAACTGTTAGCTGTACCTGAAACAACAATAGAAGCATATCTAAATGAAAATGCAGACCTTGCGATGTACCGTCATGCATTTGATGAGTTGAACCAAGAACGCGAGCATGTGTTGACGGAAGCGGAAGAAGCGATTCTTGCGAAGGCGGGAGAAGTTCTCGGTCAATCCGGTACGACATTCGGTATGCTGAATAATGCAGATTTGACATTCCCAAAAATCAAGGGAGAAGACGGGGAAGAGACAGAATTGACACATGGTCGTTTCATCACATTCCTTGAATCATCTGATCGTTCTGTTCGGGAAGCCGCATTTAAAGCGATGTACGGAACGTATGCGAAATACACGAATACACTCGCTTCAACTCTTGCTGGGTCAGTTAAGAAAGACAACTTCTATGCAGATGTTCGGAAGTTTCCTTCTGCACGCGCGGCAGCCTTACATGGTAATGCAATCCCTGAATCCGTTTATGATGGGTTGGTTGAAGCGGTGCATGAGCACTTACCATTGCTTCATCGCTATGTTGCCTTACGTAAACGGGTCCTCGGTCTTGATGAGTTACACATGTACGATATGTATACCCCCCTCGTTTCTGAGGTCGAGATGAAGGTATCTTATGAAGAAGCGAAACAATTGATGGTCGAAGGGCTCGCGCCGCTTGGAGCAGAATATAAACATATTCTCGAAGAAGGGTTGTCTGAGCGCTGGGTTGATGTCCGGGAAACACGTGGTAAACGGAGTGGGGCATACTCTTCTGGTGCTTACGATACACAACCATTCATTTTGATGAACTGGCAAGATAACATCAATAATCTCTTTACGCTCGCACATGAATTCGGACATTCGGTTCATAGCTACTACACGCGGAAATCTCAACCATATCCATATGGCGATTATTCGATCTTCGTCGCAGAAGTCGCTTCAACAACGAATGAAGCGCTATTGAATGATTATCTATTGAAAAAAGTGACGGATCGTAAAGAAAAACTCTATCTGTTGAACAATCAACTTGAAACATTCCGTGGAACATTGTTCCGACAAACGATGTTCGCTGAGTTTGAACATGCAATTCATGATGCGGCGCGTCTTGGACAATCGTTGACACCAGAATTCTTGACGTCAACGTATTATGCCTTGAATCAAAAATACTTCGGAGAAGAGATTGTATTAGATGAAGAGATTGGTTTGGAGTGGGCTCGGATTCCACACTTCTATTACAATTACTATGTCTATCAGTATGCAACAGGCATTTCGGCGGCGGCTGCCTTGACGGATCAGATCCTAGAAGAAGGACAACCGGCTGTAGAACGTTACATCAATAATTTCTTAAAAGCGGGATCAAGCGATTATCCAATCGAAGTACTAAAAGCTGCTGGTGTTGATATGACAACAAAAGCACCAGTTGAAGCCGCACTTCGTCAATTTGAACGTGTCTTAGATGAATTCGAAGCGTTATTAGCAGAGTGACATCTTTGTGACAAAATGAACAAAGTGTGGAAAAGAAAAAAGACTCACGGTATACTTATATTGTGAAGAGGGTCACATTCCCCAGTCGATTCTCTTTTTCCCCCATCCAATGGTCAAAAGAAGAAGTCCTTCTCGTCATGAAGGACTTCTTCTTTTTCTATGAGTGAACACCAAAAAAAGGACAGTGAAGCTCTGAACTGAACCAAAAAAGTTAGACAATAAATAATTTGTCAGGCGACCTTGAGGACCTGAGTCCGGTATTCCACCGGGCTCAGGTTTTTTTAGTCGTCTCTTGATACGACGATGGTTATAGTACTCGATGTAACGCTCAAGCTCATATTTGAAGTGATCCATGTCATCAAACTCCTTGAGATACAGGAGCTCTGACTTGAGCACGGCGAAGAAGCTTTCGATGGCTGCGTTGTCGAGACAGTTGCCCTTACGGGACATGCTTTGCGTGATGCCATGTTCGTGGAGCGTACCAGTGAACGCTCGATACTGATAATGCCACCCCTGATCGGAATGAAGGATTGGGCGCGCCTCTCCGTCGAGCTTCGCGATTGCCTGGTCCAACATTTCGCCAACGAATCGGTATGTAGGGCGGTCCGATAGGGTATAGGCAATGATTTCACGGTTTCCCAAGTCCATCATCGGCGAGAGGTAGAGCTTCTCCCCGAATAGGTGAAATTCAGTGACGTCAGTCACCCATTTCTAGTTCAGACCGGTTGCCTTGAAGTCACGTTGGAGAAGATTCGGTGCGACTTCTCCGACCCGT
>NZ_DJTL01000028.1:45522-46041 GCF_002439205.1 Exiguobacterium sp. UBA6309 | reverse complement strand
CCATCGCGATTTTTTCACTCGTTGCTTCCGCATGGACATCAACGAAGATCGCATCGACTTTTCCTTCGACTTCCGCAATCAGTTCATCAACGGTACGGAACGGGTCACCGAGAGGTGGTAAGAAGACCGTTCCTTGGACGTTGATGACGGCAATCTTTTTATTGCCTGCCTTGACGATCATCATCCCACGACCTGGTGTGCCTTCCGGATAGTTCGCAGGACGGATGATCCGGTCCGCGTCGTCAATCCAGTCAAAGATGTCACGGTTATCAAACGTATGGTTCCCCATCGTGATGCCGTGGAATCCGAGTTCGAGGAATTGATGATAGATCGACTTCGTGATGCCGCGTCCGTGTGCTGCATTTTCACCGTTGACGAGCATGACGTTCGGATTGTATTTCGCTTTCAAGCGTGCTGTGAATTGTTGCAGGATGTGTCGACCGGGTGCACCGACGACGTCTCCGACGAATAAAATCTTCATTGCTGTTCCTCCGTTCATTAAAAAAAGTGGCGGTCGCC
>NZ_DJTL01000028.1:0-45310 GCF_002439205.1 Exiguobacterium sp. UBA6309 | reverse complement strand
CTTTCCCTCCTTTAATAAAAAAAGGGGGCGGCCCCCCGCCACTCCACTTATTTCGCGTATTCGACTGCTCGCGTTTCCCGAATGACCGTGACTTTGATGTGTCCCGGATAATCGAGTTCTTCTTCGATTTTTTTCCGGATGTCACTCGCCATCTTGTGAGCCAGTACATCATCGACGACGTCAGGTCGAACGATGATGCGGACTTCACGACCCGCTTGGATCGCAAATGATTTTTCGACACCGTCGAACGATTCCGAGATTTCCTCGAGGCGTTCGAGACGGCGGATATAACTTTCGAGTGTCTCTTGACGTGCACCTGGACGAGCAGCAGATAATGCATCCGCAGCTGCGACCAAGACGGAAATGACAGATGTCGCTTCCGTATCCCCGTGGTGGGACGCGATCGCGTTGATGACGGTTGGATGCTCTTTATACTTCGTACCGAGCTCGACTCCGATCTCAACGTGACTGCCTTCGACTTCGTGGTCGATCGCTTTCCCGATATCATGCAGAAGACCCGCACGCTTCGCAAGCGTGACATCTTCTCCAAGTTCAGCTGCCATCATACCTGCAAGGTGGGCAACCTCAAGTGAGTGATACAGGACGTTCTGTCCGTAACTCGTACGGTACTTCAAGCGACCGAGAATTTTGACAAGGTCCGGATGAATGCCGTGGATTCCGACATCATACGTCGCTTCTTCCCCGATTTCTCGAATCCGCTCGTCGACTTCACGACGGGATTTGTCGACCATCTCTTCAATACGGGCCGGGTGAATCCGACCATCCTGAACCAATTTCTCGAGCGCCATTTTAGCGACTTCGCGACGAATTGGGTCAAAACCAGACAAAATGACGGCTTCCGGCGTATCATCGATGATCAAGTCGATCCCAGTCAAGGTCTCGAGCGTACGGATGTTGCGGCCTTCCCGTCCGATGATCCGACCTTTCATCTCATCGTTCGGCAAGTTGACGACCGATACAGTCGTCTCTGCGATATGTTCAGCGGCGAACCGTTGAATCGCAAGTGACAAGATGTTACGTGCTTTCTTGTCGGCTTCTTCTTTTGCTTTTTGTTCGATTTCTTTTTGAAGAATGGCTGCGTCGTGTAAAGCAGCCTGTTTCGTCTCATCCATGATGATCGTTCTTGCCTCGTCTTGCGATAAATTCGCGACGCGGACAAGCTCTTGACGTCCCTGTTCATACAGGTCCTCTACTTTGCGCTCTAGTTCTTCAGCTTGATGCTTCCGTTTCGCGATCTCTGCATCACGTGTATTGATTTGATCTTCCTTACGGTCGATAGCGTCAACACGGCGATCGAGTGTCTCTTCTTTCTGGAGCAACCGGGCTTCTTGTTTCGCTAGCTCTTGGCGACGTTCACGCAATTCTTTTTCCACTTCGTTACGAAGTTTGAATGCTTCATCTTTCGCTTCGAGTACTGCTTCTTTTTTCGTTGCCTCAGCCGATTCACGCGCACGTTCAACGATTTTGTTCGCTTCCGTTTCTGCGCCTTGAATTTTCGCTTCTGCAATCGATTTCCGCAAGAAGTAGCCTACGATGAATGCGATCAGCAAAGTGAGGAGAAGTATGACAATCCAAGTCAGTGTACTCATGGGTTCACCTCCCCTTTGCAAGGTGTTTCTTAGTTCATTTCGGTATTTCATCGAAGCTGTCTAAAAAACGTACATCTATATTGTAAGGATAGCACTCGTTCATTGTCAACGAACGGACGGGAAAGAATTCCACTGTTTTCCTCTTTTACACTAAAAAAGAGAGGATTCGCATGCGAATCCTCTCTGAAACGGTTTATTCAGCAAATAGATCTTCTGGTTGTTCTGCTTCGAAATCAACCGGCTCTTCGCGATCGACGAGACCGTGGTGTTCACGAATCAAACGTTCGACCTCTGCTGCGACTTCCGGATGCTCGACCATGTATTGCTTCGCGTTCTCACGTCCTTGACCGAGACGCTCTGAGTTGTACGAGTACCATGCACCACTCTTTTGAACGATATCGAGGTCTGTTCCGATGTCGATCAACTCACCGACCTTCGAAATCCCTTGACCGTACATGATATCAACTTCCGCTTGTTTGAACGGAGGTGCGATCTTGTTTTTGACGACCTTAATCTTCGTTTTGTTACCGACGACGTCCGTACCGTTTTTCAACGCTTCCGCACGACGCACTTCTAAACGTACAGACGAGTAGAATTTAAGTGCGCGACCACCTGGAGTTGTTTCCGGGTTACCGAACATGACACCGATTTTTTCACGGATTTGGTTGATGAAGATGACGATCGTCTTCGATTTATTCGTTGCACCAGACAACTTACGAAGCGCTTGGCTCATTAAACGTGCTTGAAGACCGACGTGTGAGTCACCCATTTCGCCTTCGATCTCTGCTTTTGGTACGAGTGCCGCAACAGAGTCGACGACAAGAATATCGACCGCACCAGAACGAACGAGTGCTTCCGCGATTTCAAGTGCCTGTTCCCCAGTGTCCGGTTGTGACAAGAGGAGCTCATCGATGTTGACACCAAGTTTGTTGGCATATGCTGGATCAAGCGCGTGCTCCGCATCGATGAATGCTGCTTGTCCACCTTGTTTTTGAACTTCTGCAATTGCATGAAGCGCTACCGTCGTTTTACCTGACGATTCAGGTCCGTATACTTCGATGACCCGTCCACGTGGGTATCCACCTGCACCTAGGGCAATATCTAATGTAATCGATCCAGAAGAGATCACTGAAACCTTCTGATCCGCATTTTCTCCGAGTTTCATGATGGAACCTTTACCGAACTGTTTCTCTATCTGGCGTAACGCCATCTCAAGTGCTGCTTTACGATCACTCACGTAGCAGGCCTCCTTTTAATTATCTTACTGAGATTATTGTACTTCTTTTGAGACCGAATGACAAGCATTTTACGAACATTTATTCGCATACTTGCACATTGGCCATTTTTCTCACTCGGGTGCTTTTTCGAGATGTTTCAGTAGAAGGAAATAGGTATCCTTGACGGCGCGCAGTCGAATCATTCCTCGGTCGAACGATGGATATTGCCATTCGACGATGCGTGTTCCACGTGCGTCCGCAACAGCACAATAGACGGTTCCGACCACTTTTCCGCTGTTGCTCGTCGGACCTGCTTCCCCTGTCAACGCGACGGCGATATCGGATTGATACAGTTCCCGTACCCCTTCAGCCATCGCGATCGCGACCTCTTTACTGACAGCAGTATGCTCTCGTAACAAAACTTCCGGTACCGATAACACGGCTTGCTTCGCTGCATCATCATAGACGACGGCGCTCCCGCGCAACACTTGACTCGCACCGCTGACATCAACGAGACCACTCGCGACAGCTCCTCCCGTCAGTGATTCGGCGAGTGACAGTGTCAATCCTGCTTCTTGATACCGTTTCAGTACGACTTCCGGCAGACTCGTCTCGCCATATCCATAAAAGTACATGCCCACTTCAGCCAGTACGTGTTGTTCCAGTTCATCGAGCATATTGTCGGCTTCCTGTTGATCGAGTGCTTTAGCAGTCAGACGCAACCGGACTTCAGCGAGTTCCGCATAAGGGGCGACCGATGGATTGGTTGCTTCTTTGATTAACGTTTCCAGGCGATCGTTTAGAGCCGATTCTCCGATTCCGAAGAAACGTAGTGTTCGGGAACGGATTGTCTCTTGACCGAACAAATGACTGAAGTGATCTTTGAGGATTTGCTTCATCTCACGTGGCACACCGGGTAAAACGATATATTGATGGTGCTCCGTCTGCACCGACATACCGGGAGCAAGACCCGCATCATTGCGTAAAACCGTCGCGCCATCGATGACTAATGCTTGTTTCTGCTCGTTGTTCGTCATCTCCCGTTGACGTGTCTTCAAGAATCCTTCGATTCTTTCGTACGCTGCTTGATCGAGAATGAGATCACGTCCGAGAAGATCTGCGAGCACCTCTTTCGTTAAATCATCTTCCGTTGGTCCAAGACCCCCTGTGATGACGAGGAGATCCGCCCGTTGTTGCGCCTGACGGAACGTTTCCTGCATCCGCTCGCGGTTGTCACCGACGACTGTATGATAATGAACGTCAATTCCTGCACTGGCTAGCCATTCGGAAAGGTACTGTGCATTCGTGTTGGCGATTTCTCCAAGGAGAAGCTCACTTCCGACTGCGATGATTTCTGCTTTCATGTTGATTCCTCACCTTCTTGAAGTATAAGAAAAGACTGTTCGGTATGACGAACAGTCTAAATTGATCCAACTTACATGGATTTCGTAATTAACTTGATGTTTTTCGAGAAATACTCGACGCCTGAGTAGATCGTCAAGATAAGAGCAAGCCACATCGTGATATCTGCGAATGGAATGTTCCACATCGCAAAAAAGATATCGTGCAATAAATACGCTGTAATCGATGTCAACTGGACCCAAGTCTTGGCTTTCCCAGAGTTTCCGGCAGCAAGAACGATGCCTTCGTCAGAAGCGACAAGACGCAGACCCGTGACTGCGAACTCACGGCAGAGAATGATGACGACGATCCATGCCGCGACGAACTCAAGTTCCACGAGGTAGACGAGCGCAGCAGCGACTAACATCTTATCAGCAAGTGGATCCATGAATTTTCCAAAGTTCGTCACTAGTTTTTGTTTGCGGGCGATATACCCATCAAGCCAGTCCGTCAGTGAAGCAACAAGGAAGATGATGGCTGCAACGAAGTGTGAGACGGGAAGTTCAGCTCCTAGTACATCCCACTGTCCCCAGTTCGGATCAATCGCAAGTACGATGACGAACACGGGAATTAATAAAACGCGTAATACTGTCAATTGATTCGGTAAGTTCATGTAACGCCCTCCTCCTTCATTTCATATGTAGATGAATATGCCATCTAAAAGAAGGCACGCCGATTTACGGCGTGGCTACTTTCTTCAGATAGATGTTTTGGACGAGAAGCGAACGGTTCAGTTTCAGTTCTTGGTCATTGACGACGATTTTATCAATCCCTTTAATCGAACCGATCCGGATCCGGATCAAGTCCGTCTTCGCGTCCTTCACGACGATCGGATTCGGATCCGACGCGTTGATGTGATCTGGCGCGAGTGCTTTTCCTTCAAGGGATGTATCACGCACACCAACGAATGGTGATGGAGAGGCATCTTTCTTGATTTGAATCGAGACACTCATCGTATCTTTCGTTGCGACTTCATAGGTGACATCTTGACCAGATGTCGACTTCGCAGCAAGCGCTTCTTTTTTAGGTTTTTCTTTTGTTTCTTCTTGTTTCGCCGGTTCTTCCTTCGGCTTTTCTTCCGTCTTCGCAGGCGCATCCGTTTCTTTACTCGGTGCGTCTCCTTGGTCGATCGTGACATCGTTTTGCTTCGGTGCAGACGTTTTTGCCTCTTCGTTACCGTCGAGGAACATCTGAAGTCCATAATACAAGGCAGCACCAATCGCAAAAATTAGCACGATGATGATGATGTTCGGAATCCAGCGCTTTGCAACGCTTTTCTTCGGTGTACTTGATTTCGAATACGTCGCGCGTCGTGATAATTCGACGACCGGTTGTGTCTCCGGTTCCGGAAGATCACGCTTATAGGTCGTGAAGACTTCGTCGACGTCAAGACCGAGTGCTTCCGCATATGTCTTGATGAAGGCCCGGGCGTAAAAAGCACCTGGTAATTGATCATAGTTGCCTTCTTCAATCGCGACGATGTAACGCTTTTGAATCTTCGTCGTCGTTTGAATTTGTTCGAGAGAGACGCCTAGCGCCTCTCGTTGTTCCTTTAAGTAGGTTCCGAGCTCGGTCATCGGTAACACACCTTCCATTTTTCATACTTATTCAAAGTTGAACCAATCATTTCCCCCATGGGAACGAGGCAGTTCAGTCACAATGATTTCTTCTGTCGTGTTGCGTAATTCAATGATGTAATCAAAATCATCCCACGTATATTCACTTGATTTGACGAAGGCATCCGGATGTTCGACGATTTTCGTCGCCGGTAGTCGCATGACTTCGCGTAAAATCTGCCAGTGCCGTTCATCGAAATTCCGTTGCGACACCAAGGCATCGATGATGTAGACATAATCCCCAGTCCGTTCGTCATCGAATAACGACGTTCGGACCGTCTGTTTGATCAGCGTCGAAGAAAGGAACAACCATTTCTTGTTCGCACTGACGCTTGCAGCGACGATCGATTCCGTCTTCCCGACTCGTGGCATACCGCGGACACCAATCAACAAGTGCCCATCCTGTTTGCATAGTTCTGCCATGAAATCGACGAGAATCCCTAAGTCTTCCCGAACGAAGCGGAACGTCTTTCGTTCATCACTGCTTTGATCGATATAACGACCGTGTCGAATCGCAATCCGGTCGCGCAGTTTTGGTTTTCGTAGTTTGATGACCTCTATGGTTGACATCGTCTTGAGAATAGCAGCGAGTCGTGGAATTTGATCCGGTTGTTTCGTTTGGAGCAACATACCGCGTCGTTGATGATCGACACCATTGATCGTCACGATCGAAATATGTAACATTCCCATCAACGAAGCAATGTCCCCGAGTATACCGGGACGGTTGACCTTTAATTCATATTCGAGATACCATTGCTCGAACTCACTCACGCGCCCATCCTCCTCTATTGATACGATTATCCATTCCTCATGTTAAATGATTTTTTGAAAAATGAAAAGCATTCCTGAACTGAAATTCCAATGCTTACATCCACGCACCATCTATTTTAAGGATGGCTCCCGACACATAACTCGATTCTGGTTGCACCAAGTAACGGATTGCAGAAGCCACTTCCTCTACTTTTCCGAATCGTCCGGCAGGGATTTCAGCAATCGCTTCTGCCTTTTCATCCTCAGAAAAAATCGCGTTCATCGGCGTATCAATCCATCCTGGCGTAATCGCATTGATGCGTCCATGCATTGGTCCAAGTTCTTTACTGTATGCTTTGACGAAGCCCAGCTGTGCTGCCTTGCACGTCGAATAGGCAACCTCACCCGCGACACCTTGTTCCCCTAATACACTACTGATGACGACGATCGCAAGCTGCGACGTAAACGGTTTCGTCCGCGTCACCGTTTGGCTGATGCGCATCAACGCATCGACATGTATTCTCCAAAGTTCACTCATTGATGTTGCCGATTGATCGAGCAACAGACCGCTATAACTCGTTCCGGCACAATGGACGAAGGCATCGACGACAGGTAACGCCGTACAAAATGCTTGCAAGTCCTCATCATCCGCTAAATTCGCCGTCAGGATGTGGTGCTCTCCTGGCCACTCCTCTATCATCCGTTCCAAAACTGCTTGCTGTCGATACGTCTGAAGTACCAATTCATGTCCGGCGGCAGCAAGTTGTTTTGCTGCCGCAAGACCAATGGCGCCACTCGCACCTGTGATGAGGATTCGCATCATGCGTACGGTTTGACGATTGAGATCGCCCGGTTTTCAATGGCGAACAACTCGTCGAAACGGGCTTCGATCTCTTCTTTCGTAATCGAAGCAATCAATGTCGGAAGCGTGAACAGATTCGTACCGGCAAGTGCGTGACGCGAGAACTGGTTCGCAATGAATTCCGGTGAGTTCAAGGCACGAAGGAATTTCCCTTGCATCATGTTCCGCTTGCGCGTGACTTCATCTTCCGTGAAGTCAGGACGCGTTTGCAGAAGTGTCTCATACGCTTGGATAAACTTGTCTGGATCCTCTGTCTCCATGCCGAACGTCGCGAAGGCGAACTCTTCCTCACTCGAGTAATCAAAGCTGAACGTGTCGTTGATCAGACCGTCTTCATACAATTCCAAATACGTCGATGATGTTTGATCGAATAAGAGGTGCAATAATAATTCACTCGTTAACTCACGACGGACTTGTGCTTCGCCGCGGACAGATTCGTCCTTATAACCGATCAATACCTTCGGCGTCTTGACATCGAGCTCAAGTTCAAGACGTGGACGATGCACACCGTGCGGTTCTTGACCATAATCCCGCTCGATCGCCGGGCGATCCGTATAGTCCTTCTTCGCCTGATTCGCCTTGATCAATGCCAGCGTCTCTTCCGGGTCGATGTTTCCGACAACGAACAATACCATGTTCGATGGATGATAGAACGTGTGATAGCACGTGTATAGGTCATCGGCTGTGATTTGATTGATTGATTCCGGTGTTCCTGCGATATCGATTCGGACCGGATGCGTCGCATACATTGATTCGATCAGACCGAAGAACAAGCGCCATCCCGGATTATCTTGATACATCTGGATTTCTTGCGTGATGATCCCCTTCTCTTTTTCAACGCTTTCCGGCGTGAAGAAGGGATCCTGTACGAAATCGATCAACGTCTCGAGGTTTTGTTCAATCAATGACGTCGCTGAGAATAAGTACGCTGTCCGTGAAAACGAGGTAAAGGCGTTCGCTGAGGCACCAAGACGACCGAACTCTTGGAAGACGTCCCCTTTTTCAGATTCAAACATTTTATGCTCGAGGAAATGGGCGATGCCGTCCGGTACCGTGATCCATTCCTCGCCTTTTTTGAATCGTTGATCAATCGAACCATAACGCGTCGTAAACGTCGCATACGTCTTTTCATAACCTTTTTTTGGCAACAGGTAGACAGACAACCCGTTATCGAGCTGCTCGTGGTATACCGTTTCGTCTGTATCGTGATAGGTCAGTTGTTCCATCATGCTTCACCTCGCAGTAGATATACGGCATCAAGATTGATTGCCGTTGCTAATCGGACGACGTCTTCACGTGTCGCCGTCTCGATGATGTGGATCTCATCTTCAAGTGTCAGTCCACGCATCTTCGAACCATTCAACCAGCCAATCAATTGCCCCGGCTGATCAAGAATTTGACGGCGCGCATTGATCAACATCGCCTTCGTCTGTGTTAATTCTTCATCCGTGAACTGTCCCGCCTTCAAATCAACGAGTTGCTCTAGGATGATTTTCTCGGCACGTTCCGCTTCTTTTGTGTCAACCCCTGCATAGACGTAGAGTGCACTGTTTAATGCCGCATATCGTGAAGCCGCATAATAGGCGAGACTCTCTTTTTCACGGACATTCATGAACAGTTTTGAATGTGGAAAGCCACCAAACAGACCGTTGACGATTTGCATCCGGATTGAATCGGCAGACGTCGGATCGACCGCTACCCGGTAACCAAGGTGCAGCTTCCCTTGTTTGATCGGTTGCGTTTCGCTCGACCGTTTCACACCGTTGACCGGTTTTTGGGCAGGGATGTAATGGCTGACTTTTTCTGAGTGCGATGGCAAGAAGGACAACGCATCTTCCATTTCCTCCTTCGTCACCTGTCCGACGACGAAAACATCGATTCGATCGTCTTCGATCATCGAACGGTATGTATCACGCAAGGACGATGGAGTGATCCGTTCTAGTTCTTCGATTGTCCCAAGCGATGGTAACGAGACGGCTTCACCTGGTGCCATCAATTCAAGAAGACGCTGCTGTGCGTAGCGCATCTTATCGTCGTACAGCGAGCTGATTCGTAAGGCATGCAGTCGCTTTTCTTGTTTGACGAACTGTTCGCGGAAACCACTTTCCGTCAAGTCTGGATACAGCACCATTTGCTCTAGCAATTCAAGTGCTTCTTTTAATAACGACGGGTGATGGACGAGTTCTCCACGGACGACATCAAGTTGGAACGAGATGACATGCTCTTCACCGAACTTCGACGCGTCCGCATAAAGCCCGGCATCATATAATGTCTCAAGTGGCTCACGTAATGCTTTCATCGACGGATAAGCAGCTGTCGATTTTTCCATGATGTATGGTAAAATCGCGCGGCTAGTCAGTGTTTTCGCCTCTAGCGGTGCTGAAAACGTGACGAGGATCGTCGTCGTCTTGAATTTATCGGTCGGAACGAGGTGGAAGCTCGTTCCTTCCTTTTTCCATGTACTAAATGACTGACTCATTACTCTCCATCCTTTCGCTTGAACACATGCGCACTGCGAACGTATTCAATATCTGCTTTTTGGTTAACGGCATTCTCATAACGGGCTGCTGTAAAAAAGAAATCACTGAGCCGATTGATGAACGGTAACAAATGAGCCGCTTGGGGAACATCGATCATCGAACGTTCGACGCGACGGCAGACCGTCCGTGCCACATGCAATGTCGCGGCCGCTTCCGTTCCGCCTGGTAAGATGAACTTGTCGAGTGGTGGCGATAATTCCGTTAAACTATCAATCCAACTTTCTAAATCAACTGTTGCTTCCTGACTTAACCGTGATGGACGAGGTTCGACATACATCAAGTCACTGCCACAGTCGAACAACGCATGCTGGATGACCGTCAATTGTTCTCGTACTTCGATCGATGATGCTTTGGTCCGAGCAAGTCCGACGAAGCTATTCAATTCATCGAGTTCTCCCATCAAGCTGATCAATCGATCATTTTTTTTGACTCTCCCACCGACAAGGGATGTTTCTCCTTCATCGCCTGATTTCGTATAAATTTTCATGTTTTATTCACTCCTATAGCGAAAGGAAGCGACTCATAATGTTCGCTTCCTTTGTTTTTTGGGTAATCGGATTCGGAAAGTCGCTCCTTCTCCTAAGCGGCTGTCGACTTCGACCTCTCCACCATGAGCACGGACGACGTTCGCGACGATCGCAAGACCAATTCCTGTACCGGTCTTACCGCGCGTTCGTGCCTTGTCCGCCTTATAGAAACGATCAAAGACGAAAGGTAGATCTTCTTCCGGAATCCCGTCACCTGAATCGATGACGGATAATGTAATGTTTTCCCTATCTTCGTCAATCTTAATCTTGATTTCTCCGTTCTCCGTATAACGCAGGGCGTTTCCAAGAAGATTCGTCAAGACTTGTTCCATCTGATCCGGATCGGCATCAAATGTGATGTTCGGACCGGAAACCGAGAAAGTGACCTGCTTATCGCGTCCCATTTGTTTGAATTTCTTGATGACTCGCTGTGCAAACGAGACCGTTTCGATGGCTTCAATCCGTAACTCCTGATAACCGGCTTCCATCCGCGCGAGATCGAGTAGATCATTGACGAGACGGGACAAGCGTTGCGATTCATCATAGATGATTGATGCAAATTCTTTCGTCGCCTCGTCACTTTCCGTCATCCCGTCGACGATCGCTTCCGAATACCCTTGCAACATGACGAGTGGCGTCCGCAGTTCATGGCTGACATTCGCGACGAAGTCGGCCCGCATCTTCTCCAGTTGTTGTGCTTCCGTCATGTCGCGCAGGACAGCGACCGCTCCGATCTGCTCTTCTTGTTCGAGTAACGGACTGACGATGATGATGTAAAAGCGTCCTTCCCGTTCAAAAGAAACCGTCATCTCCGTCTCTTCCTTCATGACCGTCTGGAACAGTTCAATCAGTTCATCCGGTACGGGAGAACCTGCAAGAAATGCTTCAGCTGGTGGATTCGTCGCGAGTAGCTCACCTGATTTTGAGAACGTCAACACGCCGTCTGCCATACAGCGCAGAATCGAGGAGAGCAAATGCCGCTCCTTATCAAGATCCGTGACGTATTGATTGAGTTGGCTACTCATCTCGTTAAAGGCAAGCGCTAAGTCACCAATCTCATCACGTGAACGTTGCGTCAGGCTTTGATCGAATTTCCCTTCACCGGCCTCAACGACGGCTTGACGAATCGTCCGTAGTGGTGCGGTGATCCGTGTCGATAGGAAGAAAGCAAAGACGGTCGTCCCGATGATCGCTAACAAGACACAGAGCTGAATGATTTGACGTGCGCCTTCATTCGCTTGCTCGATATTCGTCAATTGTTCGATCAAGTAGATCGTTCCGTTGCCGCTATCCGTAATGAGCGGTGCTCGATACGCGAGTGCCGCCTTTCCATCGAAGGTCTCGTAATTACCGATTGCCGTCTCACCTTCTTCACCATCGATCGCTTTCCAGTTCTGACGTTCGAGCTCCTTGATGATCCGGTTCGCTTTCGCTTGTGAAATATTCGCTTCGACAGAATCGTCCTGGGTCTTCGCAATTAATGTCGCGCCATATATATCCGTGATTTCGACAGCAGTACTCGATCCTTCCTCGATACCGGAGTGCGCCTGAAAGACGGTCTCGACTTGTTGACCGAGCTTTGCAAGGTGCACCCGCTCCTGTTCGATATGAAAAGAGTTGAAAAATTCAAGTAACAAGATCGTCAAGGCGATCAAGACGACCGAGACAAGCAATAGGATCGTGCCCCATAGTTTGATGACTACACTTTGCAACCATTTCATCGTCCGGTCGGACTATTCTCGAACTTGTATCCGACACCCCAGACCGTCGTGATCATTTGAGCAGCATTCGGAGACAAACGATTCAGCTTTTCACGCAGACGTTTGACGTGTGTATCGACCGTCCGAAGATCCCCAAAAAATTCATAGTTCCAGACTTCCTTGAGTAGTTGTTCCCGTGAGAATACTTTGTCCGTTTGTTTTGCCAAGAAATACAGGAGTTCATATTCTTTTGGTGTTAAATTGACTTCTTGTGATTCAACCGTCACGCGGTGTGCGTCATTATCAATCGTCAAATGTGGGAAGACGATGACATCTTTTGTTTTCGCATCCGTATGGAGGAATTTCGTTGCACTCGCTCGGCGAAGGATTGCTTTGACACGCAAAACGACTTCACGTGGACTGAATGGTTTGACGATATAATCATCTGCCCCCATTTCAAACCCATGGACGCGATTCGTTTCTTCACCTTTTGCCGTCAGCATGACGACCGGCGTCGCTTTCGTTTTCCGTAGTTCTTCACAAACTTGCATCCCGTCCATCTTCGGCATCATCAAGTCGAGGAGAATGACATCGTATTCTGTCTCAAGCGCCATTTCAAGCGCCGCCTCTCCATTGTCTGCTTCCTCGATCGTGAAATTTTCCCGCTCCAGATACATCTTCAACAGGCGACGAATTCGTTCCTCATCGTCGACGACTAAAATACGTGCTTCTTCTGACATGCTGTCTCCTCCTATAAACTAAACTCTACTCCTCTATCCTACTACTCTTTTAGTATACTATGAAACGAAAAGAATGGCTTGCACTGGCTGATTTCTCCTAAACGATACTCTTTTGTCAGAGAAACATGAAAAAGCAGCGGACCGTTTCCGGATCCGCTGCTTTTCTTTTCCTTATGCGTACGAGTGTAATCCCGCTACGACAAGGTTAACGAAGACAAGGTTGAACATGATGACAGCAAAACCACCAACACATAACCATGCTGATTTTTTACCAATCCATCCACGCTGGATGCGCATGTGGAGATAGAACACGTAGAAGAGCATCGTGATCAGTGCCCAAACCTCTTTCGGGTCCCAACCCCAATAGCGGCTCCATGCCATTTGCGCCCAAATCATTGCGAAGATCAATCCGCCAAGGATGAAGATTGGAAGACCAATCGCAATCGCACGGTAACTAATCTCATCGGCTGTTTCTAGATCAATCTTCCGCGCGATTGGTTTCAGACTCTCTGCGACACGCTTACGGAGAACTACGAAACGTAGCAACACATATAAGACGACGCCACCAATGACTGACCATAAGACCGTATTGACCTTATTCGCATTCAAGAAGTTCGGCAATTCAATGACGGCACCTGAACCAGATAAGACTTTTCCGTTCTCAGGACCTGTCAGAACCGGCATCGTGTATTCATGTGTCATCTTCGCACCATTCTTCGCGACGTATTCGATCGTTGATGCAGAACCTGTTGCTTTGAACAAGAGGCCGACGAGGATGTAACCAACGACACAAACGAGTGAGAACATGACGATTTCAAGCCATGTCCGTGTTTTCGATTCTTTATTGAAATCCGTCGCGTGGACCAGATAGAGCAATCCGGTCGCAAAACTGACAGCGAGAATCCCCTCACCGAGCGCTGCCGTCGTAACGTGGATTTTGAGCCAGACACTTTGAAGTGCCGGAATCAAGGGTTGGACCTCATCCGGGAACATCGACGCATAAGCGATGACGAGCAAGGCAACCGGCATTGCAATCAAGCCAAGGACATTGTTTTTATAGATGGCATAGACGATCAAGAATCCAAGGACCATCATCATACCAAAGAATGTCGTGTATTCGTATAAATTTGAGACCGGAACGTGTCCAGCACCCGCCCAGCGCGTAAAGAAATACCCTAACTGAGCAAGAAAACCGATGATCGCGAGCGTATAGGCGATCTTACCAGAACGTGTCGGACCTTTTTTACCACTCGTCGCAACAGCGAAAAAACCTGTACTGACGAGGTAGACGATGAATGACGTTAGGAGCAGATTACTGCTCAACTGAAGCATATTCATTTAGCTTCCCCCTCTTCCCGCAACTTTTGTCGGTCCTCAAGTTCTGGTAGACCAACTTCCGTCAACGCGAGATTGGCTTCTTTTTGAAGCCCTAATGCGTTTTTGTTTGTAAATCCAGCAATCTGAATGCGACCGTTCTTCTCACGTAACCAGAGACGACGGTGCGGCCAGTACATCCCGATCAATAGACCTGCCATGAAGATGATGCCACCCGCAAAGAGGAACGGGAGCGTCAAGTCTTTCTTGATTCGGACACCTGAGATGTTTGAGAGCTCCGTACCGGCAAACGCCATCTTGTACTGGTTCTCATCCCCACCGACATTCAGCTTGATACCAATCAAGCTACGCTCCCCTTTTGGGTGCTCCGGTGATTTGATATTAAAGACGAACGCCGGATTGACAGGACGTCCAGAATTGGTCGTCGGCTGTCCATCCTTGACGACGAAATCAGGCAAGAAATCCTTCAATTCGACATCATAGCCGTTTTTCAACTTGTAGGTCTCTTTTGGTTCACGTAAATCGACCTTGATCGTATCCACGACTTTACCTGTCTTTTGGTTGACGATGCTAAACGACATCGTCTTAAATTCTGGATCTGCCGCGTATTGTTCTTGGAAGACTTGGAAATCATCGAATTCGAATGGACGGTTGACTGCTGTCTCACCTGATTTGACTTCTTCGAGTTTCGGTTTGAAATCACTTGTCTCTCCGACTTTTTTATAGAGCGTCATCTTCGTGTCGTAGTTTTTCGGCACGTTTCCGCCCGCTGCTTCAAGCGATTTCTTGAATTTTTCATCCACCTTCTCAGGATCATAGAACTCGATGTTGAACGCTTCATTTTTCAAGTAATACTTGTTGTCCGTCGCTTCGATTGGTAATGTCTCTCCTTCACGAAGCCAGAGCAGTTCATCTTCATGCATACCCGGTACGACCCGAAGCATCGCTCCTCCAAAGAAGAGTACAAGACCGATATGGTTGATGTAAGGACCCCATCGTCCAAACCGTTGTTTTTCCGCTAAGAGCGCCCCATCTTGTCGACGGACTTTATAGCCCTTCTTCTCAAGTAACGGTGCGATCGCATCGATTTTTTTGACGTCTCCAGTCGCTTCAGCGCCAAATCGCTGACCATTCATGAAACGGTCCGACTGGATGACCGGTTGTTTCTTCAATGCTCGGTAGAGCGGGAAGAAGCGGTCAATCGACACGATGATGATCGATAAGAGTAACAGTGTGATTAATCCGATGTACCACCATGATTCAAACAGGTTGTGGAATCCTAACGTATAGTAGATATCCCCTGCCGTACCGTATTCTTTTTGATAAAATTCTTCCGGTGGTGTTGCCTGCGGAATATACATCTCTTGCGGGAAGATCGTACCGACCCCACTCGCGATGATGATCAGACCGATCAGCCATAACCCGACCTTGACGGACGAGAAGAACGTCCATGCCCGGTCGATCCAAGATGGATTTTTACGTTTCGAACGAAGTTCTGCTTCCTCGTAACGCATGTCCAGTTGTTTGAAATCTTCTTGCTCCTGCATCCTTAAATCCCCCTTCGATGCGTTACTCGTTCGCCTTCTTCACCATCTCTTCCAGCTTCGCTTGATCAATCTCACCTTCGTATTTCTCGACGACCTCACCTTTTTTGTTGATGATGAACGTCACAGGTAAGTTGTAGATCCCGTAAGCCTTCTCGACCGAATTATTCGTATCCATGAGGATCGGATAATCCGTTCCGCCGATATCCTTGATGAAGCTTGAGACTCGAACCGGTGTTTCTCCGACATTGACCGCTACGAAATTGACACCTTGATCCTGCATCATCTGATAGTTGTCATTGATCAAAGGCATCTCTTTCTTACATGGTTCGCAGAATGTACCCCAGAAATTGAGTAAAAGTCCTTTTCCTTTGTATTCATCCATTGAGTGCTGTTTCTCACCGTATAGATCGACGAGCGCGAAACCAGGAGCATCATCGCCTGCCATGACACGACCGTTTTTATCACGTGTCGCTTGATCGACGAATTGCATGATGACGACAGCACCGGCGAACAAGACCATCGTCATGATCATCAGACGCCAGAAAGAGCGTTTCTTCTTTTTTTGCTGGGCTGCTGCTAAGCGTTCTTCCGGATTTTGTTTCGTTTTTTTCATATTTTACCGCCTCCACCCATATTGTACTTGAAATCGCTTAAACGTTGATAAAATGTGAAATTCGTTAATCGTTTTGTCACAAAAAAAGAAAACTCAACCCGGAGGATGAGCTTCTCGCTTTACAAATTAACGTTTTTTTGTGTTCTTACGTCTTTTCGTAGGTGGAGCGGCTGGATCCGCTAGCTCACGCAATTGATTGACTTCTTTTTTTGAAAGTTCACGCCACTCGCCAGAAGTAAGACCTGCCAGTGTCAAGAAACCGAACTGTTCACGTTTCAACTTCAAGACTTCTGAACCGAGTGTCTCGACCATTTGACGGACTTGGCGGTTATGTCCCTCGTAGATGACCATCTCAAGGATTGCCGTGTTTTTCTTCTTATCGATGTCACGCATCTCGACGCGTGCTTTCCCTGTCTTAAAGCCATCCGGCAAGACGACGCCTTTTTCAAGACCTTTGACGTGGAAATATTCCGGTACGCCTTTGATTTTGACGATGTAGCGTTTCGGTACCTTATACTTCGGGTGAAGCAGAAGGTTCGAGAATTCACCGTCATTCGTCATCAAAAGAAGACCGCTTGTATTGTAGTCGAGTCGACCGACTGGGAAAACACGGTGTCCCGGTGGTACGAGATCAACGACCGTCTTACGTCCCTTATCGTCTTCAACCGTCGAGACGACACCTGTTGGTTTATACAGCATGTAATAAACGTGTTCTTCACGCTCAAGCTTCACGCCGTCGACTTCGACTTCAGCACGCGCTCCAACTTTCGTTCCGAGCTCCGTGATGACTTTCCCGTTAACCTTGACGCGGCCTGCTGTAATCAATTCCTCTGCTTTACGCCGTGAAGCGACACCTGCTTGTGCGATGATTTTTTGTAACCGTTCCATTAATTCACTCTCTCCTCTAATGAAGGATCATTCCGGAAGAAGAGATCTCCATCTGATTCGAACGTTTCTTCGAACTCGAGTGGTGGTAACTCCTCAATGCTATTCAGACCAAAGTGGTCCAGGAAATGATCCGTCGTCTTATACAATTTCGCGCGACCAACGCCTTTGGCACGTCCCGCTTCTTCAATCAAACCTTTTGCACTTAACGTATGGATGACGCGTTCCGTCTTGACGCCACGGACGACTTCGATATCAGCACGCGTGACGGGTTGTTTGTACGCGATGATGACGAGTGTCTCCATCGCTGCTCGAGACAAGGAGTCTTCTGCAAGTGATCCCGCATACGCCTGAATATACGGCGACATCTCTTTACGTGTCACCATCTTAAAGACGCCACCTGACTCCACGATTTGCAACACCCGTCGCTCTGCTTCGAACGTCGTCTGAAGAGCCAGTAACTGTTCGCGCGCCGCTGCTTCACTGATCTCTAGTGCTTGACTGAGACCACGTGGGTCGATACCGTCATCGCCGACGACGAATAACAAGCTTTCAATGATTTGTTCATACGCCAATCTGACTCTCCTCCTTCACCATGCTACGCAACAAAATGTCATCGGTCATTTGTTCACAATCAATGACCCGTTGCTTCACGAGTTCTAGGACGGCGAGGAAACTGACGACCAGTTCTTCGACCGTCGGCTGCTCCACAAAAAAGCCAAAGAATGTCGTACGCTCACGCGTCGCGACGTAACGGGCAACGGACTCCATCTGTTGCTCAAGCGACCGTTCTTCCCGTTTAACCGTCTTCGAGCGACGTACCTTCCAAGCTTCCCGTTGACGCATTTTTTCGTATGCACGCAATAAATCACTTAGGGATAACGTACCATTATACTCTTGTGCGTCCGTATCGAGATAACGCATCAAATCCTCTGGTTGTTTCGAGAACAGCTCAAGGCGCGCCTCTTCCTTTTCCTTGAGGACGAGTGCCGCTTCCTTATACGCTTTATACTCGATCAACTGTTGAATCAGACCTTCTCGTGTCGGTTCTTCCTCGAAATCGGGAATCTCATCGTATTCCGTCTGTTCAACCGGCAAGAGTTGTTTGCTTTTCAGTTGCAACAGCGTCGCTGCCATGACAAGATATTCACTAGCAACATCTAGTTCAAGATGTTGCATCGCACGGATATAGGACACATATTGATCCGTCACCATGGAAACGGATATATCATAAATATCGATTTCTAATTTACCAACCAAGTGTAACAGCAAGTCCAGCGGGCCTTCAAACGCATCCATCTTTACACTGTATGATTCCATGATTCTCCCTGCCCATCAACGTTTTTTGCGCCTTAGTATACCATACAACGGATAGGTTCGACTATGTTATATTCAAAGGAAGAGGTGATTCCATGAATCCAATCGAGCGATTCGTATTCGAATTCAACATCCGGCACGATTACTTCGAGTGCCATGAAATCTTAGAGGAAGTCTGGCAAGAAGGACAGCGCCAGGATGAGGCGCTCGTTGGTTTAATCCAACTGGCCGTCGCCCGCTATCACCATCGGCGCGGCAATGCGACCGGTGCACAGCGGACATATGTGAAAGCATTTGATAAGATCGAACGTCACCGAACTACGCTGATTGCGTCCGGAATCGACGTCTCTCGTTTGCTCGATCATCTTCATCAATTTACGGATCCGGTTTATCGACACATCCCGTTACCTGTCTTCCCGGATGTCATCCGGACCGTTGCGCTTGAAGCGACAGCACCTGATCTCGACTATGTGACGCATAAGCATCGCTTGCGTGATCGCACGGATGTCGTTCTTGCACGCCAAGAAGCGCTACAAAACCGAAGAGACCGGTCCATCTAAGCCATGGACCGGTCTTTTTATTGGTTTTTCCATTTGTCGACGAGGCGTTGCGTCTCTTCGGTCGCACCCGTAATATCCGTTCGAAGGAGCTTGACTGCTTCATCGAGTAGGAGATACGACATCCGTTCTCCACGGAAAGACGGTGATAAGGCGATATGTTTCAATTCAGCATGGCCATCCATTAATTGAAACCCGATGACACCGACGAAATCCTCATCTTGTTTGTACAAATACAAGCGTTGGTCTTCTTCCTGTTCATAGGCTTGAACCGTTTCAAGCAAATACTTCGGATCCTTCACTTCGCACGAAAAGGCGATCAGCCCCATCGCGGTCCGTTCATTCAACTTCTTATATTTTACTAGCATGTGATTCTACACCTTCCTAATTTCGACAACTCTCAGGAGCATGAACACGACTGAGACTCATTCATTCTACACCTTCTCACACAGAATTACTGCATTTTTTTCATAATCCATCAAAAAGGCAGGAGACCGTCACGTGACGTCCCCTGCATCTGAATCATGCTTGTTCTTCCATCACTTGGATGAAGGCACGCATGTAGTCCGGTAGATCGGGCGGACGACGACTCGAGACGATATGTCCGTCAACGACGACGGCTTCATCATGCCAAACCGCACCTGCATTCGTCATATCATCCTTGATCCCTGACGTACTCGTGACGTTAACACCTTTTAAGATGCCAGCAGAGATCAGCACCCAACCAGCGTGGCAGATTTGACCAATCGGTTGCTTGTTCTGGTCAAAATGACGCACCATGTTCAAAACAGAGTCAAAGCGGCGTAACAGATCGGGCGACCAACCACCCGGAACAAGAATTGCATCGTATTCCGATGGATTGATCTCATCAAACGTCTTATTCGATTTGATCGGGACACCATATTTTCCGATGTACGTCTCATCTGCTTTTTCCCCGACGACGTCGACGATTGCGCCCTCTTCACGTAAGCGATGGACTGGATACCATAATTCTAAATCCTCGAAGTCATTGCTGACGACTTGGATGATTCGTTTTCCTTCTAAACGCATGACAAACACTCCTTTTCGAGTTAAGTTCCCTTACTGATTGTACCCGGATCTAAAAAAAGAAAACTCCTCTTCGAAACGTTCGAAGAGGAGCAAGAACTTACGCTTCGACGCGGATTTCTTTGATGCCAGCGCCTTGCTTCATTTTTTGTGCATGTTCGAGACCTGAAGTCACTTGTCCGAAGACCGTGTGTACGCCGTCGAGATGCGGTTGTGGCTCGTGTACGATGAAGAATTGGCTTGATCCAGTGTTGCGACCAGCGTGTGCCATCGAAAGTGAACCCGCTTTGTGTTTATGTGGGTATGATGTTGACGTTTCGCAAGGGATCGTTTTTCCTGAACCGCCTGTACCGTTTCCGATTGGGCATCCGCCTTGTGAGACGAAGCCTGGGATGACACGGTGGAAGTTCAATCCATCGTAGAAGTTCGAGTTTGCAAGGTTTTCGAAGTTTTCAGTCGTGATCGGTGCTTCATCGTTGAACAATTCGAATTCGATTTTATTTCCATCTTCTAATAAGATATGACCAGTTTTTTGCATGTTTGACCAACCTTTCGTGCTTTTCAGCAGGAGATTCGTCACGATTCAAGATCGTGATTCCATGGTACAGTGTACCAAATTTCAAGACGTCGTGCAGACCTTTTTACTCGACGGCTGCCTCTAACACATCGAGCGTCACCGAATCCGTTGCTTCAACACGAATCCGCACCCCATTCGCCAGTGTTGCAACGGGATCCGTATGTCCGAAGTCCGCATCAAGAATGATCGGGAAATCATATCCTCGTGTCGCACGTAAAATGATGTCTTTGAGCGGGAAGTCCGGATCAAAATCGACTTTGCGCGGGAAGCGTCCGACGACGAGTGCCGCAATCTTATCATACGCACCCATGTGTCGCAATTGCGTGAAATACCGGTCAATCGTTTCCGGTGTCTCACTCTCGTCATCCTCAAGCATCAAGACGACACCATCAAACGTTGGCAAGTAAGGTGTTCCAGCAAGCAGTAAAAGTGTTCCCGTGTTCCCCGTCAAAATCGGTCCTTCTGCAATACCGGTCTTAACGATCGTGTATCCTGCGTTCACTTGATGTTCTCGTCTTCGGTCGTCCGCGACGTCCCAGCGTAAGATCTCGTCCGTCCATTCCTCCGATGCTTCGATTCGACCAATCGGCTCCGTCTGCATGAACGTACGTTTGAACGATTCTTCCGTATACGGATCTAGACCATCGAATTGACCGAACTGCGTCAGCAGTGCGGGTCCGACGAACGTCGTCAATCCTGTCTGCTGATAGATGCCCGCAAACAGTGCCGTGATATCGCTGTAACCTACGAAGATCTTCGGATTGTTTCGGATCAACTCATAATCAAGTTCGTCGAGCAACTGGTGTGAGTTAAACCCACCGATCGTCGAGATGATCGCCTTAATCGACGGATCTGCGAATGCCATATGTAAATCTTGCAGCCGTTCGCCGATCGTTCCTGCCGTATGACTATGAACAGCCGTTGCATTCGGCATCAAGACGACCTCAAACCCCATTTTTTCAAGTGTTGCGATCCCGCGGGCGAGACGACGCGGTACGTATGCTGCAACAGCTGACGCCGGCGAGACGATAGCAATCTTATTCCCTTTTTGTAAGCGTGGTGGTTTCATGAGAGTTCCCCCCCTTTTTTCATTACAAGTATTTCCAGTATAACAAATCGAAAAGGAAACACGTACTCTCATTTTCCCATCCATTTTACAGCTTCACGAAGAGCGAATCTCCGTTCTCAAGCAATTCTCCTTTTTCCGACACATAGTCAATCTTGACCGTCATATGTTGAAGGATCTTTTGTTCACGTAATGACTTTGCCCACGCTGTGACCTGCGCTTTATCCTGTTCGTGTCGCTTGCGTGGAACATCCACTAAAAGCGTCGGAGCGACTTCTTTCCGTAAATAAGCCTTTGATTCAAAACGCGCGTCACCTAGCCGCTGTATTTCATCGCTGTCATAAAGTACGGTCACGCTCAATTGATGGTTCAGTTGTTCGAGAGTCGGCGACGGGATCCGTCGCTCTAACCGATCTTCCCAAAGTGACGCATGATACGAGTCAACGAGCCTCCCCGACTCCTCTTGTTGATAGACGAAAAACTCAGTATTCGTTTTTTCGTCTATCGCGCGTGCGGCATATTCAAATGGAAAATTTCCCATGTTGTCGTAAAGACTACCTGTCACCTTCGCTTCCGGAAGATGCTGTTCTAAGTAAGTTTTTGCTTTCCGCTGTATTTCAGTCTCTTTCGTTCCATCCGAGTTCATGTCCTGTGTAAAAGCGAACGTCATCAATAAGGCACCACCTCCGATGACTCCAACTAGACTGGCAATTCCGATCAACCAACGTTTCATGCACTCACCCCCAAAATTAATCATCCTATATTTTTACAATTTTGATTGTATCACAAAAAAAGAGTAGCGGACGAAGTCCACTACTCAAGTATTGCTGATTGGATTGCTTACTGGATGACAGCGTGAACGAGCGGACGTTCTGCCGGTTTCGTTTCACTGATGTGATACGCGTGATCCATTTTTTCGATCGCTTGGTCGAGCGTTTCTTTGTTTGAACGAAGCGTTGCGATGACATCGCCGACTTCGACACGATCGCCGACTTTCTTGTGTAACGTGACGCTTGCTGCGTGGTCGATCTCATCTGCTTTCGTCGCGCGTCCAGCACCGAGGATCATTGCCGCAACACCGACTTCGTCAGCGATGATTTCAGAAACGTAACCGGCTTTTGAAGCAACGAATGTTTTTTCGTATTTCGTTTCAAGTGCTTTTGTCATGTCGTCAACGAGTGACGCGTCGCCACCTTGCGCTGCGATGAACTTCTTGAAGACGTCAAGTGCTGCGCCGTTAGCGAGACGTGTTTCGAGATCCGCATACGCTTCGTCGAACGTCGGGTAGAACTCACCGAGGACTGCCATGTGTGATGCAATCGTCAAGGCGATGACTTTCAAGTCACGGACATCTTTCCCTTGAAGGACTTCAATCGCTTCCTTGACTTCGTTTGCGTTACCGATTTCAAAGCCGAGTGGCTGGTCCATGTCCGTAATGACAGCAACCGTCTTACGATTGACACTCTTACCAATCGAAACCATCTCTGTCGCGAGTGCTTTTGCATCTTCGAACGATTTCATGAAGGCACCAGAACCTGTCTTCACGTCAAGTACGATGCTGTCTGCTCCTGCTGCGATCTTTTTCGACATGATCGAACTTGCGATCAATGGAATCGAGTTGACCGTCGCTGTGACGTCACGTAATGCGTAGAGTTTTTTGTCTGCAGGCGTCAAGTTACCTGTTTGACCGATGATTGCCATCTTGATGTCGTTGACTTGTGAGACGAATGCTTCTTCTGAAAGTTCAACGTCAAAACCAGGGAACGCTTCGAGTTTGTCGATTGTTCCACCTGTGTGACCGAGTCCACGACCGCTCATCTTCGCAACCGGAATACCGATTGACGCAACGAGTGGTGCGACGATCAAACTGATCTTGTCACCGACGCCGCCAGTTGAGTGTTTGTCGACTTTTTTCCCGTGGATACGTGAAAGGTCGATCACGTCACCCGATTTGACCATCGCCATCGTCAAATCAGCGATTTCACGATCTGACATTCCTTGATAGAAAATCGCCATCGACATCGCTGACATTTGGTAATCTGGAATCTCACCATTCGTGAATCCTTCTACCATTGCTTGAATATCAGCTGTTGCGAGTTCGCCACCGTCTCGTTTTGTTGCAATCAAATCTACCATACGCATAATCTAGTTCCTCCTCAGGAGTGGTTTGTGAGTTTTAAAACAGTCGTTACATTTTTTTGATCGAACCGCGAACGAGTGATAGGAAGTGTGCCCGGACGCGTTCTGTCGTCTCGATGACTTCATCATGGTGTAACGGTTGATCGAGAATGCCTGCTGCCATGTTCGAGACACACGAAATCCCGAGGACACGCATATCTGAATGACGGGCAACGATGACTTCAGGGACCGTCGACATACCGACGACGTCGCCACCGAGCATCCGTGCCATCTTGACTTCTGCTGGCGTCTCATACGTTGGACCAGTGTTTCCGAAGTAGACACCTTGACGGACACGAATTCCGAGTTCATCCGCTGTTTCCTGTGCAAGACGAAGTAATTCCGCATCATACGGCTTCGACATATCCGGGAAACGTGGTCCCATCTCGTCGACGTTCTTCCCGATTAATGGGTTCGTACCGAAGAAGTTGATGTGATCCGTGATCAACATCAAATCACCTGGTTCGAACGCTTCGTTACAAGCACCCGCTGCGTTCGTAACGATCAATGTCTCAACACCGATCGCCTTCATGACACGAACCGGGAACGTGACCATATCCATCGAATATCCTTCGTAGAAGTGGAATCGCCCTTGCATCGCAACGACTTGTTTCCCTTCAAGAGTACCGAAGACGAGTTGCCCCGCGTGCCCTTCGACCGTTGATACCGGGAAGTTCGGGATTTCGTGGTATGGAATCGCGATTGGATTTTCAATCTCATCCGCGAGGACACCAAGTCCTGAACCGAGAATCAATCCGATTTCCGGTTTTACCTGCATCTTGCTTTCTAAAAACGAACGTGTTTCATTCCAGTTGACTGTCATCTGAATCGCTCCCTCGAATTATAGTTCTGTTAAAAAGCTTGTTCCATGTGCCGGCATCTTGACAGCGAAGTTTTCTGCGACCGTCGCCCCAAGATCAGCGAACGTCTCACGGATACCGAGCGGTTTTGCAACACTATTTTTATGATAGGCAAGCAACGGTACATATTCCCGCGTATGATCCGTTCCTGCGTGAACGGGATCGTTTCCGTGGTCAGCCGTGATGATTAAGAGATCGTCTTCGTTCAAGCGAGCAAACACTTCAGGTAGACGTGCATCGAACTCTTCGAGTGCTTGTCCGTAACCTTGCGGATCACGACGATGTCCGAACAACGCATCGAAATCGACGAGGTTCAAGAAGCAAAGTCCGTTGAAATCCCGATCGAGTTGTTTCACGAGCTGATCCATCCCGTCCATGTTCGATTTCGTACGGATTGCATCTGTGACGCCTTCTCCATCATAGATATCGGCAATCTTACCGAGCGAGATGACATCGAGTCCTGCCGTCTCGAGTTCGTTCATGACCGTCCGGTCGAATGGTTTGAGTGCATAGTCGTGACGGTTCGCTGTCCGGACCCACGCTCCTGCTTCACCAAGGAATGGACGCGCGATGATGCGACCAAGCATGTACGGGTCATCCCGCGTGATATCACGTGCGTATTCACAAATCCGGTACAGTTCCTCTAATGGCACGACTTCTTCGTGTGCTGCGATCTGAAGGACAGAGTCTGCCGACGTATAGACGATCAAGGCGCCTGTCTCGACATGTTCTTGTCCGAGTTCGTCGAGAATTTCCGTACCAGAAGCCGGTTTGTTCCCGATGATCTTCCGTCCTGAGAACTCTTCCAAGCGATGAATCAAATCATCCGGGAATTTTTCGAAAACACGGAATGGTGTATCGATCCGCAGTCCCATGATCTCCCAATGCCCTGTCATCGTATCTTTCCCTGCAGATACTTCTTGCATTTTTCCGTATGCCGCAAGCGGTGCTTCTTCAGCTGAGACACCTTCGATCGGTTCGATATGCGAGAGACCGAGTTTTGCCATGTTCGGCATGTTGAGTCCGTTGCGTTCACGCGCGATGTGACCGAGCGTATGCGAACCAAGATCTCCGAACTGTTCAGCGTCCGGTGCTTCTCCGATTCCTACGGAGTCCATGACGATCAAAAATACACGTTTAAATGATTGAGCCATTTGCTGTTCCTCCTATATACGAGCTGTAGTTGTGCGATTCCCGTTACGATTTTTCCCGGAAAGGGACTAGACAAAACGCATCATTTGTCTGAAGTCAGACCTTTAAAAGATAGAATCATCATGCCCGTGGATGATGTTTCTTATACACGTCGTGGAGTCGTGCTTTGTTGACGTGTGTATACATTTGTGTCGTCGACAAATCAGCGTGTCCTAGCATCTCTTGCACGACGCGTAGATCAGCACCATTTTCAAGAAGATGGGTCGCGAACGAATGACGCAAGACATGCGGCGTGATTTCTTTTTCGATACCGGCTTCCTTTGCCCGTCGTTTGATCATCTTCCAAAAACCTTGTCGTGACAAACGATCACCGCGACTGTTCAAGAAGACATCGTCCGTCTGTTGACCTCCGAGACTATTACGCGCGAGGTCAAGATATGTCCTGACGCTTTCAATCGACGTCGAACTCATCGGGATGATACGGGACTTGTTCCCTTTCCCGATACACGACAGATACCCTAGTTCGAGTTGCAAATCGTTCAACTTCAGTTGTAGCAGTTCGCTGACGCGCATCCCTGTTCCATAGAGAAGCTCAAGCATTGCTGCATCTCGTCGTGTAAGCGGATCGACACCGACGACCGAATCAAGCAAACGTTCGACGTCGGTTTGACTCCAGACGACGGGAAGCTTCTTCTCCGGTTTCGGTAAATCAAGATGACGGGACGGATCATGCGTCGTTAGTTTCTCTTCGACCAGATATTGATGGAACGAACGGATTGAGCTCGTCGCCCGGCGGACCGTCGATCGTGACTTGCGTGCTTCAAGCAATCGTTCAATGTGGTCGACGATATGATGTCGGTGAACCTGTTCAAACGAAGAAACTTCCGCTGTTTCGAGCGTCTGTAAGTATTGATTCAAATCATTTCGATACGCAGCTGCCGTATTCGCGGACATTTGCCGTTCAATCACTAAATAGTTGATAAATGCTTCCAGTTGTTCACGCACTGAACTCATCCTCTTCGTTTACGAAATCGCTTACTTCCCCATCATATCAAAGGTGTAAACCGTTGTGAAGAGGTCTGACCTATAAAAATTGAAAAAGAAAAACCATCCGAAATTTCCTCGGACGGTCAGACTGTTTGTGTTTGCGATTGTTCCAACGCTTCCCGAGCGTGACGCTCTTGGCAGACACGGCAGACGCCATGGAATGTCAGGCGGTGATCCTTGATTTTGAAGTGGAATCGGGACACGATTTCTTTCTCTACTTCTTCCAGCATATCGTCTAAAATCTCTTCGACGGATCCGCATTCGATACAGACGAGATGGTGATGCGAATGACTCGCACCTTCTTGTCGTAAATCAAACCGGGATACGCCATCTCCGAAGTTGACCTTATCGACGACTTCGAGCTCCGTCAATAATTCGAGCGTCCGGTAAACCGTCGCAAGTCCGATGTCGGAGTTCTTTTCTTTTACAAGGAGAAAGACATTTTCGGCACTGAGGTGATCCGACTCATGTTCGAGCAGGACACGCACAGTCGCTTCACGTTGGGGAGTCAGCTTATATCCTTTACCGCTTAGCTGTTTTTTGATGCGTTCTACACGACTTTCCATCATAGCGCCCCCTTTGTTCGAACTGATGCTATTATCATAGCTGATAATCAGTCTTTTTTCAAATTAAAATGATTATCAACTGAAAATCATTTAAATGAGAATCATTTTAAAGTACGGATCTGCCAATGCTGGATCGCCATGATCGTCTTCGCGTCGACAATCGTTCCGTTTGCAACAAGTTCGAGCGCTTGTTCAAGCTTCAATGTTTTGTTCTCAAGGAACTCATCTTCATCGAGCTGACGATCACCGGCAGTCAGACCAATCGCTTCATAGATATGTACACGTTCGCTACAGAAACCAGGCGCACCGTAGAAATCAAAGACATGTCGTAACTCTTTCGCGACGTAACCTGTTTCTTCCTTTAATTCACGTCCTGCACAATCGAGTGGATCTTCACCTTTCTCGAGTTTGCCCGCTGGTATCTCGATTGATAGACTCTCGAACGCCTTCCGATATTGTTCAACGACAATCAGATCCCCTTGTTCATCAAAAGCGATGATGGCGACGGCACCATTATGATAGACCAGTTCACGAACCGAGGTATTACCGTTCGGTAACGTGACGACATGTTTCTCGACATCAAAAACTTTTCCTTCATAGATCACTTCACGTTCAATCGTTTTTTCTTCCATCGGTAGTGTTCCCCTCTTCTATCCTAGTTTACGTTCTCTGTCATGATTAGTATGCCGTTTCCGACGTATTGCCGCAAGACTTCAAGCCGTCTTTTTCATAAGATATGATACACTAGAATGCAGAAGTTCCAAACTTACAGTTCATTTAAGAAAAGAGGGAATTGAACATGTCATTAGGATTAGGTACGATGACGATCTTAAAACGCGGACAGGAAGAAGCGGCAGCAATCCTGCGGACGGCACTCGACGCGGGTATCACCCATTTCGACACAGCGGATGTCTATGCAAACGGAGCCGTCGAATCGATTATCGGCCAAACCTTCGCGCAAGAGGATCGTAGTCGATTGTTTCTTGCCTCAAAAGGTGGCAATCGAATGAATGCGACCGGAACCGGTTGGACATGGGATCCGAGTTATGACTATCTAAAGCAAGCTTGTCTTGAAAGTTTGAATCGTCTTGAAACTCCTTATCTCGATCTGTATTACGTCCATGGCGGTACGATTGATGATGATATCGATGCGTCGATCCGCGCAATGGAAGATTTAAAAGTAGAGGGGAAGATCAAGGAATATGGTCTGTCGTCACTGCGCCCGAATGTCATCGAATATTGGCTCGAGCACAGTAATTTCTCTTACTTGATGACGCCTTATTCGTTGCTCGATCGCCGCATCGAAGAGTTGTTGCCACGCTTAAAAGAGAAAAACATCCAAGTCGTTGCCCGTGGTCCACTGGCAAAAGGACTCTTGACACATGAAAGTGCTTCACGCCTGCAGTCGGTTGATCGGTTCGAACAATTCGATAAGGAAACGCTTGAGGCGAGTCTACAAAAACTTCAAGATTTCCCGCTTCCGGCGCTTGCATTGCAAGCCATCGATCAACAGGTCGATATCGTCCTTCCTGGCGCGTCAAGCGTGTCACAGCTTCAGGCAAACGTCCAAGCGATGAAAGAGTCGATCTCGCAAGCTCAAATCGACCAGGCATTTGCTACACTGCCGGTTCATCACTATACGGAACACCGTTGAGGTTTAACTCTTCATATCTCCGGGAAACTCCTTCTTTGTAACGTTCATACAGAGGAGGAGTTTTATTATGGCTCGTATTTTAATCGTATCAACAAGTGCAGATGACATGAATGGTCACAAAACAGGATTATGGTTCGAAGAGTTCGCAGCACCATACAACCTGTTCAAAGACGCAGGACATGACGTGACGGTCACTTCGATCAAAGGTGGCGACGTCCCGATCGATAAAGCATCGATTGTCAAAGAAATCTTGCCGAAATTCCAAGATGCACGTCGTGCGTTGCACGACACGAAAGCACTCTCAGAAGTCGATCCAGCATCATTTGATGCTGTTTACTTCCCAGGTGGTCACGGTGCGGTCGTCGACTTCCCGAATAACCCACAAGTGGCAGGTGCCATTGAAGCTGTCATCAAAAAAGATGGCGTCGTCGCATCGGTCTGTCACGGTCCAGCGGCCTTCGCACACGTCATGATCGATGGCAAACCTTTCGTATCAGGTCGTCAAATCAACGGCTTCACAGACGAAGAAGAAAAATCGACAGGTCTCGAAGATAAAGTACCATTCTTGCTTGAGACGACACTTCGTGGTGAAGGCGCTACTTTCCTGACATCAGATGCTGGTAAGGAATTCGCAGTCATCGACGGCAACGTCGTCACAGGACAAAACCCGGCTTCAAGTGAAGCGGTCGCGAAACTTGTCCTTGCGAAACTTGCGACACAAGCTTAATACGATACCTTTATACAAAATGGAGCAAACGACATAACGTCGTCTGCTCCATTTTTTTGGCGTGAATTACAATCGGTGAAGTGAATCCAATCGTTCGAGATCAGCTTCAGTCTCACGTTTTTTTTGTTCGAGTCGCTTTAACTCGTCCTCGAGTTGTTGCTGTTGTGCCTGTAGCGCAGATCGTTCTTCCTCTGTAAAGGAACGAGCTACTTCTTTTTCTTTGAAATACCACCACTTTTTAATTTTCTCAGGTGGCGGTCCGAGTTCAATCTGTTGCTCGTGTTGTTTGACCTCATCTATTTGTTCAGCATGCGCCAATTGAAGCTGCTTCAATTCCGCCTCATAAGTGGCTTGTCTCGCTTCAAGAATCGGTGTCAGGTACGCAAGGATATGCGCCGTCAAGTCTCGCTCGACGACTCGTCGTAATACATCTCGACGAAGTGAGGCTTCCGAATTGCCCGAAGCATTTTTCCAGACGGTTGGATCCGCCTGTTCTAGAATCTCCTCTTCTTCCGCTTCTCCGAGCCAGCGCAATTTGAATAATAATGGCTCGAGGAGTGCCTCCTCTACATACGCCGTAAATTGCGAATACGACGTCGCTTCTCGCGTCAACGGTTCTTCATGTAGGTGAAATAACTCTTCTGCCTCTTCTTCGATCCAGTCTTCGTAATCATTAAAGTACATGGTTTAACTCCTTACTTCATCACATCAAAAACAAGACTGGATCGAATCCGCCATCTACATGACAGTCGAGCCAGTTTTGTTAGACGTTCGCTCCGTTTTTTTTGATTTCCGCAATTGCCCAATCACACCAGTCCAAGTAATTCAACATCATACGCAAGCCGTATTCACTCGTCAAGGTCTCACCTAGTGTCGCACCGTTCTCGAGATGATCGTGACGCCAACTTTGCATCATCTCGACGGCAAATTGATGGTGTCGCTTCGATTCTTCTAGATAAGCGACAGCTTCCTCTGGTGGGAGAAGATGCAGGAGCGAGACCCGCATCAAGTTCTCATCCTTCATCTTCGGTTTGAATTCATTTGGTGTCCGTAACCATTCGACGAGCTCCGTCCGCCCTTTATCCGTGATCGAATAGACTTTCTTATCCGGCAGATCTTCTTGAACGATATGAACGCTCGTCACAAGTTCTGCCTCTTCCATTTTTAACAACTCTCGGTATATTTGTGTATGATGTGCGGTCCAGAAGTGGATCATCTGTTTTTTAAAAGTCGCGCTCAAATCATAACCGGTCGCTTCCCCTTGGGTCAGCAGCCCGAGTAGTGCAAATCGTAATGCCACTGGCTGCACCTTCTTTCCTTCTTTTGTATATATACTTAATTATCTCAAATATATCTTAATTTCGCTACTCTTGCGTCGAACGAATGTACGATTAAAAAAAGACCTACGAGCGAAATCACATTCGATCGTAGGTCTTCATGCGTTATTTCTTTCCCATTCTTTCTATTTACGTAATTGCTCGATTCCCTGTCGTACATGTCTCCAGTAAGAAGAAGGATGCGGAACGAATTGACGACGATCGAACCACTCGCCTGTCGTGTCCTGAATACGCTCGATGGACATGTCAGCGATTCGCTCAAACTGCTCGATCGAAAAAGCAATCAATCGCTTCACTTCTGTTTCCTGGAGGACGTATGCGTCTATCGCTTGATCACTTCGAGCAAGAAAGACATGGCATCGTTCACAATCCCAAAGTGTCGCATCCCGAAACTCCTCCTCCTGAACTCCAAGAGGTATTAGTTGATCAAAGGTATAAGCTAAACCAATCTCTTCTTCGAGTTCCCGGACACCATCTTCAACCGTCTCATTTGCGAGCAGATGACCGGCTGCCGTGATATCGAGCATTCCCGGAAAGTCCTTCTTTTGTTCAGAACGTTGCTGGAGCAACACGACGTCCTGCGTTGGATCATAGACGAAACAATGAAACGTTTCATGCCATAGACCTTTTGCGTGGACTTCTGATCGCGGACGCGGTCCGAGCGGATTCCCAGCACGGTCCACCGTCATGATCATCTCTTGTTCACTCATCGTAACACCTTCGATGCTTGATGGAATCGTTCTCCAACCGTATAGAGTTCAGCGATCAAAAAGACAATTGCGATCCAAATGATGGCGCTTGGGAACAGGATCATCGCTGTTAGGAATAAGAACCCTTCCGTTCGCTCGACCAGTCCCGGTTGATATTGAAACGACTTGTAGCCGTAATTTTCACTGACCGCTCCGATTGCAAGGAACATCGTCATCCCAATGACGAATGATGCGACGAGCAACAGAATAACGGCCTGCGTTTCCGGAAATCGGAGTGCAAGACCAATCAGCACTGACAGCTCGACGATCCGGTCGAGAACAAGGTCGAGAATCGTGCCGATTGGAGTCGTCTTTTCTTTTCGTGCCATCGTTCCATCGATGACATCAAGCATGCCCGAGATCCACAATAAGACAATCGCCGTTCCCATCATATCGTTATAGACGAAAAAGCCCGTCGCACCACCGATGATGCCGGAGATGATCGTCACCTGTGTCGCCGATAATCCAATTTTCTTAAATAAGGTCGCCCCTTGATCAAATAGGGGTTGAACGATTTTACGCGCACGCGTATCTAACATGTCACCCCTCCTTTCTAACGATATAGCCTTCTTTCTCATGAATCGTCTCATCTGAAGAGAGCACGAGTCGTTCTCCGGATGCTCGTTCGACTTCGTAGAATCGAACACCGTATTGAATGAGTTCTTTCGTAATCGTAACACGTTCATCCGTCTCCTTCGTCGGTCTTGAGACCAAGTTGACTGCCGTCAACGGATGCCATGTTTCTTCAATTTGAATGCCTTCGCCAAAAAACGGGCTGGTCTGGCTCAGCGTAATCGGTGTACCATGATCGACGATTCGCCCCTGTTCTAAGACATAGACGATATCCGCCATCGCCATTGCCTCTTCCCGATCGTGTGTGACAAGGAGTGTCGTGACACCTTGTTCCTCGGTCAACTTCCGAATCAATGTCCGTAGTTCCCGTCGTCTCGGTACATCTAGACTCGAGAACGGTTCATCGAGCAACAAGAAGTCCGGTTGACTCGCCAGCGCACGAGCTAAACTCGCCCGCTGCTGTTCGCCCCCTGACAATTCGTGAACAGCACTTTTTCCTCTTCCCTCGAGTCCGACGCGATGTAACCAGGATTCGAGCTCGATCGGTGTTAATTGTTTGGCACCGAGACGGATGTTCTGTTCGACGTTCAAATGTGGGAACAACAGCGACCGTTGAAACATCATCGTCACACCTCGCTGATTCGGTGAAAGAACAGTCACATCTCGGTCACCGAACTGAATCACTCCACTCGTCACACGTTCGAGACCCGCAATCAGGCGGAGAAGCGTCGTTTTCCCACTACCACTCGGTCCAACTAAAGCCACACATTGTCCAGATGCGATATTTAAATCGATATCAGACAACACATGCTTCGTTCCAAATCGTTTATTGACTTGTTGTATCGTGACTTCCATTTAAACGCCTCCGTACGATTCGTATCCAACTAGAAAAAATAACGGCTTGTCCAGCATAAAAGAGAATGGGCACCCCGATCAACCAGAGTGTCGCTAGACGCGCCGCCCCTTGCGAATTACCAGAATACGCCGGGAATACTTCGAGTGATATCATGCGGACGATCCCACCACCAATCAACGCAACTAGTGCATACTGACTGATCGTGATCACCGTGACGAGTAGCGTCACGGATTGTAACGTCGACCGAAGCATCGGTCCCGTCAAATAGAACCAACGCTTGAACCGGTTCCCCTCAATCAAGACCATCTGTTCAAGCATCCGTTCTCCGAGCGCCTGAAATCCGTTCGTGTACAAGCGAACTGTATACGGCAAGGTCGGCAGAAGCAACACGAGCAGGACACCAAAAAATCGATCTGCCAAACCAAGACGGATCCATGTCAAATAGAGACCGAATGATAGCAATAACACGGGAACGAACAGCGGCAAACTAATCAAGAACTCTGCTATACGAATCCGTTTCCCCGTTTGAAAGGCAATCGCTTTTCCTGCCATGTACCCGAAGAGATGATTCAACAATACGACGGCACAAATCATCGCGACGGTCGTGCCGAGCGTCGCTTCTAGGCGCGGATTCCAATTCCACTCTCCTGGAATCAAACCAATTAAAGGAACGATGAACAGGATTACAACGAATACAGTCACACTGATTTTTTTTATCATTCGCTTCGCCCCCTACTGATCTTCGTTGCCAGTGGGCGTGTCAAACCAGTCATAAGCAATAGCAGGAGGAAGAGTCCTCCCGTCAAGACGACACTCATTGCAAAAGCGAGTGGTTGCTCCGATAAATCGCCTTGTGTATACAAATCGAATGCATAGACGCCAAGTAATTTTGGATAGGTCACGCCGAGCAGTGCTGGAATCTCATATGCGAACAGGATGAAGGCAAGCAAGATAAATGCTGCCTCAAGCATCGGAACGAGTAGGAAAACACCCCGCGCATGCCAGAATCGGCGCACTGGTGATAAACCGAGCATCATACCGAGTTCTTGATAACGCGAATCAAGGCGCCGGACCACCGGTAAGAGATAAAAAAACACGAACGGAATTTCTTTATACAGATACGTCAAGATGACATTAAAATAATTCCCTTCATGCGGTCCGATGACAGGCACATCACTCAAATAGAGAATCGCGAGGTATGCTGCTCCTAGATGAGGGATGAATAAAGGAATCGCAAGTAACGCAGCTAGTCTTGTTCTGCTCAAGAGCATTGCGAGCACCACACCAATGATCAGCGCGAGCACCGTACTGACGATGGCCACGTAACTACTGACGGTTAGACTCTCTAAAAAGACGTCATCCGTCAGTAGCTCATGATAGTCGGCGGGTGACGTCATTGAAACACTGACCCACAGCCCGTATAAGACCATCCCTGCCATCAGAATTGCAGCAGGATATACGTTACCGCGCCACACGAGACGGCCATTCCTTACGGATCATCTCGAAGACCGATGGATCTAGTTCCGTCCGGACTTTCCCTTCAAAGACACTCGGCTTCGGTGTCGACGGTGCGGCCGGTACATCAGCGAACTGCTTTTGTTCTGCCTGATCAAGTGTCGACAAATCGAGACTCGTTCCATCGCCCCAGTAAGTCGCATCATATTTTTTCAATTGTGCCTCTGGTGACAACAGCGTATTGATCGTAACGAGTGCACCTCTCGGGTTCGGTGCATTGAATGGTACGGAAAGGAAATGGGTCGATGCGATTGAGCCATCCTTCAAAACAATCGGACGCGTTTGTTTCGGAAACGTTCCTGACTTCACTTCTTGTTCTGCCCGTCGTTCGTTGAAGCCCATCGTGAAGTCGACGTCTCCCTTCGCGTATAACTGATCGAGTTGCGCAAGCGTCTTCGGATACGTCTTCCCCTTTTTCCAGAGGTACGGTTTGATTTCGTTCAGGTAAGCCCATGTCTTCTTGAAGTCTGCTTTTGGGTCTTTTAGGGTCGCGTTCGATTCGACACCATACATGACGTGACGGACGAAGGCGTTTCCTGTAAAATCCGTCACTTCTGGATACGTGAAGCGTCCTGGATTTTCCTTGACCCAAGACTTCAACGCTTGTAAGTCCTTTGGTGGCGACTTTACATCAGCTGCGTCATAGTGCAACGTATATTGGACTTTTCCCCATGCGGCTTCAAGTCCGTCTGTTTTCGTACCACTATCTGAACTCTGTGCGGCAGCATCAACATATTTCGTGTTCGGGAGGACTTTTGTGATCTCTCCATACAGTAAATCATCTTTTTTAGCATTTAAAAAATTATCGCCATTGATCCAGACGACATCGATGACACCTTTTTCCTTACCTGCCTGTTTCTCAGCACGCAGTTTTTGAATGATATCCGCCGTCTCGATCGGAATCCGTTCTAATGTGATGTTGTGTTCCTTCTTCAGACGCGGTGCTACGTATTCATCGATGTAGGCATTGATGCCGTCATCGCCGCCCCACATATACATCCGAACCGCTGACTTTTCCGCTTCTTTTTCGATCGTCTGATAAGAAGTCCCTAAGACATTCTTCGGTTCCGGTGTCGCATCCGGTGTTCCACAGCCTGCGAGCAGCGTACCTAGGGCAAGAAAGCTGATTACCTTTGTTTTCATTTGTCGTTCTCCTCCGTCATCACTTTTTATCGAAGCCCGGTTTTCCTAACCACTCGATCAACCGTGGCATCACGCCGTACCCTTTTGCCGATAGCTCCATCCACCATGGTGCATTGACTTCACGTTTACGCTGCTCTATTGCTCGGACGACAGTAGAAGCTAGTCGTTCTTTCGATAGGACGATAGAAGCGACATTTTGCTCATACTTCCGGTCGACATCCGCACGGACAAAAAATTCTGTCGCGATCGGTCCTGGATTGACCGTCATGACGTGGATGCCTTTTGGACGTAACTCGAGACGTAACGCGTTCGAAAACTGCAACATCGCTGCTTTCGTCATGCAATAGATCGTTGATTTCGGTGTCGGCAACTTCCCCGCCTGACTGGCCACGTTGACGATCATGCCACCTTCTTTCAGTAATGGCAGACAGGCTTTTGTCAAACGAACCGGACTTAAGACATTGATCCGGTGCATCGACTCAATCGTTTCAATCGAGGTATCGTCTAGGAAGCTGAATTCCCCGAAACCTGCGTTATTAATCAAAATATCGATCCGTCCATAACGATTTGCGAGTGTTTTCGCAAGCATTTCGGGCGCCTCTTCCAAATCGTAGACCAGGTAGTCTGCCTGGAGTTCAGACGCTAACGTTTGTAATCGATCCTCGCGTCGTGCGATTAAAATCAAGTTTGCCCCTTCTTTATGCAGAGTGCGCGCCAGTGCTTCCCCGAGTCCACTTGAAGCACCGGTGATGACGATTGTCCGGTTGATGAGTTGCATTAAACTTCCTCCATTTTCGAATAGTAGAGGATACCAGATCGTTTCTCAACCGTAATCGCACCACGTGCGACAAGCGTATCAAGACGTGCCTTCATTTCACTCATGACGAGTGGGAATGATTTTTTTAATCGATTCCCATACGTCACTTGTGCTAATTCAAATAATGTATGCTCTTCTGAAAAATACTTCAACAGTTGATCGCCGCGTGCCTTGCGTTGCATCAATCGTTCTTCAACGAGTGCCGCGACATCGCGAATCGGATCACCATGACCGGTATACGCAATTCGGATCTGTTCTCCTTGTAGTTTTTCCAAGGAGTCGAGATACGCAAGAACGGGTCGTTTCACGAGCACGTCATCACCCGGTTGCGGTTGTTCAAGCAACGGGTTCGGTTCGACCCGGTCCAGCAAATGGTCCGCCGCGAACAATATACCATCGTCGCTTAAAATTCCGATTTGGTCACTCGCATGACCTGGCAGTTCGATGACGCGATATCGCCCAGAAGGTGTAATTGCGTCGCCTTCCTTTAATATGAAATCAAGTTGACCTTTTCCAAGCCATTTTAAGGCAGATTGATAGCTCGGTAACATCTCTTGAATCGCTGACGGAACACCAAATGAAGTCGCCAGTCGACGTAAGAACACGTCCCCATTGTTTAGGAACGTCTCGTCCTGTTCCAAATACGGGCGCAACCGCGCATGTCCATAGACAGGAATGCCTTTCTCTGAAAATCGATGTGCCATCCCAGCATGATCCGCATGGTGATGCGTCACGATGACACGATCTAAATCCTCAACCCTCAAATCGTGTCGCGCAAGCGTCTGTTGCATCATTTGCCACGCCTCGAGTGTATCGGGTCCACAATCAATGAGGATGTTTTCCCCTTCCGTTCGTAACACAAAACAGTTCACGTCCCCTACAGGAAATGGTGTGGGAATCGGAATCGGGATGATTTCGTCTGATACAGTCATGCCTACACGCCTCTTTTCTCTCGTCCATTTTCTTTCATTATAGAGAGAATGAAGCTATAGCGCCAAACTTTGTGCGTCAACGGATGATATTTGTTGTCTAGCTTACGCTAGAGTATAAGAAATGGATGCACAAAAAACCGACCTTTCCGCAGATTGAAAGGTCGGTCAAAAACTTATTTTAAGTTGAGGACTGTTAATTTGTCGCGTGTCATCGAAGCTAAGCTACGTCCGACACCTTGAACACCAAGACCCGATGATTTAACACCGATGAATGGGAAGTGGTCAGGACCACGTTCTGTACGTCCATTGATTTGAACAGAACCTGTTTCAAGCGCGTCCGCTACCGCAAACGCAGCATCGATGTTTTCCGTGAAGACACTTGCTTGAAGACCGTATTCTGATTCGTTCGAGTATGCGATCATTTCGTCGACCGAGTTAACACGAATAATTGGAAGAACTGGTCCGAACGGCTCTTCCCAAGCGACGCGCATGTCACGTGTCACGTTGTCAAGAAGTGTTGGTTCGATCAAGTTCGCTGTACGTCCGCCACCTGTGACGAGCGTTGCGCCCTTGTCTGTTGCGTCCATGATCAAGCCTTCGACGAAGTCCGCTGATTTCGTATCGATGAGTGGTACGACGACACTTTCTTGTTCAGGTGAACCGACTGTCAATTTTGCAATTCGAGTCTTAAGTTCTTCAATAAGCGCATCCGCTTGGTGATCGAGAACGAAGACACGTTTGATTGCTGTACAACGTTGACCTGAGTAAGAGAATGCACCACTGATGATGTGATCTGCTGCAAGGGACAGGTTCGCATCCTCAAGAACGAGTGCTGGGTCTTTTCCGCCGAGTTCAAGGACAAGTGGAATCATTGCAGATTGACGTGATAAATGTTGTCCTGTTCCTGTACCACCTGTGAATGTGATCATGTTGATTCCCGGATGAGCTGTCAAGTAATCACCGATGACTGATCCACGACCTGTGACGATGTTGACGAGTCCAGCTGGAAGGCCGGCTGCGACGAGCGCCTCAACCATTAAGATACCGCTGATTGAACCTTGTGTTGCCGGTTTAAAGACGACGGCGTTCCCTGTCATGAGTGCAGGTGCGAGTTTCGCTGCTGCCAAGTTAACTGGGTAGTTGAACGGTGAGATGGCAAGCACGACACCGAGTGGCGCTTTTTTGATGATCGCGATTTTTTTCGCGCTACCGCCTGGGAACGAATCCCCTTGCATCATCTGACCGTCGAAACGGAGACCTTCTTCCGCAGTGTAGCGAATGATTTCAGCTGTCCGTTTGACTTCTTTGACGCCATCTGCACGTCCTTTACCGACTTCGCGCATGATGACTTCACCGATTTCGTCCGCACGTTTCTCGAGTTCCGTTGCCCAAGCGTGAAGCAGTTCAGCCCGTTTGTTCGCTGGTTGTTTTGCCCACTCTGCTTGTGCCGCTTTCGCTGAAGCGATGGCACGATCGACTTCTGATTTTGTCATCGCTTGAACACGACCGACAAGATCCTCTTTATATGGTGAAGAGATTTCAATCGTCTCTTTTGATTCACTTTCATGCCATTTTCCATCTAGTAAAAATGTGTAGGTTGTTGCTGTAGTCATTCCACTCTACCTCCATTTATTTTTATCTCTCTCATTTCAGTGTGTGGCTGCATAGCTTATTGTAATCAATTGGTCTGACAAATGCCAAACTTTTTGCTTAACATATTATGAAAGCGATTACAACAATTTTTTTGTCGATTCAGAACTAGAATTTTTAACGTAGCATGCCGATAACTAGTCAGAAGTGAAGTGAAGGTAATGGAAAGGGGCACAACCATATGTACAATCAGCACGATATTTTATTAGAAGCCGGCACGAACGAACTCGAGATCGTCATCTTCCATTGTGGTCCGTATACGTTCGGTATCAACGTCATGAAGGTTCGGGAAATCATCGTTCCGCTCCCGATGACACCACTTCCGGGTACACCGGATGCTGTCAAAGGATTGATCGAACTCCGCGGCGAAGTCATGACGGTAATCGATTTGCCTACAGTCATCGGTGTTCCCCACGACGAAGCAACCGAGGATCGACTGATCATCTGTGAATTCAATGGAGAAAAGAGTGTCCTACGCGTTGATTCCGTGACGGAAATCCGCCGTATCTCATGGGAGCAGATCGATACACCAAACGAACTCGCTCGTGGCATCGAAGGGTTAACGAATGGTGTCGTTAAAACGGGAGACAAGATGATCATCCTGCTCGACTATGAAAAAATTGCCCTTGAGCTCTCACGCAAGGATATCTTCGCCCGCGAAGAAGGACGTCGCGTCCAGTCCCGTGACCGGTCCGATAAAATCATCTGGATTGCCGAAGACTCGGAAATGCTCCGGATGTTGATCATCGAAACACTCGAGGAAGCCGGTTACCACGGACTGAAGTGGTTCATCAATGGGAAAGACGCATTCGATGCTTTCGAACAAGGAAGTAACTGTGATCTCCTGATTACGGATATTGAAATGCCCAAGATGGATGGACTTCATTTAACGAAACGACTCCGTGAAGATGATCGTTATGCAGAACTGCCGATCATTGTCTTCTCTTCCTTGATTTCCGACGATTTACGCCATAAAGGTGAATCCGTTGGTGTCAATGCACAAATCACGAAACCAGAAATCGGTCGTTTGATCGAAACGGTTGATTCCTACGTCTTATAAGAAAAAAAGCCGACAGCATGTCGGCTTTTTTGATCTATTCGATTGCTCAACGCAGGGCGTCAAGATTTTTCCCAGTAAACACATCGAGCCAGACGACACGGAATTCCACCATGCATTGCTCAATCCGATCGACGATTTCTTGTGTTCCGGTCATTGAACCGGACTCTGCTTCTTTTTCAAGCAGTTCGAAATCATCAGCTAAATCGTCAGCGGCAACGGAATAGGAAGCACCTTTTAGCAAGTGAGCGAGCTTTTCAGTTTTCTCAGCATCTTGCTTAGCGACGGCATCTTTTAGTTCAGGAAACTTTCGATCGAACTGCGCGATATACGTCTCTCCGATTTTTTGAAGGAACGCGTGATCCCCACCCGCGATCGATTGAAGTTCTTCGAGCTTCTTAGCATTAAAAAAAGGCATGTCTTCCCCTCCTCTGTTTTCATCTTATCACTAATCTTCGTAAAAAAAAATCGGAGAATCATTTACACGCCATCGTTTCTATTTCTATAATGAGACAGTGAAGAGCAGGAGGGATAGACAATATGTTGACGATTTATCGAAGCGATGTCACTGGGGCAGTCAACGAGATACAGGAGTTTACGAAAGGTTCCTGGATCCATCTTGTCAATCCGACCAAGGATGAAGCCGACCAAGTCATCGCTGCTACGAATATTCCAGAGGATTTCATTTATGACCCTTTGGACGTGGAAGAAAAACCACGTTTTGAAAAAGATGAAGAAGGTCTACTGATGATCGTCGACGTTCCCTACATCGAAGAAGAATCATCAGGACGCCGTTATAATACGATTCCGCTCGGTATCATCGTGACATCCCGTCATTTCATCACCGTTTGTTCGCAACAGCTCGATGTCCTGACGTTATTTTCGAGTGGTAAGTTGCGAGGATTCCGGACGAATTATCGATCGCGCTTCGTATTTCAGATACTCTATAAAGTCAGTTCCTCGTATCTCCGTTTCCTACGCCAAATCGATCGACGGATGGATGAACTCGAGGAAGAATTACAACGTTCGATGCGAAATCAAGAAATCTTTCAACTCATGAACCTTCAGAAATCATTGGTCTATTTCATGACATCCTTGAAATCGAACGATGGTGTCCTCGACCGAATCATCAAGACACCGAGTCTTGAGAAACACGAAGACGATGAAGACTTACTCGAAGATGTCTTCGTCGAACACCGGCAAGCAATGGAAATGGCACAAATCTATAAAGACATCATCAGTTCGACGATGGATACATTTGGTTCCGTTATCTCGAACAATGTCAACTTCGTCATGAAGTTCCTCGCCTCGATTACGATCGTCATCTCGATTCCGACGATGATATCTGGGATGTTCGGAATGAACGTCCATGTCCCTTGGGAAGGAGAAGTCATCGGTTTTTGGATTGTCTTCGGCATGATGATCTTCTTCTCTGGTCTTGCCGCATTCATCTTATGGCGGAGAAGGTTCTTCTAGTTCAAGTAAGCGCAAGACTTGTATGACTCAAAAAAGACTCAGTGACGGTGTTTCTGTCGCTGAGTCTTCTTCATTTACATGTTAATTGATTTCGACTGTCACGAGACAAAGATCATCCGCTTCATCGCTCTGATCCGGTTGAATCAACTGATGGATGTTCGGTCCTTGTTGTTCGATTAGGTTCTGGATGGCGAAGATTCCTTCATCAATGCCTTTACTATAGAGTTCCATGAATCCGTCCGTATACAGGTAAACACATCCGGGTGAGACGATGTCGATCGTCTTGCTCGTATACGTCGAGTCTTCGAACATACCAACAGGAAGTCCCGTATTCTCAAGCGGAATGATTTGATCGTTCATCCGCAACAAACCAGGTGGATGCCCCGCGTTCGCATAGCTGAGTTTCATTTCATCTAAGTCGATATAAAGGTAGACAGCCGTGAAATAGATTTCTGTCTCATCTCCCGGAAACAGTCGACTCATCTGTTGATTCAACTCTTCAAGCACTTGAGCCGGATCACCAATCCGGTGCACGAGTTCAAACAAGATTGAACTCATCCCCATCGTAATCAATGCAGAGGAGACACCGTGTCCCATGACGTCAAATAAGATGATGCCGTATTTATTCTGAGAGATGCGATACCAGGCATACATGTCTCCCGCTAGTTTCTTAGACGGGATATAGGTCGCCATGATGCGGATCTCATCGTCTTCGATATTGGCACTCAGCACACTCTGTTGCAGTTTTTGCGCCAAATCAAAGTCTTCCTGTAATACTTTTTCATATCGTTTTCGTGCATCGATTGCTTGTTTCAGACCAATCGCGTTACGAACTCGCGCGAGCAATTCCGTTTTACGGATCGGTTTCGTCGTATAATCGGATGCCCCTGCATTCAGTCCATCAACGATATCTTCTTCGTTGGATCGCCCGGAAACGATCAGAATCGGTAATTCATCAAGACCAAATCGTTTTCGAATCAAACGTGTCGCCTCGATTCCGCTGATCCCTGGCATCTCGACATCGAGGAGAACGACGTCCAACTGTTCGATGAATAACGGATCCTCCATCAATTCAATTGCTTCTTCCCCACTCATCGCCTTGACGACGTCATAGCCTTCATTTTCTAACAATCGCTCTAAGAGCAATAAATTCGTTAACTCATCATCTACGACCAAAATACTCATCCGCCGTCACCTCGTTCCGTTTAACATGTTTATCCGACATCAGTTTAGCACACAACCTACAATTTCGTTTAGACGGAAGCTGCGTTTTCCGTCATACTAGTAAGTGAACGAAAGGAGGAGTGGACTATGTGGTTATATGTCGTCTCCATTCTCATCATCGTATTCGTCTTGGTCGCCTCGATCATCGTCATTTCGAAAGGATATGGCTACAAGGGCAACAAGGATGATATCGAAATCGATTATGATGAAATCAACCGAAAACTTCGTCACGAAAATGATGATGATTCATCCAACAAATGAACCTCTTAGACCATCATAACACGATGGTCTTTTTTATATTCATTTCAAATACATGTTATTTTTAGATGTTTTTGATTCACTCACAAGGGTATATCCATATCATGGTTAAATATTATCTCAAGGGAGTGTTCATCATGGAACCGAAGCTTCAACATGATCCACACACAGCACACGCAGAACATCCGAATCGCCAGTTCGATCAGGAAGAATCATCAGGTCGTCAAATCAATCTCGTCACAGGGATGTTGCTCGGTGCCCTTGTCGGCGGACTATTGACGCTACTTAGTTCTTCGTCCCGTCAAAACACGAAACAAAGCTTACGTGGTGCGAAGGATTCCGTCTCGACACTCGCGTCTTCCATCAAGGAAGATCCGTCGGGCAAAGCGTCACAAGTTATCAATCAGGTAAAGAGTGCTTCAAGTATCATCCAAGAAGTGGCGTCTGACGTTCAAAACGTTTATGACAAAGTGAACACAGAACTTGAAACAGTAAAGTCTGATGCTTCGACTGTGAAGGATACAGTCAACGAGACAAAAGGTGACCTGAGTTCTATCAGCAATAAAGTCGTCGAAGCGAAAGATGTCGCACTTGGCAAAGAAGAACCACCTGCTGAGCATGATGCTTCCAACAAACAAGCAAATGATTCTCAATCTTCTGAGGAAAAGCATAAAGGTGAAGGCATCTAATCACTCAATGCACTTCTTTCTCCCCGACATGTTCACCTTGTCGGGGATTTTAGCGTAGGAATTGAACAACGATCGCAACGCGTTCACGCATTCCGAATCGAAGGACTCCTGAAAGGGGTGTCTCAGCCGGAATCGCATCCGTCTGTAAACCAAGTTGCCGTGCTTCTTTTCGAGCACGATATAAGTGAAAATCCGACGTGACGATCGAGACCCGACGAACGTCTTTTGGCAACAATGCCTTTGAAAATTGTAGATTTTCCGTCGTTGATGTCGAGTCGGCTTCAAGGATCAATCGCTCTTCAGCAATCCCGGACGCCACCATTCCGCGTCGCATCGCTTCTGCTTCTGAAATATCTTCATCCGGACCTTGTCCACCGCTTAAGATGAAGCGGACTTCTGAATGTTGTTTCCCATATGCCGCAGCTGCCTGAATCCGGTTATGTAGGATTTGCGACGGTTTTTCTCCTTTGACACCAGCGCCGAGGACGATGACATACGGTGACGTCCCATCAGCGAGTGGTCGCTCCCCTTTATTGACGAAAATACCGACACTGTACCAGAAGGCGACACAAGCAACGAGCCCCCCACCGACCATCCATTTGATGTTTCGTTTGTTAAACATGCGTTTAATCATACCGTACGACCTTTCTGCTAAAAAATGGCTTACGGTAGGCAATACGAATGGTTCTCCAAAAAAGTTTCAGCATAACAGGTTCGGACTCCATGAAAAAAGGCTGACTCAAAAAAGAATGACGCGTCTTTTCACGCCCTTTCCTCAGGCGAGACACAAGCCAGTTTTCCTGCTTTATTCAAGCAGGAAAGCGGGTCTTGCTTGTCTCTGACAGCGCATAATGCGCTTTTTCCTGTAGGAGTGGCGTGTGACGCATCATTCTTTTGTTACGAGATAAGGGTGGCAGATCATCATTCTGCCACCCTTATCTTT
>NZ_DJTL01000006.1:0-2744 GCF_002439205.1 Exiguobacterium sp. UBA6309 | reverse complement strand
TTGAGAATCCCACCCTCACCAACGGTGTGGGCTTGCGGCTTTAGCCGTGGGAGTGTCAAGATCGTGGATCGTCAGGTCGAACTTTCGGTAAACGCCATGTCATCGCGAACGCAAGAATCGCACAAAGGACGCCACCGATGAAGACGTAACGTAATCCATGTGATAACGCGATTTCTGCCGCATACTGCACATCCTGTCCGAACGTTTTTGCCGTACTCGATTGGAAAAATGGATCAATCGCGTACCCTGAGAGCGTGTCCGACGCTGAAAACGAACGAAGGATGGATAGGTTGAAGATCGTACCGAAGATCGCAACACCGAGCGTCTGTCCCGTCGTACTCAAGAACGAGTTGACGGCCGTCGCTGAGCCACGAAGTGACCAATCGACGGAAGTCTGCAGGACGACCATGAAGACGGGTTGTGAGAGACCAAAACCAATTCCGATCAGCGAAACGGCAAGATAGATGAAAACATCACTTGATTCGCGCGTGATCAACGATAAAATCACTGTACCGACGATCAGCAGTCCCATTCCTGTCATCGTCCGATACCGGGGTGAGGCGACACCAATCGTCCGTCCACCGATGATGGCGGTCAGCGTCCAAAAAAGCGACAGTGGCATCAACATGAAACCAGCTTCGGTCGGACTCTTCCCGAGTACCCCTTGGGCAAAAATCGGAATATACGCTGACATCGAAACGAGCACCCAGGCGGAAAAGAAGACCGCTAAGTTGATTACGAAAATGACCGGATGGCGAATGACTGCTGGTGGTAAGAGTGGATCGCTCGCCTTTTTCTCGACCCGATGGAACGTGAACAATAACACGAAACTGATGAAAAAGCTCGCTAGAATGATCGGACGCAAGAACGTCTCCGACTCACTCCCCGACAATAAACCGTACAGAAACGCACTCATCCCGAGCGCAAACAATAACGCGCCCCGGTAATCGATTTTCCGCTCTGTTTCACGGACCGTCTCTTTGTAGTAAACGACGATCATGAAGAACGACAATAAGGCAAACGGTACGTTTAGTAAGAAAATATACCGCCACGAAAGCGATTCGACGAGGAACCCACCGACGAGTGGTCCAGCGACACCCGAAATCCCCCACACGGCACTGAGCACTCCTTGGATTTTCCCTCGTTCCTCATATGTATACAAATCTCCGATGATCGTCATTGCGATCGGTAATACAGCTCCTGCCCCGATACCTTGGACGGCGCGGAAAACGATCAACATCTCCATCGATTGAGCGAGTCCACAGGCTAACGAAGCGACGGTGAAGACGCCGATCCCGAATAACAGAACCCGTTTTCGACCATATAAATCTGCCATCTTGCCGTAAATCGGTGTTGATACCGCCATGAACAACAAGAACCCAGCAAAGATCCAACTGACTAATTTCGCCCCGTTCAATTCACTCGCCATGACAGGTGTTGCTGTTGCAACGATCGTCCCCTCAATCGCGGCTAAAAACGTCGCGAGCAACAAGGCGACGGTTACTTTTTTCCTCATTTGTTCCACTTCCCCTCTACTGTTCTATCATACTGGTTGAACCAGTGATAAGAAAAGTAAATGCTTATGAAACAGGATTCGCGGGAACGGTATGGAATGGTATACACTAGACTCAGATTCACGATTTCGAATGGAGGAATGTCCTATGTTACGAAAAACGGCACTGATTACCGGTGCATCGGGTGGAATCGGACTGGATCTCGCTGTTCTCGCGGCGCGAGATGGCTTCGATTGTGTACTCGTTGCCCGCAATGAGAAAAAATTGAAGGAGCTTCAACAGGTCCTTGAAAAACGCTATCAGATCAAGGTCTATGTATTCGCTGCTGATTTATCACTAAGCGACAGCGTTGATCGTCTCGTGCAATACTTAGAGGAACAAGAATTGACGGTCGATCTATTGTTCAATAATGCCGGCTTCGCCACGTCGGGACGCTTTGCGGAAATCGATCCAACAGAAGACATTAACTCGATCCAGGTCAACGTCGTCGCCTTGACGGATTTGACGAAACGTCTCTTACCAGGAATGGTTGAACGTGGCTTCGGACGCATCTTGAATGTCGCATCCGTTGCTGCCTTCATGCCAGGACCATACATGAGTGTCTACTATGCAACGAAAGCCTATGTCCTGTCGTTCTCGGAAGCACTTGCGACAGAAGTCGACGGCTCGGGTGTCAGTGTGACTTGTCTCTGCCCGGGACCGACCGATACGAACTTCTTCGACCGGGCGAACATCACGCTACCATTTAAGAGTATGCCGTCGCACCTCGTCGCCTTCGCCGGGTACCGTGGGATGCTCAAAGGACGCCGCGTCGTCGTTCCAGGCGCAAGCAACCGCGCCATGGTTTCCTTGTCCCGTCTCTTGCCACGCCGTCTCCTGACCGAAGTGACAGGTCGAATTCAAGATCCTGCTCGCCAGCAAGAATCGTCGACAGAAGAAGAACTCCTGTACGCCAATTCCTAAAAAATGAGACTGATTCAAAAGTCAGTCTCTACAAAGATAAGGGTGGCAGAATGATGATCTGCCACCCTTATCTCGTAACAAAAGAATGATGCGTCACACGCCACTCCTACAGGAAAAAGCGCATTATGCGCTGTCAGAGACAAGCAAGACCCGCTTTCCTGCTTGAATAAAGCAGGAAAACTGGCTTGTGTCTCGCCTGAGGAAAGGGCGTGAAAAGACGCATCATTCTTTTTTGAGTCAGCCCCATTTGTATTTACGCTTCATGAT